>JAILRU010000096.1 GCA_024697945.1 Bacteroidaceae bacterium
GACGGCTGATTTCAATGGTGTCAAGCTCGTTCACGATAACACTCTCTACGTACCAGCAGTGGGTCATCCCTGGCTGGTTCTGATTGGGAGTAAACTCCCGCTTTCTGTACTTAATAGTAGCCATAATGTAAATAAAATTTAAGTGTTTAACAATATATTTAATTAACTATCCGGATAGCCTTTCCTATACCTTTTGTATCAGTTTTACTTAACTATTTTCAGTCATTTTACTTAAGTATTTTCAACCATTTACGTGCATGTGTTTTAACCTCTTCTTTTACGCTACAAAGATACAACAATTTTTTGAATTATGCAAGGAAAACGGCAATTATTTTAGATGACTTCTGTAAAATATCCTCTGTTTTTAAACACACATTTATTAGGATGATTTTGTGTGTATGGGTGTACCCTGCATCTATTGATTCTTATTTGAAAATACATAAATCACTGTTGTACATTACAACCTGTATTTATATTTATTTTCAAAAAAGTTATAAATAAGGGTACACCCATACACTATCAGACCATCACCTACAAGGGTAGTTCGGGGTTAAGTATCTGTTTTGCAACATGTTTTCCTTCTTGCTCCAGTTCTGGCATCAAGATACGGACAACAATATAGCACTTCCCTTTGTTTGTTCTCGATGGTTCATACCCGAGTTTTTTCATTGCTATGCCTATTTTTGTGGGCGTAAACTCCTTGGTATTTGGGCCATATCTGCTTGTTAGCCAGTTGATGATTTCGCCTGTTGTGACGGCTTGAGCCTGTTCTCCTGATTTAGGCTGCCGCAGAATGGTAGGGATTGAAGATATCAAAAGGCTTTCCTGCACATATTTTTCGTTGATTTCCTTCAGTTTTTTTATCTCTTCCTCCGTGATTTCGAGAGGAAAAGCCTTAGGATGTGTAACCAGATAGTATGCTTGAGCAAAGGCACGTTCCTGCGGAAGCGTCCTGTAGTTGCGTCCGCGATGGGAGACAGGGAGCACCACGAACCGGCGGTCGCCCGTGCTCTCTGGCAGAAAGATTTCCTGGTTGGTAGTAGCGATCCAACTTGCATGGACTTTCCTCCTTGCAGAGAAGTGTCCGTACTGGGTACGCTCGTTGATGGCATAAGAACCTGCGCCTCCTACGTAGTTTTTTAGCTTGTTTAGCGTGGTCGTGTTGAGCACAATCTCATCGTAGAAGCAAACCATACTTCGTGCCAGCGCCAAGAGTTCGTCCTTGTCCTTGAACTGCGACAGTTGCGTCACTGGTTTGATATACTTTCTGAGCGGCTGTGGTAGGAAACGTTCCACGAAGGTTGACTTGCCCGAGCCTTCTATCTCGCCCGAGAGAATGAGCATGAGTTGGTTGCCCTCTGCATGGTCAGTTGCCACAGCCACCATCCACACGTACCATTTCTTTGCCATTTTTAGCATAAAGTCTCTGTATTCATTCTCGGCCAGTCCGAGGTGGTCGAACAGGTCAGCGATGTAATCCTTGTGAATAGGTTTCCATGGCTTTAGTGTCTTTGCGTATGCCTTGATAGGGTTGTAGGCTGGTGCAAACTTCTCACTGCTGACATAAGTTTCCAGGTTGGCTTTTGAGACGAGAACTTTGTCGGCATGAAGATCTGTCAACAGGCTTGACAGCTGCCTGTCGTCCATGTCCTTCCACTCGTTCTCAGCATCCCTGCTCATCACCTCAATTTGTTCGCTGATGGTGTTGAATCGGAACACAAATCGCGGTTCAAGCCACTCGCACAGTTGGTCAAAGCGGTTCTTCTGCTCCTCCTGCTTCTGCGCCTCACTCTTGGGGCGTCGGCCCTTGGGCAGGGAGACATCAATGCCAGCGTCCTTCGCCATCTGCATGACCGTGGCGATAGTGACATCTCCGCGACCTGTTTTCAGGCAGTTGTCAAACTTCGCGTCGCACTCCTGGCGCTTATAGCCAGGGTACTGGGCGCAGATGGTGTGGTAGCACTCACGGGCCGCCTCACCCTGTGAGGCACAGGCGAAGGTTACGTTAATCCAATCCTGATACTCTCTCGTAATGTCAACACCACCCTCGGCGATGCGACGTGCCACGAGCTCTAAACGCTCGAGGTCACTAATACTGTTCTTTTTCATTACTAAAAATATTTATAGTGAAACATATTTTTGATTCAAAAAGCATTTATCGTCCCATCCGAGATAGCAGGCCCTGCATACGTCGGAGCCGGATTTGTCGGCATCGAGGCCGTAGTGGAATCCCAGATAGTTCCTCATCATCTCGAACTGTCGCTTGAAGGGAAGCCCTTCCGTCCATTCGGGCAAGGTCACTATCCATTTCACGCCTTTGCCCGACGGGCTGACAAAGCACAGCTCCGTCTCGATGTTCTTGTCCTGGCAGAGCATGTGCTGAACATCTCTCGCCTCTTGCAAAGAAAGGAGGCCGTCAATGTCAAGTGTCAGGAATGGCGAACGCGAGATGATGCTGCGTGCATTGCGGTACCAGAACGTGCCCGAGAACGTGGCATACTCGAAATGCAGTGCCTTGAAGTCCTGCTTCTGTTGTCGGGTAGCCGTAGGGAGCATAGCCCTCAGTTCCTCGGTCGCTTTATGCGCGCGTTCCGTTATTATATATTGATAGACCCACTCGATGGTCTGTGTCTGTTGTGGACGCTGTTGAGGTTTTGCCTTCTGTTCAGCCTCGTCCCACCATCCACAAGGGAAGATACTGAATCGCTTGAAAATAATGTCTGTTGCCATAACTTTGAAACATAATTTTTTTAATTTTATAGCGCAAAGTTATGGCTTTTTTCAGATATGGCAAACAATATTTTTACTTTTTGAATTTGGCAAGAATTGACTGATTTACAGATGGTTTGACCATTACAAAGCGCAAAGTTTGACCAACAATGAGAAGGTAGTGGATAAAGTTAACGAGATTTTTGACTGACGACAAAACATGAACTGTCAAAGTAGGCAAGACTTTTGACCAAACAAGTAGAAATACCGGTCAAAAATAACAGGGTTAGCCCTCGAAAGAACTAACCCTGTCATGTATCTCGGAATGGGGGATGGTCAAAAATCAACTGCTTTTTTTATGTTTTTTTCTTTCATAGAAGCAGGTATCATATATTTTTTGACCAAATTGTCCATCTTTCTATTAAAAAACACAACATCTTTTTGTGATATTTTTCCAGTTACTATTTGTTTCGCTCCTCTTTTTACTGCCCCTATACGAACTGGTATCAACGTTCCACCACTTGCCTTATAATAATCTGTGAAATATGTAAGCCAGTAATCAAGACCACGAGATGAATGAACATTGGACCAGTTATGCAATAAAGCAAGGAATTTACCTCCGATGTGATCCTTTTGTCCTTCGGGTTCCAGTTCGTCAATATGTGAATATGCAGTTCTGCAACGCATCACCTGTTGTTTGTCATCACTCCAAAGAGCACGTTCCTGATTGGTGATGCCGTCCCTGCGTGCAGCCATTACCTCTTCGCTGATAATCCAGTCGTTGTATTCGTTTACATCCAAAGTATGATAAAGCATAGCACTAATATCTTCCATGCTCTTTTTTTCCTGCTTCCACTCTTCAACCTTCTCCATTAGCTCGTTCTCCATCTCTGCATTCATCTCAACAAATCGCTTAATGACAGAACGGTTATTCTCCAATACCTCCTGACGGCTCCTTTGGTGCTTTTCGTAGGCGACAACAGGATGGTTTCTAATGTAGGCAACCTGCTGCATGATGTACAGACACAAATCTATACAATCGGTCAAGTGTTGCTTATAGGAAACAATTTCGTTGTATAATGTGAGAACAGATTCTTTGTAATGCTCTAACCCCCAAAATGACAAATTATATTCACTTTTACCCATTTTGGAGCTATCTACCACCTTACGCTTCGACCTGGATTTTCCATGCGAGCGCCTCTTTACGCAAAATTGTTCAAGTACTTTCAATCCCCGGCTTATGCCACTACGCATCTTGTTCATGAGCATGTGGCATGTGCTGAAACGCTTATTGTAATTGGTAGCAAACTTATCAATGTACCCTTCTTCCTGAAGTCTTTGCAAACGGGAATACTCTAACTGCGTGAGCCCATCGCTGGTGCGTATATAGTTAGTGAATTTAATCACTTTCTCTTCAGAATCAATCCTTCCCGACAACAATCCGTCCTGGAAACGGTCCACATCATCTTGGGCATAAACTCCTCTCAATTCACGGAGTGCTTCCTCTGTCTTGTCTATGTGTTTATCGTATATCATACTCCACCTTCTCTTCAACAGCATTCCTGATAAATGCATTAATAGAAATACCCTCTTGTAGGGCAAGCATGGCTATCTGACGGTGAATGGCAGGGGTGAGACGCACGTTCAGCACGCCTGTATAGCTCTTGTCGGGCTCTATGCCCTCGTCCTCGCAATAGGCCAGATAGTCATCTACGGCTTCGTGGAAAGCATTCGTCAACTCCTTGACACTCTCGCCCTCGAAGTTCACCAGCCCGTTGATGCCCTCAATCTTGCCGAAGAAGACATGGTCTTTGTCACTGTAGTTCACCGAACCTAAATAACCCTTGTATGTCATTGTATTCATATCCGAATCCTCCTATTCTTATTTAATATAACCCGCTTCTCGTAAATCTTCCAACACCTGCTTCATGGCATACTCCTTCACAATATTGCCCGGATGTGGCTTGTGCAGCATGATGGGGCGCTTGTTACCGTTCTTGAAAATGACACGGGAACCGGATGTCCTGCCCTTATTGCCCTTTTCATAGCCATAGCCTTCCAGCAGCCGTTGCATCTCCTCGAAAGTGAAGTCTGCAGGCATTTTAAGAAACCTTTCGCGTAGCTTTTCTCTTGTTCCCATTTGCCAGCTCTATTTTATGCCTGCAAATGTAACTAATATTTAGTTGCCATCCAACTTTTTTACAAATACTTTTGCTTTTTCAGAAAGAAATCGTAACTTTGCAGGCAGAAAATAGCAAAACAAAACTCATTTTCAATAACGATTCAACGTGTTTCCGTCAAAAGATTCTTAGAAAATTTATGTAATTTTGCGCTATGAAATATTACGAACTGATAGATGATGGCTATGACAAAGTTGGAGGCATGCTATATGCTCCATCAGAATGGCCCTGTCCGATAGCTGTGGATGCTATGGAGGTGAAGAATTGGCAGAATTTAACTGTGGAATTAAGAGATGGGAAATATTGTCCGTTCCTTTCCTGCAATGCCGGTGCAAATATGGTCAGTGAAGAAATGAAAGACCTGCTACTCTCTTTCATCGGAGATAATGATAATATAGAATTTTTGCCTGTAACTGCTAAAAGCAAAGAATACGGCGACAGAACCTATTATATCATGCATTTCAAGATTATCTACGATGTTATAGATACAGAAAAGACTGTTTATGTGCCTGGTACTGATATAATCATAAAAGTACGAATAGATCAGGAAAAAGCGAAGGGGCTGAAGGTGTTTAACTCCCGACCTGCTGTTAATGATGTCATTGTCTCAGAGGATGTGTACCAGGCTATCAAGCAAAAGAAGTTTGATACAGGAGTGGAATTTGTACTTGTCGGGTATTAGAATATAATAATAATGAAAGAGAAAATACATGCATGGTTAGACCAGATAGAAAAAGAGGTAGTTGTACCTCAGCATATTATTGCCTTGAACTTTGGATTATATGACACTGATAAGGGCTATTGTGTTTATCTGGTAGGAGCAAGTGAATATGATGAAAGTGATGACAGTTGGGCAGAGGACGTAGAAAATCTGCCTCGTGAGTTTTTTCTTGAGATAGAAGCGCAGTCTGATTGGAAGGAATTCCAAGAGCAAGTCGTAAGTATCCTTGGTGAAGAGTTAAAACAAAGAATAGTAAACGCATCGTCACCATTTTACAATAAGGTTATTACGACAGGCTTTGACGATGGTCCTTTAACAAGAATTATGTGATATCCTCTTGTTCCGTAATCTCCCTAATAAGCAACGCAGCCTGGACCGTTTTGGCTCAGGCTGCGACTGGTTATGTAGCTTGGTTACTTACCACTCATCTACCTTTTGTTCCTGGCGGAAGGTGTTGAGCTGCTTCTGCAGGCGGGTCAGATGCTTGGCATACTTGGCTTCTGACACTACGTTGTGAAGTTCGTTGGGGTCTTTCTTGAGGTCATAGAGTTCGTCGTAGGAGTCTGTCCCCTTTGGACTGTAGAAGTGCAGGAGCTTGTAGCGGCCGTCGCTCACACCGTCGTGACGCATGACATTGTGCTCCGCAGGACAGTCATAATAGTGATAGTACAGGTACTTGCGCCAGTTCTTGGGTGCCTTGCCTTTGTTCGCCATGACAGGCAGCAGCGAAGTGCCTACCATTTGCTGCGGCTGCTCTGCATCGGCAATGTCGAGGAAGGTGGGGGCGAAGTCGATGTTCTGCACAAGTGCATTGCTCTTCTCGCCGCCCTTCATGCCTGGGGTATAGACGAGTAGGGGAGTGCGGAAGGATTCTTCGTACATGAAACGTTTGTCGAACCATCCGTGCTCGCCCATATAGAATCCCTGGTCGCTGGTATAGACTACCATCGTGTTGTCCATCAATCCGTTAGACTCCAAGTAATCAAGTAATCGTCCAACCTGTTCGTCTATGCTGTGGATGACGCGCATATAGTCGCGGATATAGCGCTGATACTTCCACCGGAGCAGGTCGTCACCCGTCAGATTCTGCGCTAGCATCGCCTCGTTTCGCGGATTATAAACTGACTCCCATTTCTCCCTCTGTTCAGGCGACATACGGGAAAGCTGATAGCGGAAGCCGTCGCCGTTGCGTTCGTGCGTATAGCCCATGCCAGGCTTTATCTGTGTGACCTTCAGGTCGTAGCACATCTCCATGTCTTTCTCTATGCTCATCTGTTGCTCGTGGGCGGCACGGCCTCTGGTGGCATAGTCATCATAGAAGGTCTCGGGCAAGGGGAACTCCACGTCCTCATAGAGGTCGAGCATGTCGAGTGGCGGCATCCAGTTGCGGTGGGGCGCCTTGTGGTGCACGAAGAGTGCAAAGGGTTTCTCCTTGTCGCGATTCTCAAGGAACTGTATGGCATGGTCGGTGATGAGATTGGTGGCGTAACCCTTTTCAACGACATATTTCCCGTCTGTCTCCTTCGAACGGAACCTGGGGTCGTAGTAGTCGCCCTGACCAGGTAGAATCTGATAGGTGTCGAAGCCCTTCGGTTCACAAAGCATGTGCCACTTGCCAATCATACCTGTCTGATAGCCTGCCTGTTGCAGATACTCGCTGACGAATGGGGCGTTTTCGTCGATGGGACAATCCAACGTTCGCTGGCCACTCTGATGACTATACATGCCCGTCATCAGGCAGGCACGACTTGGCGTACTGAGTGAGTTCTCGACGTATGCCCTCTGGAAAAGCATCCCGCGTTCGGCAAGGCGGTCCAGATTGGGCGTAGGAGCCTGCTTGCTAAGCTGATGACCGTAGGCGCTGATGGCCTGATAGGAATGGTCGTCGCTCATGATATAGACGATGTTCCAACGCTGGGCCTGGGCTGTATTGAATGCACAGGAGGAGAGGAGAAGGTTCCCAATTAGTCTTGATTTGTTACTCATAGTATTATTATCTCTAAACTCTAAACTTTAAACTCTAAACTAAACTGTCATCCTTTCTTGCGCAATTGCAATCTCCTGCATGATGCGTGTTACGTAGGGTATAACGATGTGACACTCCTGCCGGTTCTCAATGAGGGCAAGGAACTCACGGAACTCGTAGCCGAGGCGATGGCAACCGCTTTCACTCTTATAGGTGACAGGCTCTTTTCCTTTCAGATGTAGTGTAAAGGAATCGAGAATGCTCACCGAACCATGCACTTCAATGTATCCGTCCTCACCCTGAATGCAGCCGTATGAGAGACCGTCGGAGTCCTTCGAAGCACTTAGTACAGCCAGGGAAGTAGGGTAGTGGCAGAGTAGTGTGCCGCTGGTATCGATGCCATTATAGCCGCGATTGCAGTCGTAACGGATAGTGCGTGGAGGGCCGAACAGGGCAATCGTGAAGCACAGATTATAGACATTCAGGTCTGCCAACGTGCCACCAGCCATTGCCGGGTCGAAGACAGGAGTCAGTTCGCCCTGAAGGTAACGGTCATAGCGACTGCTGCGCTGGGCATAGTTGCAATGTACCATCCTGACTGTACCTATCTGGGGCAGTACTTCCTGCAACTTGCGGAAAAGGGGCATATATAGCAATGAGAAGGCAGGCAGACAATATACACAGCGCTGTATGGCAGTATCGATGAGTTCTTCGGTTTGAACACGATTGACGGCAATGGGTTTCTCTACAATGACGTTCTTGCCGGCCAGCATTGCCTGCATAGCATACTCATGATGAACATGATTTGCGTTGGCAATATACACATAATCTGCCTCGGCTTCCTCAAGCATTCGTCCGTAATCGGTATAGACGAAGCCTGTAGGAGCATAAGCCTTACAGAGGTCAATAGCATGTTCAACACTTTGCTGGCGTGCATAGATGCCTGTCACTGTTATTTTACCAGAAAAGTCCCGATGCATCATTCGCATGACTTCCTCTGCTATCTTTCCTGTTCCTGCAATTGATATCTTCATATACTAAACATAACACCGATTAGACAGAAACAACGCATTCCGTTTATGGAACACGTTGCTTCTATATATATTATATAATGAGTAGTTCTGCTTAAAGTATCTCCAGTTCCTTGAAAACCTTCTTAAGTTTCACTACGGATTCGTCAACCTGTTCGCGTGTATGAGTTGCCATAAGTGCATAGCGGACAAGTGTGTCCTGAGGTGCACATGCTGGCGGAATGACAGGATTGATGAAGACACCTTCGTTGAAGGCTTTGGCAACAGCCATGAAGGTCTTGTCGGTATCACGTACATAAAGCGGAATGATGGGACTCTCTGTGTCACCAATCTCGAAACCTTCCTCACGGAAACGCTTCAGTGCATAGTTCGTAACGCTCCAGAGGGCTTCCAGACGCTCGGGTTCCTGCTGGATGATATGCAGAGCTTCACGTGCTGCTGCAGTGGCTGCAGGCGTACAACTGGCACTGAAAATATAAGTACGAGCCGTATGACGAAGCCAATTAATGATGCTGCTGTCGGCTGCAATGAAACCACCAATTGAAGCCAGGCTCTTGGAGAATGTACCCATGATGAGGTCAACGTCCTTTGTCAGTCCAAAGTGGTCACAAACACCGCGACCCTGTCTGCCAAAGACGCCTATTCCATGTGCCTCGTCCACCATTATGGTGGCATTGTATTTCTTCTTTAGTTCAACGATCTCCGGCAATTTGCAGAGGTCGCCTTCCATGCTGAATACACCATCTACGACGATGAGCTTCACACGTTCAGGTTCGCACTTCTGGAGCTGATTTTCCAAATCCTCCATATCGTTGTGCTTGAACTTGAGCTGTGTGGCAAAGCTGAGACGGCGGCCATCGACGATGCTGGCATGGTCACGGTCGTCACAAATGACATAGTCGTTACGGTCAACTATCTGACTGATGACACCACTATTAACAGTGAAGCCTGTAGCAAAACAGAGAGCTTCGTCCTTGCCTACAAACTCGGCAAGTTCTTTTTCAAGTTGAACATGAATATCGAGTGTACCATTAAGGAAACGGCTGCCTGCGCAACCACTGCCGTATTTCTGCATAGCAGCACAGCCTGCATCGATGACGCGCTGGTCACCCGTTAAGCCGGTATAAGCATTCGAACCGAACATTAGCACCCGACGGCCTTCCATGATTACTTCTGTTCCTTGTTTACCTTCAATCTCACGGAAGTAAGGGTAAATACCTTGTGCCATGAACTCCTGAGGGAGTGTGTAGCGGGCACATTTTTCTTGTAATAATCCCATAATTTTCTATATAAAAACTTATATAAAGCCCCTGAATGGGCAAAATTTTTGTGCAAAAGTACTACATTTTCTTGAAATAATAATGTACTTACCCCAAAAAAGTTTATATATATTATGTATTTTTTCAATATGGCGTTTAATTATTAATATTTTTAGTAATTTTGCGGCACAAAATATGGAAAAGCGTACTAAGATAGTATTCATTGTGAACCCAATTTCGGGTACTTCGGACAAGAAGCGCATAATCGACCTCATTCCGGAGTATCTGGACAGCCGTCGATTCGACTGGACTATTTGCCAGACAGAATATCGCGGTCATGCTGCTGTGTTGACCAACCAGGCATGTCAGGATGGCGCAGATGTAGTTGTGGCTGTGGGTGGCGATGGAACTGTCAACGAGGTGGCACGAAGCCTGATTCACTCTAAAACTGCCCTCGGCATCATTCCTTGCGGCAGCGGCAATGGACTGGCTCGTCATCTACATATTCCTATGAAGCCCAAAGGAGCCCTGAAAGTCCTTTCCGATTGTCATATCAAGCGACTCGACTTTGGGATGATTGACCAGAATCCATTCTTCTGCACTTGCGGCGTGGGGTTCGATGCCTACATCAGCGCCTGCTTTGCCAAGTCCAAACACCGCGGACTATTCACCTACATCAAGGATACGCTTAAGGAGGGACTGAAATACAAGTCCGATACTTACGAAATAACAGTTGACGGGGAGCGGCATGTCTATAAGGCTTTCGTCATCGCTTGCGCCAATGCCAGCCAGTATGGCAACGATGCCTATATTGCGCCCCATGCCAGGATGAGCGACGGTCTGATGGATGTGACGCTGATGAGGCCTTTCACGTTACTTGGAGCGCCAAAGATTGCCTTCCAGCTTTTTAACAAGACCTTAACCTCCAACAGCCACATCCTCACATTCCGTTGCCGCCACCTGCACATCAAACGCTCTGCTCCCGGAGTGATTCATTTCGACGGCGACCCGAAAGAGGCTGGTGAGGATCTGGATGTGAGAATTGTTCCCCAAGGCATCAGTATGGTTGTCAACAAGTAGGGACAAACACTCCCCTACTCCATGCATTGGCAACTGTTTTTCAGGAGTTAAGAATCAGCTCGAAGTTTTTGACGATTGTATCCGTTTGCTCCTCGGACAGAGGCGGTTCTGCTTGTTCAAGAGCAAGACGTAGGGACTCGATAGCCTTGGCCTTAGTTTGCTGCTGACCCATCCTGACACCACTTCTGTAGGGTGTGGATGGAAGCAAAGCCCTATTGAAATTACCGTCGCTCATCTTTAATCCCTAATCTTTAAACTCTAAACTCTAATCTTTGAACCTCTCCTTCCCCCAGCACTTCTCCATTTGGGCGCGGAGCTTGTCCTCTGCCGGGTTTTGCTGCGGATGCCAAAAGCGTTGCTGTTTTAGCTCATCTGGCAAGAATTGTTGGAGCACAAAGTTGCCATCATAGTCGTGAGCATACTTGTATCCTTGGCTGTAACCGAGTTCCTTCATCAGGCTTGTAGGTGCGTTGCGAAGGTGGAGAGGCACAGGTTGGTTGCCCGTTTGCTGCACGTTTTGCAAAGCATCGTTGATAGCCATATAGGCAGAGTTGCTCTTTGGACTTGAAGCCAGATAGATGGTGGCTTCTGCCAAGGGAATGCGTCCTTCCGGCCATCCTATCTTCATAACGGCATCGAAGGCAGCATTAGCCAACAACAGCGCATTGGGATTGGCCAAACCGATGTCCTCGCTGGCACTGATGACCAGTCTTCTGGCAATAAAGGCAGGGTCTTCCCCACCCTCTATCATACGCGCCAGCCAATAGATGGCAGCATCTGGGTCGCTTCCGCGAATACTCTTGATGAAGGCAGAGATGATGTCATAGTGCATCTCACCATCTTTGTCGTATGCCAAGGGATTCTGTTGCAAACAATTCGCCACGATGGCATCGGTTATTTCCACATCGCCTTCCCCTGGAGCTGACTCATAAACAAGTTCCAGGATATTGAGCAGTTTGCGAGCATCGCCTCCGCTATAGCGCATCAGAGCCCCTATTTCTGTGAAGAGAAAGGTACGTTTGCTGAGCTCCGTATCGTGTTCAACCGTATATTTAGCAAGTTGCATCAAGTCGCTCTCTTCAAGCGGTTTAAGAGTATAGACCTGACAACGGGAAAGCAGGGGGCGGATGACCTCGAACGAAGGATTTTCGGTGGTAGCACCGATGAGTGTAACAACACCCTGCTCCACAGCTCCGAGCAGCGAATCTTGCTGAGACTTCGAGAAACGGTGTATCTCGTCAATGAAAAGGATGGGATTATTCTGGTTGAAGAATCGAGTAGAACGCGCCTTCTCAATGACATCGCGCACCTCCTTCACCCCGCTGGTTACAGCGCTGAGTGTAAAGAACGGCACATCCAATTTCCTGGCAATGATGCTTGCCAGTGTGGTCTTCCCCACCCCCGGAGGTCCCCATAGGATGAAGCTGCTAACGTGTCCACTCTCCACCATCCTTCGCAGCACCGCACCTGGTCCCACCAAGTGTTGCTGACCGATATAGTTGTCCAGCGTCAATGGACGCATTCTTTCTGCTAATGGCTGCATAACGCTTGCAAAGGTACGAAAAAATATACAATATATAGTCTATAATTGACAATTAATTATAAAAAAGTCATTGCACCCATATATTATTATCCATTTATTATTATCTATTGTCTAATATTTCGTAACTTTGCAAGGAAATTAAATAATATCAACAATTAAAGCTGAAACACACATGAAATCTTTCAAGTCATTACTCATTGCCACTCTCGCACTGCTCACAGCAGCTTGTGGCACCACCAACACTGTGCCTATTACAGGACGCAAGACACGTCTGCTCGTAGATGATGCACAAATCCTTAGCCTCAGTACTCAGCAGTATCAGGAGTACTTAAAAGGAGCTAAGTTGTCATCCAACCAGACCAACACAGCTCTCGTGAAACGCGTGGGACAGCGCCTCGCAACAGCCGTTGAGACATTCCTGAATAACAATGGCTATGCAAGCGAAGTGCAGAACTTCCAATGGGAATTCAATCTCGTAGCAAGCAATGAGGCCAACGCCTTCTGTATGCCTGGAGGCAAGATTGTCGTTTATGAAGGCATGCTTCCTCTCACCCAGGACGAGGCAAGTCTTGCCATCGTGCTCGGTCACGAGATAGCGCACGCTGTTGCCAAGCATTCTGCCGAGCAACTCTCCAAACAAACACGCCAGCAATATGGCGCAAAGATAGGCGGCATTGTGATAGCATCAGTTGCACAAGCAAAAGGCATCAGCAGCAATACCGCAGCCCTGCTCGATATGGTGGCACAGACAGGCTTCAACTTTGCCAACCTCAAGTACTCGCGCGACAATGAGACAGAGGCAGACCGTCTCGGACTAATCTTCGCCGCAATGGCAGGCTATGACCCGCAGTTGGCCATCCCCTTCTGGCAGCGCATGGCACAATATAGCAGCAGCTCGACAAGTGAGATTTTCAGCGACCATCCATCCGACGAGAAGCGCATAGCAGAGTTGCAGAAACGTATGCCGGAGGCACTTAAGTACTACACACCTCAAACAACGACCACTACGAACACGAAAGCTGCAACAAAGAAAAGTACTACCACTACAAAAAAGAAATAAAACATAGCTAATTATGATAACTAACGACGGACAATTATATATAGCTCACGGAAGCAACGGACCAATCTATCTTTGTAGCAAGATGGCAAACCGGCACGGCTTGATAGCCGGAGCAACGGGTACAGGAAAGACGGTAACCTTGCAGGTCATGGCCGAGACATTCTCCCAGGCAGGCGTTCCCTGCTTCATGGCCGACATGAAGGGCGACCTCTCGGGTATCAGCCAGACAGGACAAATGTCAGGCTTCATAGAGAAGCGCTGTGCTGAGTTCGGCATCGAGAATCCACAGTTCAACGGCAGTCCCGTCTGCTTCTACGATGTCTTTGGCGAGCAAGGGCATCCCATGCGTACCACAATCTCCAACATGGGACCAGAACTGCTTGCACGCCTGATGGAACTGAATGAAGTGCAAGCAGGCGTACTTACCATCCTCTTCAAAGTGGCAGACGAACGCGGGTTGCTGCTGCTCGACCTGAAAGACCTGCGTTCCATGCTCACCTACATTGCCGACCATGCTTCAGACTTAACCAAGAAGTACGGTAACGTGTCGAGTGCCAGTGTCGGTGCCATTCAACGTGCCCTCCTTGCTTTGGAGAATCAGGGTGCAGACAAGTTCTTTGGGGAGCCGGAGTTCGACATCATGGACCTTCTGCAATGTCGTGCCGACGGCAAGGGCGTGATGAGCGTATTGGCAGCCGACAAACTGATGCTCAATCCCAAGCTCTATTCTACCTTCCTGTTGTGGCTCTTGTCCGACCTCTATGTGCGTCTGCCCGAGGTGGGTGACCAGAAACTGCCACGTCTGGTATTCTTCTTTGATGAAGCACATACATTATTCACAGATACGCCTAAGAGCCTTGTGGATAAGATTGAACAGGTGGTACGTCTCATTCGCAGTAAAGGCGTAGGCGTGTATTTCGTGACTCAGAATCCTACCGACATACCCGACTCCGTCCTTGCTCAGCTTGGAAACAGGGTGCAGCATGCTCTTCGTGCCTTTACTCCGAAGGAACAGAAGAATGTGAAGGCTGCTGCCGAGACCTTCCGCGCCAATCCTGACTTCAAGACCGAAGATGCCATCATGGAGCTTGGAACCGGCGAGGCTCTCGTATCATTCTTGGACGAGAAAGGTACACCTAATATTGTGGAACGTGCCAAGATTCTCTTCCCGCTCAGTCAGATTGGTGCCATTACAGACGTACAGCGCGACCAGATAGTCAAGAGCTCGCGCATCTTTGGCAAGTACGACACCATGATAGACCGCGAAAGTGCGTTTGAAGTGTTGTTGGCTGAAAGCGAAGAAGCCGCACTCCAACTCCCACAAGAGGAAGAAAGCGAAGGCAAGAAGTCTGCCTCCTCAGGTGAAGCAAAGAGTGGCCGTAAGAAGAAAGGTTTCTTCAGCAAGATTATCAGTGCCATCATCACCAGCGTTACTGCCGCCTTGGGAACCTATGTGGCAAATACGGTAACAGGCAGCAAGAGTCGGTCCAAGGATTCCATCGGAAAGAAGGTGACAAAGACGGCTGTAAGTACAGCCACCCGTACTGCTACCCGTGAACTGACCCGTAGCATTCTGGGTAATCTGGCAAAGTAAGAAAACAAGGCCCCTATGGTCAGGCGCAGGCAGAACGACACATATTGTTCGATAATCAAAGACAGCCTTCGCCCTGCTGTGAAGACGACAAGCTGGCTGCTGAAGATAATGATACCTATCTCGCTGTCAGTTTGTCTCTTACAGTATTATGGCGTGATTGCCTGGTGCGCACAGTGGCTGAACCCGTTGTTCTGCCACATCGGCCTGCCAGGTGCTTCGTCCATTGCGTTCCTTACAGGTGCAACGGTAACGACATACGCAGCCTTGGCCGTGATGATGACAATGGAACTTACCTTGCGACAAGCAACAATCATCGCCATCATGGTACTCATTTGCCATGCTTTGCCGCTTGAATGTACAGTCGTAAAGAAAGTCGGTTCGCGTCCCATCCGTATGGGATTGCTCCGCATAGCAGGAGCCCTGTTAGCGGCTATGTACCAGAACCTCGTTTTGCCCGAAATGTCGGAACCCTTCTCGGCTTTGTCTCTGTCTGACTCCGATACGTCGATATGGCAAGTTCTACAGGGATGGCTCATGTCTTCCTTGAAACTGAGTGCCATGATATTTGCCATCATTTATGCCCTGATGTTCATACAAAGACTGATGGAAAGATACGGCCTGATGCAGAAGCTTGTCAGGCCCCTCTCCCCTATCATGGTTCTGTTCGGATTGCCGCCAAGTGCCGCCTATTTGTGGTTAGTGGGCAATGTCCTGGGCATCAGTTATGGGTCTGCTGTGATGATACAGTTGGAGGAAGAAGGTAAAATCAGCCTGGAGGAAGCGGACGAAGTGAATTACCATCTAATCATGAATCACTCCATGCTGGAAGACACTTTGGTCTTCGCCACAGCCGGTGTCTCTGCCATCTGGATACTCACCACTCGCCTACTCTTCGCCCTCATCCTCGTTTGGAGCAGAAAAGTACTGAAAACTATCTTTAAATAATGATAATGATAAAGTAGTAGATATGGAAATATCACAATTCTTTACAAAAGAAGAACGGGAACGCATAGAGACCATACAGCACGAAATCTTTGCACTTGCTGCTGACGTGATACACGAGGGAGACGAGGCGAAGATAAAGAAATACCTGGTCCAGGCGGCTGAACAGGGCGTCCTCCAGCGCGACGCTTTCGGACTCAACCCTATCGTCAAGGATGCGGAAACGGCACTCATCGTGGGCGAGGAAATTGGCTTGTCGCGTGGTAGCGTACTGAGTGTCCTTTTGAACTCAATAGTAAAGAGCGGTGCAACTTCCCTCGATGACATACGTCGCGACTTCGGCGACGAGGTGGCTCACATCCTGCACGGACTGATGCGCATCCGTGAGGTTTACGCCAAGAGCGCGACAGTGGGAAGCGAGAACTTCCGCAGCCTGCTCGTCACCTTTGCCGAGGACATGCGCGTCATCCTCATCATGATTGCGAACCGTGTCTGCGTCATGCGTCAAATCAAGGACACGACGAACATCGAGGCTCAGCGAAAGGTCTCGATGGAAGCTGCCTATCTCTATGCGCCCCTTGCCCACAAGCTTGGTCTCTACAAACTGAAGAGCGAATTGGAGGACTTGAGCCTGAAGTACTTGGAGCATGATGCCTACTACCATATCAAGGAAAAGCTCAACGAGACGAAGCGCAGCCGTGATGCCTACATCGAGCGCTTCCTGAAGCCCCTCGACGAGAAGCTGAAAGCGGCAGGTTTGCACTACCACATGAAGGGTCGCACGAAGAGCATCCATTCCATCTGGCAGAAGATGCAGAAGCAGCACGTGGATGTCGATGGTGTCTATGACCTCTTTGCCATCCGCATCATCCTCGACTCGGTGCCGGAGCGCGAAAAGATGGAATGCTGGCAGGTGTTCAGCATCATCACCGACATGTACCAGAGCAACCCGAAGCGTATGCGCGACTGGCTTTCCGTACCCAAGAGCAACGGCTACGAGAGCCTGCACATCACCGTGCTCGGCCCCGAGCAGAAATGGGTGGAGGTGCAGATAAGGACGGAAAGAATGGACGACATTGCGGAGCACGGACTTGCTGCCCATTGGCGCTACAAGGGCGTGAAGAGCGGACAGAGTGGCATAGAGGAATGGTTGGCTGGTGTACGCAGTGCCTTGGAGACGAACGACGATGCCCAGCTCATGGACCAGTTCCGGCTCGACCTGAGGGAGGACGAGGTCTTTGTCTTCACGCCCAAGGGCGACATCTTCAAGCTACCGATGGGAGCCACGGTGCTCGACTTCGCCTATCACATCCACTCGAAGGTGGGCAACCAGTGCGTCGGAGCCCGCATAGGCGGCAAGAACGTCACCATCCGACAGAAGCTTCAGAGCGGCGACCAGGTGGAAATCCTCACCAACAGCAACCAGACACCAAAGCAGGACTGGCTCAATATCGTCACTACGACACGCGCCAGAGCCAAGGTGCGGCAGAGTCTCAAGGAGATGGAGAGCCGTCAGGCACTCCTTGCCAAGGAGGAGCTGGAGCGAAAGATGAAGAACAAGAAGCTCGACTACGAGGAACCCGTCCTGATGCACACCATGACGAAGCTCGGCTACAAGATAGTCACGGACTTCTACGCCGCCATTGCCGACGGCAAGCTCGACATGAACGCCGTCCTCGAAGCCTACGCCCAGCAGCAACGCTCCGACCACGGAGAAATCGAGAAAACAATCCCTGCCACGAGCGCCGACCAATTCGTGATGAACGACGGAGAGGGAATTGTAAACAGTAAATCGTCAAATAGTAAATTGGGGGATGTCCTCGTCATCGACCAGAACCTGAAAGGTCTCGACTTCCAGATGGCGCGATGCTGTCAGCCCGTCTATGGCGACGAGGTCTTCGGCTTCGTCACCAGTGGAGGCGGCATCAAGATACATCGCGAAGACTGTCCCAATGCACCGCAACTACGCCAACGATTTGGCTACAGAATAGTCAAAGCGAAGTGGGCAGGGAAGCGTGGCAGTCAGTACGCCATCACCCTTCGCGTCATAGGCAACGACGACATCGGCATCATCAACAACATCACGAACATCATCAGCAAGGAAGAGAAGATTCTGCTCCGCAGCATCAGCATCGACAGCCACGACGGCCTCTTCAACGGCACCCTCACTGTCATGCTCGACGACACCAGCCGCCTCCAGCAACTCATCAAGAAACTCAAGACCGTCAAAGGCGTCAAGAACGTCTCACGCAGCTAATTATATGTCGATTTCTGTAGGTTTGCTATAGCTGTCAAAAGCTTTCTCCAACGCTTCTTCTGTGGTATATGGCTCATAATACCTGGAGCGGGTGACTATGCCCTGCGGCGAGCAGCGGTCACCTATTACCTGGACCAGAGCCCAGCCCTTCATGTCATCGGCAAACTCATCGCCCTTCAACACGTAATGCCCATCCGAAGCCGTCATATCGAACCGTGATATTTCGCGCATCTGGAAGCGTACCCTCGGCAATTCGCCTTCGATGTGCTGCACAGCTGTATAGAACAGCAATCGCTCGCCATCGCCCTCATCACGGGTCTTGAGGTCAGTTATCAGGGCGGGCACACCATCTACCTCGCCCAATTTCTGCTTCACCACAGGCAACCTGCCGTCGCTTACCGGTATGCCAGGCATCAGGAACGATGCTTGATTCATTATACCATCGTCATTTACATACACCCCTGGCAACATGTTGGCAAGCGACGTGAAGTTCTGGTAGGCATTCCGGCGCTCAGTGAATATCACGTCACACCCCTTCAGCATCTTCCACAATGCCGTTGAGTGTCGCATCTTCTGCCGCTGTTTAAACTGCTGTAGTGTAAATGTTTTCTCTTCACCCCTTTTTGAAGGGTAACTAACCACTTGTCCCTGACGCAGAAACAATGTGGTTCCTCCAAAGCGGAGTTTTCTGGGTATTACAATCCCAAATTCATTAATGTTTTTCTTCTTCATCGTTCTTTTCTCCTATCTTTAATTAATTCTACTTATATCACTCTTCAATTCTTCCCATATCACTCTCAAACACCTCTCATGTCACTCTCAAATACCTCTTATGTCACTCTCAAATACCTCTTATGTCACTCTCCAATCATTCGACGTTCCCGCTCCACATCTGCTCCGATGCCTCTCTATTTATTGTTCGATAATACTTCGTTAATCATTCGATGATTCTTCGATATATTATCGAACAATTATCGAACAATCATCGAATGATATTCGAACAATAAACGGAGCAACTCTAGAGGGGCTCATGCGATAAACCTGAGTCATTTTTGAGTAGTATATGAGAGGAATATGAGAATTATTAGAGAATTATTAGAGAAGTATCTGACGATTATATGAGTTCTTTGATGCAAAGATACGATTTTTAAATGACATGTAGAGTTATTGAGCCTGAAATTGAATAAAAAAGGGGATAAATTATTAGAAAAGTAGTGCCGTGAAGCATGATATTACAATAAAAGTTTTATCTTTGCACAGTCTATTCGACAATTAAGTCCGTATGGGAAAGAGCACTCTGAATTCGTGGCCTTGCGAAGTCTCACCTATTTCGAGGACGCAGAAACATACGGCATACCACCCATGTTTGCCGACATGGACTGGGAAGAGCTTAAACGTTCAATCATCAAGGCCGTCAACGACTATACGGCATAATTTGCCGTCAAGGGTCTCAAAGAATCTCAGAGGCTAATCATTCGGATAAAGCTTCTCGAACACCTTTGTCAGGGACTCGACTTCGGGCAACAATGCCTTCAGTTCTTCTTCGTTTTGCTCTTTGACAGCAGTCATGGCTTTCTCCAGCACATCCGTCAGCCTCCTGCAATTGCTTCCTCTCCCTGGAGACCATGCTGTGGCTACACGAATCTTATCCCCGAAGAAGTAACGGGTGCCGTCGAGTCCCATTCGTTCGTCATTGAACATACATGTGGCGACGGCATGGTCTATCAAGTCGGAAAACGCAACTGCCGTGGCCTTGTCTGTCTTGACCTCTATAGAATCCAGCCTCAGTTTCGGCTCATCCGGCCCGGCATCCTTGTTCGCCTCGCACCACTTTACCTGCAACCGTTCGCTTTCTCCATAACCGTAATACACATACAGGGCCGATGGGAAGCTGAACGAAGGGAAGATGAGCATCTGCTGAATTGCCCTCCTGGACAGCCAAGTCCTGAAATACTTTTCTCCCCACAGCTTCTGCTGAGTTTGTGTCATCGGTTCCAGTCTGCTCTGAGCTTGCAGGCCAATGGCTGCCACCATCAGCAACGCCAGCAATAAGATGAATCGCTTTTTCATAATGGTCCTTGTTTTGGTTGACAATTATTCTTCTTTTGCTGCAAAGATATGGAGTTTTGCAATATCTTCCAAGAAAACGGGCTTTTTTCTCCTGAAAATGAGGAAGATTTGACGGCGCCAAAGGAGATTGGAAACGCCGCATGCGGCAGGAAGCGGTAATTATTTCATGCTTCGCATAACAGAATTAGGCACAAGGCGGACTGTGAGGAACGTATCGGTTGGCTCGACGATAATGGTCTTATAACCAATATAAGTGAAGTGCATCTTGACGCCTGTGCGGGGAACCCAAAAGGCAAAGTTGCCCAAAGAGTCCGTTGTCTCGAATCCCCATATCTTCTTTTCAGGTTCAAATTGCAATATATGTATAATGGTATGGTCTAAAGGCTCGTCGTTTTCGTCAAGGACGACACCCGAAACACTCCGGCGGCTTGCTTTCAGTTCCTCGTGCTGGTTCATGTAGTAGTCGCAAAGCGTATCCTCCACGCAGAAATACTCCACGACGCCATGCTTTGCCGCCATGCCAAACCTCTCAATGTAGCGTTGCTTGGCTTCCTCATTCATGTTTCTCTTAACGCTGTCAACAAGGAGATGCTGCCCATGGAAGTAGTCGAGGAAAGATCTTTTACTTAACCATTTGTTGTTTTCCTTAGGTTGAGGCACTCCATTGACAATGTAGAGAAGGGAGTCGTTTGGCGGAGCATCGGGCAAGCCGGCGATTATTCCTTGCAACTCTGGCGTAGTCACTGGATTGCCGCGAAGCCGCATGGAGGCGCCTGTCTCGAGTTGCATGACAAGGTTCTTGTCGGAGGGTGAGAACTCAAAGGACTTGTAGCCAGTTTGCTCGGCACAAAGCGTGATGTCTATATCTTTGGGAAGCCAGATGACGTAATGTCCTGTGGAGTCAGTTGCAGCACCTACAAAATAATCCAATTCGGGATGTTCTTTTAGTAAGGCGCGTTCCCTTTTGACATGCACCCAAGCCTCCGTTAAAGGCTTGTCTTCATTATTCATAACGTAACCTTCAACTCTGGTGTACTTCTTCATCAGTTTCGGATGCTTACGGACATAAGCATCACAATAGGTGTCGGGCACAACCTTTATTTCTATCATTCCATATTTAGCACGTCCGCCATACTTCTCAGTATAATAACTGTCTTTGTGGACATACACGCTGTCAATCATCAGGCCTTGCTGGGAAAAGTACCGAGGCATATAGGTGTCAATGTCGTCCATGTCGTCCCCCATAATCCTTTGCTTCAAGGAATCGGGCAGCGGCTCACCATTGACAAGGATAAGCGTGGAGTCAATCCTGTCCTTATTATTTGGCCCGCTACTTGTCCCCCGAAGTCGCATAGTGGTCTCACGAGGCATAGAACTAGGAGCAATGACAGGCTTAGAAACATTTGCCACCACATCTTTTGCCTTTTCCTTTGCCTGCACGTCAACTCTTACAGGTTCAGACACTACTTGCTGAGGTTGGGCTGGCTGTGCTTGTGTCATTAGAGGCGCATTCACTTTTTGTTCCTTACCTATATTAAATATAAGAAGCAAAGCCACGGAAGCTGCAATGGAAAGGCCCCAAAGCCAAGACCCTCCCCAACCCTCCCTTA
>JAILRU010000058.1 GCA_024697945.1 Bacteroidaceae bacterium
CACCTTTTCGAGTAGTCCCACACCAAGACGCTTGTGCACTTCGAAAATTGCGCCCACGATCTTTGCTGACTCCTCTTTGAATATAACCATTTTCGTTCCTTTCGTTATTTAGGGCTTTTTCGGAATCCTAATCAAACGAGATTAGGAATACCGTTAAGTTCGTTTTGAATATAAGTCAACGAAGCAATCTTTTCTTTCGTTTCCTCCAGATTAAGAATCCTCGTGTTATTCGAGTTGAACTCATCTATCAATGCACGCTTCACATCACCCTCCTTGAAATATTTGTCGTAGTTCAAGTCACGGTTGTCTGCCGGCACTGCATAGAAGTTACCCATATCTATAGCCTTAGCAGCTTCTTCCTTGGTGAGCAGCGTTTCGTACATCTTCTCACCGTGACGGATACCGATGACGCGGATTTCAGGCTCCGCAGAGTTTAAAGAGTTTGAGGTGTTTGAGGAGTTTAAGGCTTCACCATACTGATGCTTGAAGAGCTCTACTACAGCCTCGGCCTGGGTCTGGATGGTGCAGGCAGGAGCCTTCTGAACCAGAATGTCACCATTCTTGCCATTCTCAAATGCAAAGAGCACGAGGTCCACAGCCTCTTCGAGAGACATGATGAAGCGGGTCATCTTGGGCTCTGTCAGGGTGATGGGGTTGCCCTTGCGGATCTGGTCAATCCAGAGAGGGATCACACTGCCACGTGAACACATCACGTTTCCATAACGCGTACAGCATATCTTCGTGTCACCAGAAAGGCGGCTCTTGGCTACTGCAATCTTCTCCTCAATGGCCTTAGTGATACCCATCGCATTGATAGGGTAGGCAGCCTTGTCGGTGGAGAGGCAGATAACGCACTTTACCCCTGCATCAATGGCTGCATCCAGTGTGTTGTCCGTACCAATTACATTGGTCTTCACGGCCTCCATGGGGAAAAACTCACAGCTGGGCACCTGTTTCAGAGCAGCAGCATGGAACACATAATCCACACCCTTCATGGCATACTTCAAAGTGGACTTGTTGCGCACGTCGCCAATATAGAACTTAATCTTGTTGGCTACCTCCGGCATGCGAGCCTGGAAGTCATGGCGCATGTCGTCCTGTTTCTTCTCATCGCGAGAGAAGATACGAATCTCTCCTATGTCTGTACGGAGAAAGCGATTCAACACTGCATTACCAAAACTACCTGTGCCTCCAGTGATAAGGAGGACTTTGTCTTTAAATACTGACATAAATATATATTTTATTGATTTTTTCTATATGATAAGAGCCACGATGTGGCGGCGAAAGGCAAAGGACGAAAGGCGGAAACGAAGGCTGAAGGCTGAGGGCTGAAGTCTGATGTTATTTCTATCTTCATTGTGGGCGATTTCCGTAAATTCTTTAATATTTTTGGATTTAATTCCAAAATTATTATAATATTTTTGGATTTTATGTGTTATTTAATTACCTTTGCGGCGTAAAATCATATAATTATTATGATACATAGAACACTTGAGAATATTATTACGCCTTTATTGGAGACGCGCAAAGCCATTGTTATTATGGGAGCACGACAGGTCGGGAAATCAACTTTACTTTCCCAAATGCTTTCAGACCGCAGTGATGTGATGTGGCTGAATGGGGATGACCCCGACGTGCAGGCGTTGTTTAGTCAAATGACCTCCACTCGTATACGAACCATATTGGCTAGCTCACGTATTCTCGTAATCGATGAGGCTCAACGCATTGCCGATATTGGACTACGGCTGAAACTTATCACAGATCAGGTGCCAGGTGTACAGGTCATTGCCACCGGCAGCAGTTCCTTTGAACTGGCTAGCATGGTCATTGAACCACTTACGGGGCGAAAACGTGAATTTCACATGTTCCCACTTACTTTCAGCGAGATGGTTGCCCATTCGAACTTGCTTGAAGAACTTCGATTACTGCCTCATCGAATGGTCTATGGCTATTATCCCGAAGTGGTATGTACTCCTGGCAGCGAACGAACTGTGTTAAAGGAACTTTCGGACAGCTACCTTTATCGCGATATCCTTTCGCTTGAAGGAATCAGTAAACCAGATAAGTTGGTAAAGCTTCTTCAGGCATTGGCCTTTCAGATTGGGAACCAGGTTAGCTACAATGAAATAGGGCAATTAGTAGGGCTTGACCCCAAGACCGTGGAACGCTATGTTGATATTCTGGAGAAGTCTTTTGTCATTTTCCGACTGGGCAGTTTCAGCCGTAATCTTAGAAATGAACTCAAAAACAGCCGCAAGATTTATTTCTGGGATCTTGGTATCCGGAATGCCGTAATCGGCAACTTCACTCAGATTGAGAGCCGTACCGATGTTGGCAGTCTGTGGGAAAACTTTGTTATAGCTGAGCGCATAAAGCGACTTGCCTATCAAGGCAGCTTTGCTCAATATTGGTTTTGGCGCACACAGCAACAAAAGGAAATCGATTACATTGAAGAAGAAGACGGACAACTCCGTGCATACGAGTTCAAATGGAACAATCACAAGGCTAACACTAAATGTCCTTCATCTTTCGCTAATGCTTATCCCATGATGACATTTCAGACCATTACCCCAGAGAATGTTGACGGATTCCTTTTGAGGGCTGAGGG
>JAILRU010000063.1 GCA_024697945.1 Bacteroidaceae bacterium
TTGGAAACATACTGCTGCGTACAGCCCATACGCTTTGCCAATTCAACTTGTGTGATAGACTGGTCGTCCATTGCGCGCAGTACCTGAAGTGTAATGTAGCGAGCGTACTTGAGCCAATATTCGTTGTCTCTGCGCCACTGCACATCTTCGCGCCAGCGTGATGGTGTTGGAGACTGATGTGCCTCCAGGATTTCAATTGCCCTGCTCATTGTCATACTTCTGCACACAGCCGTTTATCTTCAAGTATCTTATCGAATGTCATACATCATCTTTTTCGCAAAGATAAAAACAATATTTGTATTGTACAATATTTATATTGTGTATTCTGCAATAGAAAGACACTGACTGACAGAACCACCAAATATGGTCGCATGTGGTCACCTTTTTCTGGATGAAGAACCGGGAGACCGATAAACAGGAATTTATTCAGTCGGAATATCAGATTGAGTTACCTCAAAAATGAAACCTTCATAATGAAAGTTTTTACGTGGGTCCTCGCCACTCTCATATATGCAATGCGAGAGGTTGAATAACTCTTTATGAGTAGAAAACCGCCCCTTATATGTATAACTTTTCACGAAACGCAATTCTTTGTCCTGCCTGAAATACAAATCGACTTTCCCTTCTTGTATATTCTCAGCAAATTCCTCAATCACAATATCTTCGCTATTATAGAAGTGTTTTGTCTCCGCAATTGTCAAAAAATGTTCCGGCTCAATGGAATTGTTGTATTCAACCCAGTGGCAATTCGTTTGAAGATTTGACTCTATAACAAGCTCCTTATCCGTCCTGTTCCATATGGTCAGGTGACCTGCCCACTGAGGAGCAGGAGCGCAGCTGAAAACCATCCAAAAGGCAGCAAGTGTGATTAATCTTCTCATTGATGATTGCTAAATCTCGATTTATCTGAATGCCTCATATCAATTCAATGTAGAAACTAACCGGCCTGAAGCCGTCGTTGCAGCTGATCATGGCGCTCAGGGGATTCTTCATCCAGCCGTCGTAGAAGTTTCCCTCACCACGGGCCAGAGCCTCCACAAACTCCTTCATAGAGCCCCAGGCCGAAGGACACATCCCTTCAGGACACCTGCCGTCAACTGAAATCCACTCCTGCCCCTCGGTCACATCGCAGGCGTGTTCGATAGGGTTCTCATATTTTGCCATCAAATCCGGATACGAAGCCTTCCTGATGGCCGTGATTCTGATTCTCATTGGGGTAAACCGTTCAGTGTATTCGATAATTTCGATTTATCTAACTCTCAAAGGTAATCATTATTCTTCAGACCCTCTAGAACCAGATAGTTTTTTCGGTCACTTATGGTCACCTTTTCCGCTTATTGTTTGAATACACCACTGGTATAATTCAACCACTTGATAGACAAATAGTTCGATGGCCACCAAGAATCTGCCGGGAGATGCAATGTCTTCACGACAATCCCACCGGCGCCAGAACTAATGTATTATTTTGCCAGTGCGCCTTCCATCCTAAGCAAATTGACCTTCCTGTCAATGCCCCCGGCATATCCGGTAAGCGAACTGTCTTTACCCACAACCCTGTGGCAAGGGATAATGAGCGATATGGAGTTGTGCCCCACTGCTCTTCCAACCGCCTGGGCGGCCATACGGGTGATGCCCTTCCGTTCAGCGATTCGCTTTGCTATCTCTCCATAGGTCATTGTCTTGCCGTAAGGAATCGTCAGCATGATTTCCCAGACGGCCTTGCGGAACGGGGTGGCACGCATGACAAGCGGAGGCGTGAAGCCAGGCTCGCTGCCGCTGAAAAAGATGTCCAGCCAGCGGCAAGTGTCTTTGAAAACGGGTATCAGTTTTTCTTCATGCTCCCGGGAAAGCACATCGGCAAAATGCATCTGTCCATCAAACCAGAGACCGATAATGGAGGTGCCGTCACTTCCGAGGGTAATTCTGCCGAGTGGTGATTCATAATGCCAGATATAATCCATTTCTCCAAGTGCATTTATATATCCTGTTCTACCAAATGTAAGGTATTACTTTGTATTTCACCTTCTGCTTGTATTCCTTGTAACCGTCCAACCCTTCTTCCAGAACCTTTTCTTCATTCTTTATCCGCTTGGCAATCAGCGGGATGTAAAGCAGCATTATAAGGAAAGAAAAGGGCGAAGCAAGTACCAGCGGCATCGCCAGGAACAGGACCGTGGTGGCCATATACATCGGATGCCGGACAATGCCATAGAGGCCAGTGTCGATAACCTTCTGATTCTCCTGCACCTCGATGGTCCGTGACAAGTAGGTGTTCTCGCGCAAAACTTCGGCATAAAGCAGGTAGCAAAGAAGGAACAGACCTGCCGATACCCATACGGCCCAGGGAGGCAGCACGTACCAGTCAAAACGCCCGTTAAGGCCTGCTACGATGAATGCCGCGACAAACAGCAGCCCGCTGAGTTTCACAACCATTTTCTGCTCCTGTTCTTCTTCCCTGGCATTAAGGCGCTTGCGGAGAAGGTCGGGATTCTTTGACATCATTACAAGCCCGGTGCAGAACATCGGCACA
>JAILRU010000043.1 GCA_024697945.1 Bacteroidaceae bacterium
AGTCGAGCATCTGCTGCTTGTCCAGGGAGCGCACTCCGAAGTCGTCGATGATGAGCAGGTCGGTGTCTGCAATCTTGTTGAAGAACTTGGTCAGCGTACCCTCCATGCGTGCCATCGCAATCTGCTCGAAGAGCTTGAAGAAGCTGCTGCCCTCACTCCTGAACAGAAGGAGGGCAAGGAGCGCATCGATGAAGCTGTAGAACAGTTCGTCGAAGAGCATAGCGTAAACAATGTCCTCGCTAAGGCTGAAGAAGAAAAAGCCAAAGCGAAGGGCAAGCGCAAAGCTTCCACAAAGAAGAAGGAGAAAGTGGCCGCTTAGGTCACTTCTCTTACTTCTTTTTAATGCCTAGCTCTATGAGTTGGGCTTTTTTGTTGGATATTTCCAAAATATTTCATAATTTTGCATCGGCTTTTGGCACTTCTTGTGTCATAGCTACACGCGTTTTGCCGCTCCGTCCCATTATACCACACCATTATTAACGAGAGGCATAAGCAAATCGCTCGTGTTGTAAATAGAGTATTATTTACTGCATGGGTGGATTTCTTGTGTACGCTCTCGTTTGGAAGTGGTATTCCGGGACGGAAGTATGCTCGTTTGAAGCCCATGCTTTATTTGTTTAGGTATGGTTGACGAGATTATCAGAAGATACGCATGGGTGCTGAACTACTTTTATAACCATAAGTCTGCCACCTTGAAACAACTCAATGAAGCTTGGATGCGCTCTGCCCTTTCTTTGGATATGAAGGAAAGTTTCCACCGAGAGACATGGTATAGCTGCTTCAAGGAAATCGCAAACATCTTCGGCGTTGAAATCGAGTGTACACATAAGGGACATCGATGGGCTATTACCAATCCCTCGGCCATAAAGAGCATGGAAATCCAAAACTGGATACTATCTACTCTGAGCTTTAAGATGTTGATGCTGGAATGCATGAGCTTAAATGAAAGGATTTTGTTGGAGGAGTTCCCTTCTGAGAATCATCGTACAGGGCCAATCGTGGAGGCAATGAAGAATCAATGTAAGCTTCAGCTGATTTATAAGAAGTATGATACCTCTGAAGAAAAAACACACTTGATTGCTCCTTACTTTATATGTAGCTATAGGCATCGGTTCTATCTGGTTGGGAAAAATGAGAATGGGAGGATGAAGGTCTTTTCATTCGACCGTATCGTTACTCTGGATATTACTTCTGAAAAGTTCCACTTCCCGAAAGGCTACTCCGCAAAGAAACATTTTATGTGGAGCTATGGCATCATGCAACCAACAGAAGACATGAAGCCATGCACTATTATCATTAGAGCTAAAGGGGATGCCCGCTATTATCTCGCTGATGTGCCACTGCATCACTCACAACGATTGATGAAGGTGAAAGAGGACTATGCGGACTTCTCTTTGACGCTCTACCCGACAAATGACTTTATCGGGGATATCCTTCAGCAACAAACACGACTGGAGATTATGTCTCCTGCGTGGCTAAGGGAAAAGATGAAAGAGATTACCGAGCGTATGGCGGCCACATACAAGTAGTGTCTTTCCATTTTTGAAATTTAGCAGAATGCATTAGTTATCCCAATACGACATCGAGGACCATCATCAAAACGAAACCTACGGCAAAGCCTATCGTGCTGAGGTTGGAGTGCTGGCCGTTGGAGGATTCGGGTATGAGCTCTTCTACCACTACATAAAACATGGCTCCTGCGGCAAAAGCGAGCATGTACGGCAGAATGGGCAATAGCTGCGAGGCCAGTAGCAGTACGGCTAATGCGCCTACGGGCTCGACTGCTCCACTCAAGGAACCAATGACGAACGATTTCCATCGGGAATTGCCTGCAGCCCGCATCGGCATGGAAATGATGGCGCCTTCGGGCACATTCTGGATGGCTATGCCCAGAGCTACGGCTATTGCGCTTGTCAGGGAGATGTTTGTGACGCTGCTCTCGGCTCCTGCAAACACGACTCCCACAGCCATTCCTTCGGGCAAATTGTGAATGGTGACGGCCAAAGCCAGCATGGCTGTCCTGGAGAGATGGGAACGCATGCCCTCGGGTTTGTCTGCGCCCAGATGGAGGTGGGGCGTCAGTTCGTCGATGAGCAGCAGGAATCCCATTCCCAAAAGGAATCCGATGGCTGCCGGCAGAACCGACCACGAGCCTCTACCCTCCTCCATCTCCATTGCCGGAATCAGTAGCGACCATACGGATGCCGCTACCATCACGCCTGATGCGAAGCCCAGCAAGGTCTTTTGCAGACGAACGGACATCTCGCCTCGCATGAAAAACACGAAAGCGGAACCGAGCATTGTGCCCAGCAATGGGATGAGAAGGCCTATGGTGAGCGTCATTTCTTTGTGCCTATAATGGTGGCGTAGGTGGGTTTCTTGCGATGGATTTCGGTTTGCACGAAGCCTGCTTCGAGGAGCATCTTCTCAAGCTGTTCGGGCGAATAGGATTTCATGCCGTCCACGAGATCGCTCCACTTGGAATCGGCCGAGACGACCTCTACCATAATGGCAAAACGGCCTCCTGACTTCAGCACTCTGAGCACTTCCGCGAAACAGCCTGGCAGATTCGGCCAGAAATAGACTGTCTCAACTGCCGTTACAAGGTCGAACATTCCGTCTTCGTAGGGCAGACTTTCGGCTGAGCCTTGTTGGACGAAGACTTGCTTGCCGAGCGCTTTTTCATTTACTTTCTTAGCTTTCGCTACGCTCTCTTCCGAGATGTCTATGCCATAGACTCGGCTTCCATCGCTCCGCTTCAAAAGACGGCGAAGGGTGGCTCCTCCACCGCAACCGATATCGAGCATCGTCCAGCCGTCTTGAAAATCGATGTGTTTTAATCCCCAGTTCGTCAGTGGAGCATGACAGAGGTTCATGAACTTTAACATGGCGCGGCCCATCCGTCCTTGCGGATTGGCACAATTGGTAAATAAAGATTTCAGCAGTCCCATAATTCTATTATTCTAATCTCGCTGCAAAGGTACGGCGATTATAGATTCTGCGCAATACTCAAAAAAGACGATTTTTTCATCAGAAAAAGCATGGTTCCTAACGAAACGAGATTAAACCAATATTGTTTTTCTGTCTTTTCGTGCGTCATTTTGTGTTCTTGCGCTGACAAGCGCGGAGCAGGCGGCATAGCCGGAGCAATGAAGCGTGAACAATTTCATACTACACTCTATCCCTGCTATCGCTACGATTGTGGTAGTAGGGATTTGTCGTCGTTTTGAAGGATTTGACGAAGTTGTCCAATGTAGTAGAAAGGAATATTGATGAGTCGATATGGACGTTTGTCTGGTTCGGGCGTGATAGCGTCCTGAACAAAGAATTCACCGCTCCAGAATCGAACCGCTGTCACGGGATGCTTGGACGTGTTGACGAAGCTGTGGAGCGAACGGAGATGGGAATTGGTACCAGCCTTGACCTCTATGGGAATAACACGGGTCCCATGCTGCCAGACGAAGTCTATCTCAGCCTTGGTCCCTTTCTTGTCACGTACCCAGAAGCAATGATTCTCCCGCATCTCCTGATCAAGCAAAACTCGCAATTCCTGTGCTACGATTTGCTCCGCTGCACGTCCACGCCATGTGTCGAGCAGGTCTTTGTTTTGTAGGTATTCTATCTGGATGCCTGCCACAAAATTGGTGATACCACTATCTACCATTATGAGCTTGGGTGAACGGCGGCGTGCAGGAACGAGCGGAATCAAGGTGGAGGTAACTGGATAGTCAAGTGAGAGTATATAGGCTTTTTCGAGGCAAGTCATGGCCTCGTGTATTTGCGTACTGGTATAGCTGCTGCCTCCGAAATTAGCAAAGGTAATGGTCTCAGCGGCAGAATACCATGCTGTATCGAGGACGTGACGGATAATGCGCACCTGGTCCTCGTTGCGAGTATAGCGTTCGACATCTTCATTATAGCCTTTGAGCAAGGACTGGAAGATGGTTGCAAGGTTCTCAACGTCTGGATTCTCGGCAAATGTTGCAACGACTTCCGGCATACCCCCGATGAGTGCGTACTGATTGAAGATGTTCATCATCTCCTGGTGCATCAGTGCTGGAACGGTCTGCTGCCTGAGCATCTCTAACCACTCTTCGCCATGAAGAGCGTTGACATATTCCTCGAATGAAAATGGGCGCAGGTTGAGATAATCAACGCGTCCAACGGGAAAGGATACATGCTTCTTCAGCAGACTTTGTAAACGGCTGCCGGCTGTAATGACATAGAGCCAAGGCATCTTCTCTCGGAAATAACGCAGCAAGCCCACAGCCTTTGGCACTTCCTGTATCTCGTCGATGAACAGGAGCATACGCTTGGCGGGGTCGGAGACAACATGGTTACGAAGACAGAGATACTGCCATATATCTTGGACATTATCCGTTTTCAAGAATATGACGGCATCATCGGATAATTCAAGGTTTACCTCGATGAAAACGTCAAACTCGCGGCCAAATTCCTCGACAAGGGTGCTCTTGCCCACTTGACGGGCACCGCGTATGACGAGCGGCTTGTGGGTCTTCTTCAGACTCCACTTCCGCAACTGGTTTATAAGCGTTCGCTGGTACATAAACTAATAGATATTATAATAAATCTGGGTACAAAGATATAACTTTTTTTCTAAAACATAATCACAAATCGGGTAAATTGTTTCTAAAACATAACCAAAAACCATGTTAAATATTTCTAAAACATAACCAAGTGGACAACTTATTGCAGCAGAATGCCTACAGCTCATTTATTGCACAAAATCATCTAACTTACGGCTTCCGTGAGTTTTTTTGTGTTTATGATGGTAGTTTCGGAATTTTGTCGTACCTTTGCAGCAGCATCAAGAGCAGGAGCCTTTGGCTCACTCACCAACCGAGCATAGGATGCCACGGTGGTCAAGGCTGCGATTAAGCGAATACAATGGAAGCTAGCTTACATTGTTGAACGAAAGCAGACTCGCCAATGAAATTGGCAGGGTACGATGCGGAAGAATTATATTAACTTCAAAATTATCCTAAGTATGAATGTACAGCATTTTTTCCCCGATTTCGATACTCCGTATGAGTTCGATTCTATCCAAGACATCGTAGATAAACTGAATTACTCCGTGGGTAATCCCGGATGGACTTCAGCACGTGCCGCACATGACATGATGCTCGTTGACACCCTTATTAATCTGGGTGTGGACGTGTCTGAAATTAAGAAGGGAAACACGGTTTCCTTCTTGCATAAGGTCGCTTATGACAAAGAACATAATAAATTAGTGATAGCTGAACCGAAGGTCGACGACCAAAGGGAAAGTCAAGGGAAGTAGCCTTCTGCTTATCACTGCATCTAAAGCCTTTTCCTGTCGTCTGCTCTTGACAGGAAAGGGCTTTTCTTTTGTTTTTTGATGGTAGTCACATCATATATTTCAAAAATTGTCGTACCTTTGCAACAGCATCAAAAGAAAAACATGCTGTAAACATTCAATCTACTGACAACACATTAACCTCTTTACAATACACAAACACTGATTTCATTCCGCCAATGACTAATAAATCCAAATATGATGAATAAAACACTTATCCTAACCGCCCTGCTGTGCATAAGCACGGTGGGCTGGGCGCAGGCCTCTGACCAGTTTGTGCTTGTCAACGAGTCCTACAGCATTGCCGACAACGAGCCGGCTCCTGTGCATCCCGTTCCGAGTGTGCGCCAGCTGCTGTGGCAGGAGACGGAGTTCTATGCGTTCTTCCATTTCGGCATGAACACTTTCACCAATTCCGAATGGGGAAATGGCGGAGAGGCCGAGTCGAATTTCGCTCCCAAAAAGCTGCCCAATCCTAAGCAATGGCTAACAGCCGTAAAAGCGGCAGGTATGAAGGGCGGCATTGCGGTGGTCAAGCACCACGACGGCTTCTGCCTTTGGCCAACAGCCACCACCACACACAGCGTTGTGAATGCCGGTAATGAGTACGGACGCAACACGAATATCCCAGAGGCTTTTGCTGCTGCTGCCCGCGAACTTGATATGAAATATGGCTTCTATGTATCGCCATGGGATCTGAACAGCAAGTACTGGGGCGACGGCACAAGTGACTACGTCAACAAGGTGTTCCTGCCGCAGTGCCTTGAACTGGCACAATATGGCAGTGACCAGTTTGAGATGTGGTTTGATGGAGCAACAGGTGGCGACCACGCCGGCTACTACGGCGGCGCCAATACGACGCGCACCATCCCCAATGCTGCGACATACTACGACATCCCCAACCTGCGCGACACCGTTCACGCCATCGCTCCTAACTGCGTGATGTGGGGTGTTGGCGACGAAGCACGATGGATCGGAAACGAAGCCGGATGGGCTGGCGAGACAAACTGGTCCATGGGCTGGGGCGAAAGCGGAAACATGTACGCATGGAAGTGGAAGGCTGGAGAAAGCGATGCCAAAGCCACCGACAAAGGATGGTTCTGGCATAGCGGCGAGAGTCCAAAGTCGGCAAGCGCTCTCTTCAAGATATACCTTGAGACTGTAGGTCGCAACGCCACCCTCATCCTCAACTTCCCGCCCGACCAAAACGGCGAACTGCCCTCGGCTGACGTGACAGTTCTGAAACAACTCGGAACACTCCTCAATAACCGTCTGACGAACGACAAAGCCAAGACAGCCAAGAGCGTCACGGCCTCGGCCACACGTGCGGCAGGAGCAGCACGCAACTATGGCATCGGCAACGTGACGGACGACGACAAGGATACCTATTGGGCTACCGATGATGGCGACCTCTCTGCCAGCATCACGCTGGAATGGGATGAGGAGCAGTCGCTCTACTATGTCATGCTGATGGAATATATCAAATTGGGACAGCGCGTGAAGAGCTTCACCATCGAGACCAGTCTGGACGGTGAGACATGGACAAAGCGTGCTACTGGCTCGACAACGACAATCGGCTACAAGCGTATCGTTCCCCTTGGCGGAAGCACATCTTCATATACGGCTGTGAAGGCAATGTACCTGCGCATCACCATCGACGATGCGAGAGGCTGCCCCACGCTTCATACACTCTCTGTTTTCTAACCCCATAAATGTTTTCTGAATCATGAAAAGCTTAACAAAATATATGGCTATGGCAGCACTTGCCTTTGCGCTGCCTGCATCAGCACAAACGATAGATTTTGAAACGGGCGAAGGATTTAGCCGTCTGGGGGTTTACGACACTTGGGAGCAATCGCCATTCCGTACAGGTGCAATCGCATCCCCTGAGAGCTATGTAGGCATCACGGACAATCCCAACACATCCCTTAACGAGGAATTGGGCATCCAGCCCAATCCCAGCGCGAAGGTGCTTGCCGTGCAGCGTTCGCGTTTCGGCAGCAACACGTTCGGTGCCCGCATCGACCTCGCCGACACGCTGCACATGACCACAGCCACTCGCTACGTCCACGTTATGGTACTGAAGCCACAGGGCGAAACAGCAAGCGTCATGGTGATAGGTCTCGGCAAACGTCGAGACTGGAAAGGACAAAGCCCCGAGACGGAGCAGTTCTGGGAAACATCCAGCAGCTCTCTAAACGATGGCGCATGGACTGACCTTGTGTTCCCCATCAACACGAATGAATACGTAGACATTCACAGCCTGGTCTTCGTTCCTGACCTCGCCTCCCCACACCTCCGCACAAGCGACTTCATAGCATACTTCGACGACATCGAGGTCAACGACAATCCCAAGCCGCGCATCATGACATCGTTCTACCCCGTGAACTTCGATGCTGACCAGAAGCCCACACGTTCAGACCGCTCGCTCAATAGCGTCACCATTAGAGCTACAGGCGAAAAGTCACAGTCCGTTACCATCGACAAGACAAAGGTCTATAACAATCAGGTTGAGACAAAGACCATTACGGCACGTCCAGGCAGTACCGTAAATGTCAAGATGTCGTACACGGGAGCTTGGATGAGCGGCTATGCCTACATCGATTGGGACAACGACGGACAGTTCAAGCCCCTCATCGAAAACAACAAGCCTGCTGCCGGCAGCGAGCTGGTAAGCTATACCTACCTCGGAGGCTACAACAGCCTCGGACAGAGCCAGTCAAGCGGCAACAGCGTATCGAGCGGCTACATCACATGTCCGTCTTTCAAAATCCCGCAAGATACGCCTTTTGGCATCTACCGTATGCGCCTGAAGGTGGACTGGGACAGCGACGATGCAGGCGGCAACCCCGACCCCAACAACCTGATTGTAAACAATGGCGGCGCCATACTTGATGTCCTTCTTAATGTTCACGACGAGGAGGTGGACATCTCTGCCAACCAGCTTAACGGCGATGTGCTTGCCGACGACGGCACCGTGCTCAGCGAAAAGCGCATCCCCTTCGGACAGGTATTCAAGATAAAGATGGAGCCAGCTCCGGACTTTACCTACACGGGTGCAGTCATCACCCACGGTTACAACCTCGACGGCCCCGAATATGTGCGCGAAAACCGACAGTACAAGTCCATCACGATTCCCGCCTCTTCCTTCGACAGCGAAACACACGAGTACTCCATCCCAGCTTCATACATCGATGGCGAAGTGCGCATCGAAGGCCTCTTCACACCAGGCGAGACTCCAGACCCCGGCAATAATGATCAGACTTTCACAGTCACATATAAGAATGGGGCAGACGGAATGTTTTATCAAAACGGCAGTGAGGTGGCAATTGGTCAGGGGTGGAAAGCTGCGGAATGGGTCTCTGCTGAGCCTGCTCCAATCGTAACGATTTCAAACAAAAGAAGTGATAACAGCTATGGCACCAACGGCTTTAATACAACAGCTTATCATTTAGCCAGCGACAGGACATTTACAATCAGCGTAGAGGACCCTTTTCTGATTACCGGCTATCGCATATACACTGCTGATGGCTGGGGAGCTGTTGTTACAACAGAGAATGGAGAATCCGAAACATTCAGCGGTGAAGCTACTTTAATAGTATCCGGCTTGAACACGAAATCCACATCTTTTACGACATCGCCCAGTCCCGCAGCTAATCTGAATAGCCCTATTATAGACATCTATATCGTGGACAGTTCAGCTGTGGGAGTGGGCGAGATTCGTAGCACCACCGGGCGCGTAGTCGGTTACTATTCTATCGACGGTAAACGCCTGCTTCAAGCACCCGCGAAAGGCGTTTACATCATGGATGGAAAGAAGGTTGTGAAAAAATAAGGAATGTCAGTAGTGGTCAAGCCACTTGAATGCTAAAAGAGAAGCCTTTTCCTGTCGTCTGCTCTTGACGGGAAAGGGCTTTATCATTTTTGGCGTATAGCTCATTTTTTAAGAGGCATTGTAGCGGCTATCTCAGTATTTTATCGTACCTTTGTACCCGATAAATCGGAATTTTTATCTAAATTTGCGTACAAAAATCGTAATTAGCACTGAATTGTAAAGAAAGAATCATGAATAAAGAAATAAATTACCGAGAAGAAGCAATAGAATGCGTTAAAGATTCTGTTCTCCCGATGCATAAA
>JAILRU010000053.1 GCA_024697945.1 Bacteroidaceae bacterium
CCTGATAGCTTCAGGCTCAGATGCGCTGTTTGACGCCGTTATAACCTTGGCAACTCTTGTCTCGGCTGGCGTTATGCTATTGTGGGGTGTCTCGCTTGATGGTATTCTTGGTGTTCTCATTTCCATTGTCATCATCAAGGCAGGTGTGGAAATGTTATCCTCTCCAGTCAACGAACTCTTAGGCACCAGTATTTCTGCCGAACTCACCAATCAAATCAAAAAGGAAGTCTCTGAATTCGAGGGTGTACACGGCGTTTATGACCTGATACTCCACAATTATGGCCCGGACATGAAGATAGGTTCGCTGCACATCAACGTTTTTGACACAATGTCTGCCCACGAAATTCATGGTCTGACTCGCAAGATTACCATGCATATGCTGACGCGTCATGGTATCGTTCTGACCGTCGGTGTCTATGCCATAGCAACAGGAGATAACAAACGGACAGAGTTGCAGACAACAATCATGCAGACGCTTGTTTCAAATAAGGATATTGTTCAGGTTCATGGCTTCTATTATTCAGAAAAGGAGAATATGATTTCAGTCGATGTTGTTCCTGACATTTCCATTCACGATGACAAGGCTTTTGTAAGCCATCTCATCAACGAGATTCAGCCCTTGGTGCCTGGAATACACTTGGAAATAGTGATTGACCATAATTATAGCGAGTAAATTCCAATTTATCTAAATAAATGTTGTACCTTTGCAGTGTCTTTTATATTTTTCAGATGACCTTTTACCATTTAATAGCAAGAGAAATAATGACGAAAACATCAGTTGTCCTTTTCACTGTTCTTCTTTTAAACTCTTTCATTGTTAGCGCATATCAATTGGATCGCGTTTCTGTACATGACCCAAGTGTAGTCTGGGAGCCGGCAAGCAGGTATTATTATATCTTTGGCAGTCATCATGCTGTAGCAAAGACAAAAGACTTGATGAGCTGGACATCGGCAAGCTGGTCCTGGGGACGCATGAACGATAATGGAAGAATCGTTGGTGGAGTCAGCAACGAAAATGCTTTCAGAAACTGTGCTACGAAAACAGTCATCAAGGACGGTGTTGAGGTGGAGTTTCCCAACTTTGATGCCCACGACTGGTCTGCCGCCTATGGCGGTTACTCTATTGGTGGCAATATGTGGGCTCCTGATGTAATCTATAATGACACAATGGAAAAGTGGTGCATGTATATGAGCATAAATGGACCACAATGGAACTCTAGCATCGTTTTGCTCACGGCCGACAGGATTACTGGTCCGTATGTTTACCAAGGCCCTGTGATTGTCAGTGGATTCAACGTGAGCGGATGCCCAGCGTCATTGGACTATAAGAACACTGACATGGAATTGGCAATAGGTACGCAGGAATCCATTCCTTCGCGCTATACGACCTATTGGGGACGTCGTTGGCCACATTGCATTGATCCGTGCGTATTCTTTGATGAAAATGGGAAACTGTGGATGTCATACGGTTCATGGAGTGGTGGCATCTGGATTTTGGAATTGAACGAGGAGAATGGCTTGCGCGACTATGACGTGCAGTATCCATCGACAAGAGGCAATACTGATGGCGTAACCAGCGACCCATACTTTGGCAAAAAGATAGCAGGAGGTTTCTATTCTTCGGGCGAGGGCTCTTATATTGAACACATTGGTGACTATTATTTCCTTTTTGTTTCCAACGGAGGGCTGGCGGCAGGTGGAAACCCGGATGACTACAACAATGGAGGCTATCAAATGCGTGTGTTTCGCTCGAACAATCCAAATGGACCTTATGTTGATGCTTCTGGCAAAAAAGCTGTTTTGAGTGACTACGAATTGAACTTTGGTCCGAACAGCAGCACCCGTGGCGTTAATATCTTTGGCGCATACGGCTATTGGGGTAATATGCTGAAGAATGACGGCGAGCGGTCACAGGGACACAACTCCATCATCGCTGCGCCAGATGGCCGCACCTATCTGGTCTATCATAGTCGTTTCCAGAACAGTGGTGAGGTACACCAGGTGCGTGTACATCAAGTGTATCAAAATGAGGATGGATGGCTCATTGCTGCCCCATTTGAATATACGGGAGAAAAAGTAAAAAGTGACGAGATTGCATCTTCACAGCATGTGGCAACAGACCGAATTTCAGGCACATATCAATTGCTTATTCATCGGTACGGATTGGATCACCGCGAAAAGGAACTGGCCACCCCTGTAGATATCACACTACATGCAGACGGAACCATCAGCGGAGCGAAAACCGGCAAATGGCAACTGGTGGAAGGAACATCATACGTCAACTTGACATTAGGCAATATCCTGTATAAGGGCGTCATTGTTGAGCAAAAAATGGAGCCAAACCAGACAAAAATAGTAGTAGCCTTCACTGCACTAGCCAAATCAGGTGTTACAATATGGGGATATCGCACAGGAGAAGACCCCACTGCTTTGAATCAGGTTAAGGAAGAATCAAGCATAGGAAACGAATTATGGTACAATCTTCAAGGGAATCGTATCAATATGCCTAAGCGCAAGGGTATTTACATCGTTAACGGACGCAAAGTTTTAGTCAAGTGATTCTTATTCACACCTTGACTTTGCCAAGCTTTTGAAGCTGGGGTACGAGGTCATCAATCTTGATGGCGGCATCTTGGCTTGGCAACGCGCTAAGATGCCCATCGCGAAGTAGTCTTGCTGCATCCTCTTTCATGTCGGCCATGATTACAAAGGCAATCGAGGATTGCACCAGTCAGGCAGCACAAGCTGCTTGATTGGTTTCCTCTCTGCTGGATAGCCTGGGCTTCGGCTCAGGCTATTTTTGTGTCTTTGACTTCGTCTTAGACACTCCCGCTCGAAAATACTCAAACCTGTTTGCATTTTACTCGCTTATTCGTGTCTTTCCGTACTTCGGTTTTAAGCGGTATTTTTGCAGTATAAATTCTTTCAATTATCAATTTTCAATTATCAATTGTATATGCGTCTCATTACTTCTAACGAACAGCTTAAAGCACTGCTCCCGAACATTCAGGTGACAGTCACAGGGGAAACTCCGCTCATTGACAAGCTTTCGCCTTTTCTCGCTGCAACCGAGAAATGGCTGTCGGATGTCTTCACTTCTGAAACCCTGTTCGACACCATCTGTCAATTCGAGGAAAAGGATGCCCTGCGTGCCGCAACCACGCAGGCGGTTGTCTATGAGGCTTTCCGGCGTGCTATCCCGCACTTGGATGTCATCCTCACTCCTAACGGGTTCGGCATCGTCAGCAACACGAACATTGCACCTGCAAGCAAGGAGCGGATAAACCGTCTCCTTGACGCGCTGCTTGACAACCGGGACGCAGCGCTTTCGCAGGTGCTTGCATTGCTCAGCGGCCACGACTCGTGGCTGGTTTCTTCGCAAGCTGAGTTCTTCCGTGCTTCGATGTTCCCGAACATGGAGGTTACGCTCCGCTTCCCGAAGGCTGCGATTGAGCGAGGGACATCGGAGCTTGGTCAGATGTCCGAGCGTAAGCAGTCTCGAACGGAGTTCAATCCTTCAGAAAGCCGCTGGATGCTTTACCTCGCTATTCGGGAAAAGGCTATCGTCATTGAGCAGTTCTTCGCTACGCAGTACCTATCAGTGGAACTGATAGACGTGCTGCGCTCTGAGGCACAGTCTGGACAGTACCGCTCAATGCTCCATCAAAAGATCTGCCGTATTCTGCAGGCTGTGGAGATTCGTTGCTTGCAAAGCACCGACCCCACTGCCTGGATGCACTTCGAGCATAGTGCACTCTTTGACATCGTGAACACAATACAAAGAAACCCTGAAGAGTTTCCTGAATGGCACAGCTCGGCGACCGCCGAACTGTACGCGCCACCCATCTTCGAGAATAAAAAAGAATCAAAAGGATTTTGGTTCTAGATTATTTCGTATATTTGCAAAGCAAAGCATTGAGAATCGCACTCATACTAGAATCGCACGGACATTGGCACTGATTCGTTTTGTATATTGTCTAAGAAGTTCCTTGGCTTCAGATGTACTGAATAATAGTGAATGCTGATTATTGAATTATATTATCTTTAATCATTAAACTATCTATACATCTTCTCCTCCTTGTCTCCCATGTTCAAACTGTAGGGATGAGGGCGACTGATGGTATGGATATAGACCCGACCAAAGGAGTCTGTGACCCTGAAAGTCACCGGCTCGGTGGCTGTTGCAGCCTGAATGCGAAACATGTGCATGGTTCGGTTCGACATGGAGCCTTTTCCAGCAGATCCATGCTTGCGGAAAGCTGCCAGATCGTAGGCCAAGGTGTGGAAAGGATCTTCAGCCACCAATCGTTCTACTTTCAGCGGAGTGTCGCCCTCCCATGCCTCCACCTTCCAGTCGGTATCGTAGGCAAAAATATTGGCCTGAACGATATTGTCGGGAGTTTTGCCGTAATCCATACGGTCTGGGTATTTCTCCAAAAATGCCTGCATGTCGGCATCTGTACTGTAGAAGTGTCTAACTGTGTTCATGTCGTAAAGACGCATCTGCATCTCACCATTTTCTTCCATCGAATGATACTGCCAGTTCACGTCGCGTCCGTTCACCTGCCATAGCGAATATCCGCCAGGCGAACCATCCTTGCAGTTGTGCACGCCGCTGGCTTTTCCAGAGTTCCACCACACAGCGCATACTGCAGCTATATTGTGCTCAGTTACGTTAGGGTATTCCTGAGGATGGGTATTGTAGTTATAGTGAGTATGTCCACTCACCACATGTACCTGCTTGAAGTCCTTCAGGGCATCGAAGAGCCGCAACGAGCTGCCATGTGCCAGTTTGTCAGTCGTAGTGCTGAAATCCTTACCATTGAGTCTGGTTGCGGGGATATGCATCGCCACGATTAGCGGAGCTTTCTTGTCCTTCACCAATGCCAAGTCTTTTGTCAGCCAGCGGAACTGTTCCTCAGTAATCATGCCATCATAGTTGCGGCTTCCGGCCACTCCCTTGGCATATTTCTCGCCAGTGTCCTCGTTCTTGTAGTAGATGTCGTCAAGCACTACATAGTGGATGCGTCCCAAATTGAATGAATAATAGTTGGGGCACATGATGCGTCGCCATGGTCCGCTGGAGAGGAAGTCCGTCTCTTGGGTTGGCGGTACTGAGGGGTCATTGTCGTGATTGCCAATGACGGGCCACAGCATCACATCGTAGTTCATCCGCTTCAGCGTCTCCATGAACTCTGGCAGTCCAAACTGGTTCTGAGTCCAATAGACATCCCATGCCAAGTCGCCCAGTAACATGCTATATAAGGGTTTCTTCCCGCCCATCACACGTTCCTTCTCCAAACAGGGAATGAAGCCCTCCTCGAATTGCTTCAGATCATCAGCTCTATCGGCCAGATGAGTGTCGGCTCCGATAATGATGCTGTACTTGTCGTTCTTAACTCGCCTCAGTTGGAAGTCATGAACCTCCTCGATACTGACGTCTGGAGATTCCAGCCGTACCCAGAATCGGGGCTGGAAGCCATCGGACGTCTCGGGCTCATAGCCTCTGGGCAGGGTATAGAATACATAACCGTTCCGCTTGGCCGACTGCAGCTGATAGTACCCGCTTTGGTCTGTCAGCACCACCTCATTACCGTCGCTCACAGGCACACCCTTCACGCCTCGTCCGGAACACTCAATTCTGCCTGTGATATTCTGGGCCGCTACATCCAGGACTGCCAGCCATACAAGGCATAAAAAGGCTGTTATTTTTTCAAATCTAATATTCATTTCGGAACACATTCTACCATTTTGCGCAGCAAAGATAGTGTAAATCGAGCGAATTACAAAACAAATAACAAATTCTTTGCGTATTTTATTTCTCATTCTGTCTTTTCGCATTTCTGACTGCTTCCGTACCTTTGCAGTATGAAAACAGTCATCGATTTGTCTATCCCTAAGTCTTGGCAGGAACTGCCAGACAAAGAACTGCGTTTCGTGTTCCGCCTTCTTAACGGCAGCTATACGCTCACGCAGGTAAAAGTAAGATGTCTCTTGCGATGGTCGGGCCTTCATGTATTACGGCAAGAGGGTGCCTTGTTTGTTGTGCGCTACAAAAAGCAAGTGTTCCTTATCTCCGCACTTCAAATCACTGAGGCAATCACTAACATGGCTTGGCTCGGTGATTTCCCGTCTTACCCTGTCCGCCTCTCGCGTATCGGATTCCACCGCGCAGTGAGGGCGGACCTGCAGAATGTTTCCTTCGAAGATTTCCTCACACTTGATAACTTGTATCAGGGGTATCTCCAGACACAGAAGGAAGACCTTCTGCATGACATGGCGCTCATCTTGTACCAGGCTCGCTTTATCCGGCTCTCTAAAGAAGAGGCAACTTGCATCTTCTATTGGTTCACCTCTGTCAAGAGATACTTCGCTTCGCTCTTCACGCATTTCTTCGGCACGGCCCCAAGTAACGGGGACGATGCCAGATTATCCTACAAGCAACTGCAGGATAACGTCAATACGCAAATTCGCGCACTCACCGGCGGCGACATCACGAAGGAACGTGAGGTCTTGCAAATGGACTGCTGGCGTGCGCTCACTGAGCTGGACGCTAAAGCGAAGGATTACGATGAGCTGAAGAAAGCTACAAAAAGTTAATTCTTAACTCTTAACTCTTAATTCTTAACTTACAAAGTCATGGACAAACAATTCACATTGAAGCTGCAGGAATGGCTCAACACTCCTGCCGACAAGAGAAATCTGAATCTGGGTGCAACATACTTGCTCCAGCTTACCAACAACAAGATTCTCTACAAGAACATTTCGCACGACCTGAAAGGACACGCGCAGTTCATCGAATTCAAAATCAAACGTTACCTGCAGTATCGGCTTCAGGATATGACCCAAGAGGAGGTGAGCGCCATGCAGCTGAAGGTAGATAACATCGTCAAGGTAAACGCGCTTGACAATGTAAAGGCTCCTGTCTCGCCTGGCGTCTCGCCACGCTCTGTCGCCCAGGAGTTCAGAGCCGGCAAACGTGCCGACCACGACACGCTGCCTGCTGAGATTCAGGCGCTCTATGTAGAGAATGCTTCGCTTATGCAGAAGATGCGCGAGCTGCACCTCCAGCTTCGCAATCTCTCTACACAGGCTTCTACCTGCCCTGACTCCGACCGCTATCCGTTCCTCAAAGAAATGATTGAACTGGACAAGCGGTATCATCAGAACTGGCAGGCCTATGACAGCTTTGCTGCATCTTCGGGCGAAACCCTCGATGGTAGCGGCGTAACCGCTACAACGCAAAGCAAAGTGGCTGAGCAGACGCCCCGCGAGACTGCGCGTCTTGAACAAAAGAACATCCTTCGCCAGATAAACCTGGCTAAGGGACGCTACAAAAAGAATCCTTCAGAGAAACTGAAGGCTTCCATCCTTTCGCTCTACCAGCAGCTAACCGCTCCTTCGGATGCTCTGGCTGCTGAATTGAAACTGTTGGGCATTCTGTAACCCATCATGCCCATTAAGCCTATAATGCCTATCTCATCATGAAAACATCTGTTAAAATCCAATACTTCATCGCCGTTGCTGCTTTCCTGGCAGCGGTAGGCTTTGGTATTGCGGGTTTCATCGTTCCGCCTCCTGGCGAAGTGCATGAATCTGTGCTCTATCTCATCGCGCAGTTCCTGCTGCTCACTGCATCTATACTGGGTGTAGGTGCTATGTTCGCTTCACAGAAAATGTCGCTGCAGAGGAAACTGCAGCAACTCACTGAAAAGGAGGAGGAACAATGAGAAACATTTCAGAAATTATCGTGCACTGCTCCGCCACGCCCGAAGGAAGGGATGTCACGGTGAAGGATATCGATGCCTGGCACCGCAAGCGGGGCTTTAAGTGCATCGGCTATCACTACGTGATTTACCGTGATGGTAGCATCCACCAGGGACGTCCAGAGGAAGAACATGGCGCCCACTGCAAGGAAGGCGGACACAACCGCCACAGCATTGGTGTCTGCTACATCGGCGGCATGACTGCCGACATGAAGAAAGACAAGGACACGCGAACGCCTGAACAGCAACAGGCGCTCATCGCCTTGCTGAAGGAGCTGAAAGCCAGGTACCCCAATGCAACCATTCATGGGCATCGGGATTTCGCAGCCCGTGCCTGTCCAAGTTTTGATGCCAGGGCTGAGTATCGCAGTCTGGTAGCAACCATCCTGCTCGTCTTTTCTTGCCTGCTCTTCTCGTCGTGCCGCACCACGAAGCGTGTAGTAGAAGAAAAGACTGACTGCGAGGTTCTGCAAACTCTTTCACAGTCAGTCACTTCTTCCGCTACGGACAAGTTCCTGCAGAACATTGTCTTGCATATCGACAGCATCGTGTTTACATCGCTGTCCATGCCGCAGGTGTCTGAGGGCAACGACTCGTTCCTCCTCGGTCTGCCCAAAGACATCAGCGGCTCTAAGTCCTGTGCTCCCGAGACTCGCACAAGAAATTCTTCACTTCGCTCAGGCGCAGGTGGGGCTTTACCGCTCAATGCTGGTCGCGGTACGAAGATTCTCATAAGCGGCATACGCCTCCAGTCAACCACTGCTGACAGCTCCAGCTCTACTACAGCAGTCAGCAGTGAGGGTAATCTACAAGCCAGCGGACGCTCGCTTGCTAAAGCGAAGGAGGCTAAAAAGCCTTCTACGCTTACATTCTATTGGATAGTATTCTTAATAATAATCGCCATAGCTGTGGCTGTCGCCTTTGCTGTGGCTAAAAAAACAAACCCTTTCCGCACGGCTGTTCGCTTCATCTTACAGAAAGTATTGACATGAGCCATTACAATCTGTAAGTGCCGGTGAGCACACGGCGAAGAGGACACGAGCCTGCATCACATCCGATTGGAAGAGGTGCAGGCTTTTTTCGTGTCCATTTCGCTGTGGCTCTTTTACCAACACATGCAGATTGCACCGCGCATTTTGTGCTATGGCTTCATGTACGCTTTCCTGCGCTTCCGCTCACTAACTCGTGCAAAGGGCTTTTACCGCACATCTTTGTGGTGTGGGGGTACGTGGCGCACCTCGAAAACAAGAGACCCTCAATTCATATTCCGCTCGCGTTCGGGGCGGCTCTCATAAGGCGAGTTCAGGGCGCTCGGGGGATGTTCTCACGGAAACGAGGGGAAAATTCTTTTTCCCTCGACCCTTTTGTGTTGTTTTTCAATACATTGGCTTTTTGAGTCCTGGAAAATTTCAAATTTTTCTTTAAGCCTTGATTTTCCAAGGGCTTTTCTTAGAAATTTTGGGGCTTTTTGCGTCTTTTCTTGATTGGTTTATAAGGGGTACTTTTGCAGCATTCTATGATTATACCTTATAACCTTATAACCTCATAACCTTATAACCCTACAATGAGTGATTTGACTTCCAAGGCAACCGTCGAGTTGCTGATTAACGGACAACAGGCACAGCAGACACTACAACAGCTGCGACAGAATGCACTGCAGTTGGAGTCGGCCATTGCCAAGGCTGCGGCCACTGGCAACAAGAGCGACCTGAAGCGGCTTCGTAAGGAACTGGCTGACACAAAGCGGCAGATACGGGAGATGGAGTCTGCCACACAACAGGTGGAACAGGTGCTTAAGCATCTGGACAAGGCTACGCCCCGTGAGTTGAACAAGACGCTTCAGACGCTTAACAGACAGTTGGAGTACATTGAACGCGGCTCCGAGGCTTGGAAGGCGCATGTGGAGAAGATTAAGTTGGTGAAGGCGGAGCTGCGACAGATGAATGCACAGCTCCGGGACGGGGAAGGCTTCTTTGACCGCATGAACAGGAAAATCAATGAATGGCAGGCTTCCCTGATGGCCGGCATCGCCGCACTCACTGGCTTTATCCTGGCCGGACGTAATGCGGTCAAGGCTTTTGCAGAGATGGAGGAAGAGCTTGCCAACACACGTAAATATACGGGAATGACCGAGGAAAAGGTGCTTGCGCTTAATGAGGCGTTCAAGAAGATGGACACCCGTACTTCACGTGAGCAGCTGAATGAACTGGCTCAGGAAGCAGGACGTCTGGGCAAGAACACACTGGAGGATGTGGAGGGTTATGTGGAAGCGGCGGACATTATCAATGTGGCACTGGTGGACCTTGGGGAAGGTGCCACACAGACGATTGCCAAGCTGACGGATATTTTCGGGGTGTCGGAGATGATGGGTACGCGTGATGCGATGCTGGCCGTGGGTTCTACGGTGAATGTGCTGTCTCAGAACTGTACGGCATCCAAGCCATATCTTGTGCAGTTCGCACAGCGTATGGCGGGTATCGGTGCGCAGGCTGATTTGACAATCCCGCAGCTGCTTGCCTTCGGTGCTACGCTGGATGCCAATGGTCAGAAGGTGGAGATGTCCGCTTCTGCCCTTGGCAAGCTGACGATGAACTTATTCCAGAAGCCCGTTGAGATTGCACAGCAGGTGGGGCTTGAAGTGAACGTGTTCACTGAGACTCTGAAGCGCAGCACCTACGAGGGCCTGATGATGTTCCTGCAGCGCATACACGACCTGGGTTCTGCTGACGGTCTTGCTGTCCTGGCTCCTATGTTCAAGGACTTGGGCATGGATGGTGTACGTATGTCTCAGGTGCTCTCTACACTGGCTGAGCATCTGGACATGGTGAAGTGGGAAACACAGGAGGCTAACAAGGCTTTCAAGGAGGCGACATCGGCCACGAATGAGTACCAAATCTTCAACAATACGGTGCAGGCTGATCTTGACAAGGCACGGAAGCGTATCAAGGAGCTGGCTATTGAGCTGGGCGAGAAGCTGCTGCCTGTCATGAGGCATGTCTATACTTCCACGTCCATGACGCTTCGGTTCCTCAGTACGACTGTATCTTTCATCTCTGAGCATCGGGTCGCCCTGCTGTCCCTGACGGCTGCGATAGTGGCGTATAACGTGGCTATCAATCTGAGTACAATCCGCTTGAAAGCGCATAATGCCTGGGCGGCGATTACTACGGCAGCTTCCAAAGCGTATGAAGTAGTCGTAACACATCTGAAAACAGCGCATCTTGCCTTGCAGGTGGCAATGGCTAAACTGTCAGGCAACTGGGCAAGGGAGAATCTTCTTATGGGTGAGCTGAAGAAGAACGGTGCCGCACTGACGAATGTGTATGCGCTCCTCGCTGCTGCGGTGGTGGCTGCTGGTGTGGCTATCGTGGCTTCAATCAATAGGCAGAGTAAGGCGCAGAAGCAGCTTGCCGAGATTGACGCGGAAGCACGCAGGAATTCTTCGGAGGACATCAAGCGTATTGAAATCCTCCGTACCGTCATAGAGGACGAAACGAGAAGCATCCACAGCAGGCGCAAGGCTATCGAGGAGCTGCAGGGCATCATACCTGACTATCATGCCAGTCTGACGGACGAGGGCAAACTGATAGGGCATAATGCCGAGCTGATGGGGGTCTATGTGGAGCAGCTGAAGAACACGGCGAAGATACAGGCGGCCCTTGCCAAGCTGCCTGATGCGGAAGAGCGGCTGCGCAAGATTGAGAAGGAGGCCCCGGACAATCTGGTCAATGCACTGGCCTACGAGAAAATGGAGGGGCTGAATCCGGATGAAGCTGCAGGCAGGGCTAACGCTTCTCCTACGGCTTATAAGGTGTTCAAGTCCCAGCTGGAGGAGGCTGACAAGGAAGTGCGGCAGCTTAACGACATCATTGACAGCCTGACTGCACAGAACCAGAAATTGTCGGACCAGGCTCAATCTATGTCCGCTGGGAATGGTGTTGATAATGGTGATGGTGATGGCGGCTCTGGTGGTGGTTTGAATGGTGGGGATGGCAAGGATAACAAGAAGCTGGACAAGTTCGCCGTTGAAACGGAGTGGAAACAGCGGGAAGAGGCTGTCAATCGTATCGCTTATGCCAAGGGAGAGAAGAACTACCTTGACTACACGAAGCGGATGCAGGAGATTGAGGTGGAGTATAACAGGAAGAAACTGGAGCATACGGACCTGAGCGAGAACGAAAGGCTTTCCATTGAGGCTGCCTACTACGAGGCTGTGAAGAAGCAGGCTGACCAGGTTACCAAAACTAACAGCGAGGAGGAGGAAGCCCTGTTCAATGAGCGCATGGCACAACAGAAGCAGCGGTACATCGACGGGGAGATGTCCTATACGGTCTATGAGGAATCCATTGAGCAAATAGAGATGATGCACCTGCACAGGATGGTGAGTATCTACGAGGAGGGTTCCAAAGAACGGGTCCAGGCGCAGGGACAGCTGCAGGACAAACTGTTGGCCAACCAGCGCAAGCACCAGAAGCAGTATGAGGAGGCTGAGAAGAAGCATCAGGACGCGCTTGCCAAGATGAAGGACAGATACTTCGGGGACAATTCCGCGGAGCGTCGGGCAAAGTACAATGCCGACCTGGCCCTTCTTGTAGAGGTGTATAACAGGGAGCTGCTTGCGGCAGGGGACAATGCCAAGGAGAAGCTACGCATTGAAAGGGCTTTCCAGGAGGCAAGGATTGCACTCATGGAGCAGTACAACATCGAGGGTGCCGAACTGAACAGGAACTTCCTGCAGCAATGGAACGAGGATATGATGTCTTTCTTAGAGTCGGACCTCGGACAGGCTCTTTCTGGGACACTGGATGTCCTTGTGTCCGGCATGAGCGGCGTCTTCCAGCAGCTGACGACCATCGTACAGGCGGAGCTTCAGATTCAGACGGCACAGATAGAGAAGCGATACGAGCGGGAGATATCGCTTGCGGAGGGCAACAACTACAAGGTGAAGCGCCTCGAAAGGCAGAAGGAGAAGGAGATTGCCAAGGTCAAGAACGAGGCGAACAAAAGGATGTTTGCCATGCAAGTGATTCAGGCTGTGGCACAGACGGCCACGAATGCCATCAACGCCTACGGCTCGGCAGCGGCCATTCCGCTGGTGGGCTATATCATCGCACCCATAGCGGCTGCCACGGCTGTGGCGGCCGGTATGCTGCAGGTGGCTGCCATCAGGAAGCAGCAGCAGGCCTCGGAGTCCCAGGGGTATATCTCAGGAGGCTTCACACGCTCAGGACGCAGGGACGAGGTGGCAGGGGTCGTTCACGCCGGGGAATGGGTGGCTTCGCAGGAGCTGGTCAACAGTCCTGTGGCAAGGCCGCTTATAGAGGCTCTGGACTATGCGCAGCGGACCAATAAGATCGGTTCGCTGAAAGCGGAGGATGTGTCGCGGACCATTACGGCGCCCCACGTGCTGGCTGACTCTGCCGTGCATCCGAAACAGGTGCCGCAGCAGATTGTCGTACAGAATGCGCCTGATAATTCTGTAGAGAATGATTTGGCTGATACTATTCGCCTGCTTCGGGAAAGGCTGGACGAGCCCTTCCTCACTGTCAACTCCGTCACGGGAGAAACAGGCATGAAACAGGCTCAGGATGAATATGACAAGCTGATTCGTAACAAGACTCCAAAATCGCGACGCTCATGATTATTCTGATTGACAGGAAGAGGGCTGTCCTGAAGAAGGGCACGTCGTTTGAGTTCATATCCGAGAACCGCTTCTTTACGGGTGCCGACAGCTACACGCTCTCCATCACGTTTCCCATCAGGGGCTGTGCGGAAAACATCGCCATCTTCGGGCATATTTACCGCAAGGACTTCAACTTCGACACGGAGCTGCTGGACTGCGAGATTCACGACCGAAACTTCCACAAGTACGGCAGTGTGTCGATTGTGTCTGTATCCGAGACAGAGGTGAAGACGCAGTTCCTGGAGGGACGTTCGGCCACGAACTTCCATTCCTCCATGGATGACATCTACATCAATGAGATACGGATGCCTACGGTGTATGCGGATGCCCAATGGGATGCAGGATACTATCTGCGTACGTATGGGCAGCAGATGATGGACGACGAGGAGGAGCCGGGGGATTACCTGGGATTCGTTTGCCCGCCATGGGTGAACAACACGTCGGGAAACATCCAGAACAAAATGGAGGCGAGGAACAATGACTTCTACTACACAGGCGGCAGCCCGAACAACGACCCTACGCTCGTGGGCTTCCCCTTCCTCGTGGAAGTCATACGACAGGTGTTGCAGGGCGCCGGCTATGAGTGCGATCTCTCGGCCATCGAGGACTCACAGTGGGCGGACCTCATCGTTTGCCAGGGATTCCCGGTCGTGTGGCAGATGGGAATGATGAATGAGATACTGCCGCACTGGACGGTGAGCGAGTTTCTGGAACAGGTGGAGCTGTTCCTGAACGGCACGTTCGAACTGGAGGGGAAGTCTAACAGGATGACCTTCTCCTTCAACAGCAGGACAATCAGCAGGCTGGAGGTGGTGCGGATTGAAAGGGTTGTGGACAGCCATTCGGTGGACATCGCTAAGGAGGAGGACGTGAGGGACAGCTACATCGAGCAGAAGAATCTGGCCTTTCAGGACTGCGACCATCAGATGTGGAAGTTCTATTCATGTGACTGGGCTACGTCACGTATTCCGATGCACGTTTACGACAACTACGCCTCTATGAAGAGTCAGCTGGATAGTCTGCTTGACTGTGCGGGTCCCATGAATGCCTGGCAGTATCGCTATATACATTTCTGCCGTGAGGAAGATACTTGCTTCGTGCTGAAATGTGACCATACCGCGACTGTCAATAATGTCATTCATCACTATATGCACATCCAGCCCGTCAATATGTTCAGGCCGCGTATCATGAATGGGAATGACAACGCTGAGGTGGTGGAGCTGGGCATCGTGCCGGCTTGTATTGACTTCACGGACAATGTGCATGGCAGTATGCTCTTTGTGGAGTGCGGCACGCTGGGGGAGGACGAGACGGATGCCGAGGACAGGGACGGGAGTCAGACACAGGCCGTGAACACAATCGAAGCGGGGGAGAAGCAGAAGAAGGAGGAATACTTCGACAAGATATTCGTGGCCTTCTGGGATGGCACTTACATGAAGTATTACCCGCAGATGCCGCACCCGTATGTGGACAGGCACGAGGTGAAGCCGGACAACACTTATACGGGGAATCAGTATTCCATGCGGCTGACAGGAAAGGTCATCCCCTTCTCGAACATGACGAAGTATCAGGTGAACCAGCAGCGGAAGTTCACGTTCTCGTTCCTGTCCGATTCGATTCCTGACGTGCGCAGCATCTTCCTCATTCACGGCAAAAGGTACCTGGCAGAGAAGATAACTGCGACATTCTCCGCAGAAACAGGAATGTCGCAGCTATTAAAGATGGTTTGCTACCAGATTATCAGAACTGACTAGCGTATCCTAGAGGCTAATGACTCTGCATGGCGTGCTATTGTGGAATGTAAGATGTGTGCATATATCTGGGTAGTCTTGATATTGGCATGTCCCAGCATTCGAGCTACATTCTCAATAGGTATATCGTATGAAAGAGCAAGCGTTGCAAAGCTATGTCGGGCAACGTGCATGGTCAATGGCTTTCTGAATTTGAGTCGACTTTCTATGAGATGAAGGAAGTCATTAACCTTCTGATTGGAGATGTGAGGAAGCTTGTAGTTGTACTTCATCAATACTTCCATCGCAGGGGGAAGAATTGGGGTGAAGTATGTGTTGCCAGTCTTTACACGCCTGCCATCTATATAGGTATAATCCTTAAGCTTCTCAGTCATCGTCTTGTAGTCGAAGATTTGTGAATCGGAATAGCTCAGTCCTGTGTAGGCACAGAACACGAAGAGGTCTCGGGCACGTTCTTCTTTCACTGGTAGGTTTTCAATGGCTCGAAGCTGTAACAGTTCCTCTTCAGAAAGTGGTCGGCGTTCCCTACTCTTGCCACGGTCGAAACGACAGAGAGGGTTCTTATAGGGATTTCTTGGGATATATCCCAATTCAAAGGCCATTTGGACGTACTTCCTCAATGTCTTGTGATAATTGTTAATAGTGGTAAGAGTGCGGTCACATTCGTCATGAAGGAAATCATCGAAAGCTTTCACATTGGCAGGAGTAAGTTCATTGAAACTTTTCAGCTTACCAAATCTTTCCAGTGCATCTAAAGTTACCTTCCGGTGGGAAGCAGTGCCAGGGGACAGCTTTTCCTTCGTCATATGATTAAGTATAAAATCAATGAATCCGCGAGAAGTGGAATACTTCCTTGCCTCCTTCTTTTCAATCGAGTCTGGAGAGATTCCGATGTGAAGATTGAAATTGGCTACAGATAATTCTTCATCGTTCTTTACCATCTTGTCAAGAACTTGCTGGTAAAGAGCAATCTCCTTCCTGAGTTCGTCACTTTTCTTGTACTGTCTCCATTCTAAAGGATTACAAGAACGCCATATTACAAACTTGCGCACATTACGTTTGAGGTAAATGCAGATTTCCACATTGCCTTCACCTGTTTTTTCCACACGCTTTTTTCTGTCGTAAACTACCGACACAGAATGCTTTGTTTTCATTTTAACATTTTTTGCGTGAGAAAAACACTTTAGAATAATACCCTCTTTCAACATGTCCTCGAAAATGGTGATTTCATTCTAAGTTAAGTCTGAAATCTGAGAATTGGTATCTCATTTTTTGAGATACTGGTATCTCACTGGTATCTCATTTTGTCGAATTATGTCGAAATAAGGAAGTTACGCATATAGTGTCATTCCCACAGGTTTTTTAAACTAATTCCGTGTGATAACAACCAACAAATAAGACACTATATACTTGAATAACAATGCTTTGTCGATTTTAAGACACAAACCCCAGCTTTGAGTTACTGGGGTTTGATGCCTTAATTTCTTAATCCCTTTTTGGGAAGGGTTGTGATCCGGCCGGGATTCGAACCCGGGACCCACAGCTTAGAAGGCTGTTGCTCTATCCAGCTGAGCTACCAGACCAACCTTATTTTTGTTTGCGGGTGCAAAGGTACGACAAAAAATGAAAAGTGAAAAATGAAAAATGAAAAATGATAGTGAAAAGTGAAAAATTATAATGAAAGAATGAAAAATCAAGTGAAAGTGAAAAATTAGAATGTCACTCCCCGATAGAAATCAAGGATTTTACGACGGAACAGCCAAGTGTAGCGCGACTGTATCTGCTGCGACTCTGCCAGCATGTACTTGGTTTTGGCATCCTGATAATCTGCCAGTGTTGCCTTGCCGTTCTCGTACTTACGCTGCATGAGGTCGAAACTGGTGCTTGCACTGGAGAGTGCCACATCGCTACTCTCGCACTGACGAATGGCTGCCACAGCATTGTAGTATGCCTGCTGAATTTCTTTGTAAAGTGACTTCTTGGCCTGTTCCAATCTCATCTGTTGCGCATTTACCTGCAATCGGGCTGACCGCACACCGTTACGCGTAGCGAAACGGTTGAAGATGGGGACGGAGATAGAGGCACCAAAATACTGGTTAAAATTGTCGCGCAGCTGTCGTCCGAAACTCATTGCCTCAAAGCCGGAAGTCTTGTAGTAGCTGCTACCCAAACCGGCATTGAAATACAACGTAGGATAAAATGCGCTCTTTGCCACCAGCACACTCTTTTGGGCGCTTTGCAGGCGAATCTGCTCGGCCTGGATTTGCGGCTTGACTCCCAAAGCCTCGTTGTATATCAAATCTGGCGAAGGCAGTTCCGTCATTATGGCAGAATCTATCAGAGGGCGAGCCACATCGAAGTCATCGGGCGATTCCAACTCCAAAAGTTGCGACAGATCCAGCAAAGCCAGCATATACCTGTTACGCTGCTGAGTAAGCGACAGTTCATCATTCGCCAACGTAGAGCGGATTTGGGAGAGGTCAGCTTCCGAGACCTTGTCGTTCTCATATAGCAGTTCCATCCTGCGAACCTGCACCTGGCTCAGTTCCACTTGTCGCTCTGCAACCTCTACCATATCCTTCTGGCAAACGGCTTCCAAAAAAGAAGTCGCCACGCCAAGCATCACACTCTCGCGGGCATACTCGAAATCCTGCAAAGCGGCCTGCAGATTCAGACGGTGCACTTTTATGTCAGCAGGAATACGACCGGCCGTAAAGACAGGTACTCCCGTACTCAAGCTGAACCCTGTGCTCTGTGTATTTCGGTTCATATAGGTATTGTCGGAAGTCAGAGCGCGTCCGAAGCTAAAATTTTCGCTGATACCACCATTGAGATCTGGCAGACGGCTGTTCTTGGACGTGCTGAGCAGAACCTCCTGTTGCTTCACATTGTTTTCCTGCTGCTTGATGTTGATGTTGTGTGCGAGCGCATACTCTACACAATCCGACAGCGACCACTCTTTGGCCTGCTGAGCCCAAGAATGAAGAGTGAAGAATGAAGAGTGAAGAATCAAAGTCACTACTGCAAACACGCTGCGTCTCATAATATTATTGAATTTTGTATTATGCATTACTTATCCTCCTTAAGAATTCCACGAACCAGCTCACCGACTTTCACACCACTGCTCACATATATGTCTATGCCATTGCTCAGTCCTGTCTGCACTTGTCTGCGTTCGAACTTCTGCTTAGGAACAGAATCCGTCAGTACGTAAACATACGTGCTGTCGCCTTCAAACTCCAATGACGCTTCTGGCACACAGACAGCCTTCTCCATACGCTCCAGCACAATCTCGGCATTGGCTCCATAGCCAGAACGCAGCGTTACGGAGTCGGGCAACGAGAGTGCTGCCTTTATCTCGAACTGATTGGCGCCGTTTGATTCCCGTCCTTTGGGCGATATATACTCCAGGCGGGCAGCAATCTTCAGTCCTGGCACAGCTCCAACTGTAATGCTTACGGGCATGCCTTCTATGACACGCCCCACCTCGGTCTCGTCTATGTTTCCACGGAAAATGAGCTTCTGCATATCGGCCACCGTAGCGATGGTGGTACCATCGTTGAACGAGTTGCTCAGGATGACCGAATTTCCCACCTTGACAGGGATATCCAATATCAGTCCATCCACAGTAGAGCGCACCAGCGTGGTGCTCATCTTGGCGTTGGAGAGCGAAATGCCCTCTCGCACAATGTTCAGCGCATCCCTACTGTTGGTGCTCTCACTTTGAGCCTGCTTCAGCGCCATTTCAACCTTCTCGTAATCTTCGGCACTTACCACCTTCTCCTCGTAGAGCTTCTTCATACGCTTAAAGTCCGTCTCTGCCTGAGCCAAGTTTATTTCTGCCAGACGCACGCGGTTCTCTGCGCTATTCAAGCTGTTCATGTCAGGTATCACCTTGACCTTGGCTATCACTTCGTCCTTCTTCACAGTCTGCCCAGGCTCTTTGTAAAGTTCAGAAATGATGCCCGATATCTGGGGCTTGATGTTCACTTCGTCTCTCGGTTCAATCTTTCCCGTAACAATGGTCGATTTCTGCAAGTCCTTCAGCTGCACTGCAGATATCTGGTACACCAGCTCCTTAGGACGAGATTTCTGGTACAGGAATACAAAAGTACCAACAAAGATGGCAGCCACCAATGCAATAACTGCCCATTTCAAAAACTTCTTCATATCTATATTATTAATTCATAATTCATAATTGTCTGTGGTCCGTGGTTTTTCAATTTTTCACTTTTCATTTTTCATTTATCATTTTTGACTTCGTCGAGACTGCTTCCGCTCGGCAATGCTTAAGCATGCTTATCATTGCTCTCGCTTAATCGCAGCCTTCATTTAGGGCGTAGCCCGCCCTTTCACTCTTCCCTCATGGCATCCACAGGTTTTATCTTCATCGCCCTGAGGGCTGGGGCAAGTCCGGCTATAACACCCAACAACGCCAACAACGAAGCTGCACCGATAGCCACGCCAAAAGATATCTGGAACTGGGCTTCCGGATTTGACTCGCTGAACCCCACTTCCATGCCTTGCAAGATGAGCACGGCTAACGTTATGCCACTCATTCCCGACAACAACGTCAAAACCACACTCTCGGACATCACCATCGAGAGGATATCGAGAGGCGTAGCACCAATGGCACGCCGTATTCCAATCTCTGTGGTACGTTCCTTCACTGTCACTATCATGATATTGCTCACACCTATAGCACCTGCCAACAGAGTTCCCAATCCTATCATCCATACCAGGATGCTCACGCCACGGAACAAATTGTCTATCATGCTGAAAATGGCCTCTGTATTCAGTTTCAATACAGCCTTAGTGTCTTCGGGGTGAATCACATGAACACGCTTGAGCAACTGCTCCACCCGTGTCTGGACATCAGACATCTTATAACCAGGTAGTGCGGTCAGTGCCAACACGTCCACTCGGTTTCCACGATTGTAGGTCTGCTGCATCGTTCCGTATGGCAGGTGTACCGTCGTTTGCGCATTACCACCTATGTTGATGCCATCCGCACTCTTTCCGCTTACACCCACAATGCAATAATATACCCCATCCAACTGGATGAAGCGACCGCAAGGGTCCTCCTTTCCCAAATGGGGAAAGAGTTCCTCTACGATGCGGGTTCCCACCACGCAGACCTTGCGATGCTGCATGTCGTCCACATCATTCAACATACGGCCAAACTTGATTTTCGGATTATCTACCTGAGCATAGTCAGAACGCTCGCCAGTCACCGTCACACTGCAACTGTGGTTCTCCGCCATCGCAGTACTGCCCCAGTTCTGGATGATTGGAGTCGCCACATCTACACCCTCCACACAGTCCTTCACACGTTTCACATCATCCAGTTTGATGTACCAATAGCGTCCCTCTTGAAATCCCTTATAGGGCTTCCCCGTAATATCGGCAAAGATAAAGCCCGAATTCGAAGCGAAGCCTGCCAGGTTACTGCCCAACATGGTCTCCAAACCACGCCCGCCGCCCATTAGCAGAATAAGCATGAAAATGCCCCAGAATATGCCAAAGGCAGTAAGAACGGTACGCGTGCGGTTCTTGCTCAATGAGTCGAAAATCTCCTCCCAACGGTCTGTATCAAATATCCTCATCCTCGCAATGCATCTATAGGTTTCACTTTCACGGCCCCCAGAGCAGGGAACAATCCCGCCAATACGCCTGCAACAATAATAATGACTGTGGCCGTCAAACATGTCGAGAGGTCAACCGTAGGATTCACAAAGTACTTGGCTTGGAACACGCCTATATCCATCGTCTGATTGCCTACCGTGCTATCCATGTACTCGCAAAAGAATACACCCAGCAGCATCCCGATGTAGCCGAAGAATGCCGTAATGACAACACTCTCTGCCATCACCATCCTGACGATGCTCCAGGGACGTGCACCGATGGCTCGACGGATACCGAACTCGCGCGTGCGTTCCTTTACCGAAATAAGCATGATGTTGCTCACACCAACCACTCCGCTCACCAACGTCAACAAACCCAGAATCCAAAAGGCTGTATGCAGTATGCGCCTGGTTTTCTTCATCTCCTGGTTGCTCTCCGCCTGGTTCCATATCCACAGAGCCTGTTTGTCGTCGGGTGCAAATGAATGGATGTGACTGCTGGCACGAGTATATTCGTCCATAAACTGATTCATTGCCGAATCGCCTTCTATGTTGTGGATAATCATTGATAGACGATTGATGAACTGTCCACGATTATAGATGGTACTGATGGTGGTGAAGGGAGCATAGAAGGTTCGTTCGTTCGACATCTGCTCGTCCTTATAGATGCCAACCACCGTATAGGAGATACCGTTGAAGTCCAGCGTTTTGCCAACCACATTCCTCTCATGGGGGAACAGCGTCTCGGCATTCACATCGCTAATCACCACCGACTTGCGTTTCTGACGCATGTCAATCTCGTTGATGAAACGGCCATAGACAATCTTCACCGCATTCATCTCGTCCCAACCGGGCTTGACACCCATCAGCGTGGCACTCAGATGCTGTGCCCCGTGGCTCACAATCAACCCGCCCTGGTTCAGCGACGGCATGACGTCCTTCACATAATGCGAGAACGAGCGCTCCGTCATCTCCACATCGCGGCTGTCCAATTGGATGTATCGCCCTTCCTTGATGCCCTCGTGTGGCTTTGTGGTACGGCCTCCGAAGATATGGATGGCATCGAAGGCGAAATTGCCCATATTGCTCTCGAAGGAGTTGATGACACCATTCCCTGCACCTTGCAATACGATGATGAGGAACAGGCCGCTGGCCACAGCAAAGCCCGTAGCGATAGTGCGCATCTTGTTGCGCTTGATGGCACCGATTATCTCTTGCAATGTGTCTAACATAGCGTCCGCTCTATCACTCCATCCTTGATGTGTATGATTTTCTCCGTCTGATGGGCTACCCCACTGTCATGCGTTACCACAACAATCGTGAGGCCCTGCCTATGCAAATCCTTCAGAATCTCCATCACTTCCAGAGAGGTTTGGCTGTCCAGGGCACCTGTTGGCTCGTCGGCCAAGAGAATCTTAGGCTGAGTGATGAGAGCCCTGGCAATGGCTACACGCTGCTTCTGGCCGCCCGAAAGTTCGTTGGGATAATGATGAGCCCAGTCCTTCAGCCCCAAACGGTCCAGATATTCCAGAGCCAACTGATTTCGCTTTCGTCTTCCCACACCTTGGTAGAAGAGTGGCAAGGCAACATTCTCGACAGCATTCTTGAATCCTATGAGGTTGAACGACTGGAAGATAAACCCTATCATGCGATTGCGATAGTCAGCAGCCCGAGTCTCGCTCAGGTTGCGGATGGGCGTACCTGCCAAAGTATATTCTCCCTCGTCGTAGTTATCCAGGATTCCCAGGATATTCAGCAGGGTACTCTTCCCCGAGCCCGAAGCGCCCATGATAGCCACAAACTCGCCTTTCTGAATGTGCAGGTCTATGCCCTTCAGGACATGCAGAGGCTGAGCACCCTGATACGTTTTATGAATATTAACAAGACGAATCATTAATGGTTAAATCGAATCCTTTGTTGTTTTATTATTATCTTCCTCGAATGCTATCTCAATGACTAATCTCAAGGAATCTATTTTGCGGTCAAGGACGCTGTCACGTCCAGGAGTCGCCCCTTTCAAGAAATCTAGTGCGGCGTATGGGTCGCCAGCTTCCAATGTGTCTTTGGCGCAATAATAATAGGTCCATGCTATTGATTGCGGAGTATCTATAACACAGGAAACGAGTGATGTCGTTAATGATGTCAAAGCTGCAATGGCAGCAATCTTGATTGTTCGCTTGTTCATGTTCTTTTCGATATTACTTTAATATTCGTATTGTTAATTCGAGATTGGAGGCGGACTTCATTTGCCCACCTAAAGAAACCCTTTCATAGGTTTTTCCTTTCGATGTTTATCCAGCGACCTGTATTCTTCAGTATCTCGGCATCATCACCGACGAAGGCTTTGCCTGCTGAGCTGTCACCTTTCAGATAATGACAGAACCAAGCCGTCATATACGGGTCGCCTTCGCCGCCCATCTCCTCATGATCCTTGTATGCATGACGTGCAGCCAGGACGGGAAAGTCGTCAGCAGTCTCTTTGAAATTGGCCTGGAAAGCCTCCTCAGGGCTGATTATCTTCGAATCCCAGTCGCCTGTTCCTGCTACCATCAGCAGCGGGGCACCAATCTTGCTGAAGTCAGAAGTACCCCACTTGAAGTTGATACCAATCTGCTTCTGCGGACAACTGCACAGATACACAGCTTTATACATGCGACTATTGGGATAAGCCGTAGCTGCCATAACAGCTCCGAATGCGCCTTGGGAATATCCGGCAATGGCAATCTTTGTCGTATCTATCCTGCCATAGAACTGATTGTCCTGCTGGGCTACAAGGGTGAGGAATGCATCCAACGTATGCGACATAGAAGCTCCTGTGCCCGTCTGCTTGTCCATATTGCCTATCACAACAAAGCCCCATGATGCCAAATGCTCCATCGCTTCAATCAAGTCGTAAGCCGTTGTATTGGAAGCGTTTCCGATATTGACAAGAGGCAGAGCTCCGTCAGATTTCAGCAGGGAATGGGGATAGACAACGACAATCTTGCCGATGGTCGCGTCATCACTATCATACTCTGCCTTTGCAACCTCCTCGCTACCCTTCTCCTTGTATTTGCTTTCGATGGGCATTGAGGTGTCAACACTTCCCTTGTAGAACCCGGCTTTTTCCGTGTCCTGACAACTGGCTGTAGTGAAAGCTACCAGCATAAGAAGTAAGAGCATGTTTTTATATCTCATATTCTTCTTTCTATTACTTTAATATCCGAAATACTTCTTGCAATAGTCTGCCAAAGTGCTTTCGTAGCGCTCTGTGCAATCATTGTCGCCCATGAGAGGATGCCCCGAGTTCGGATATACAATCAGGTCGTAGGGTTTGCCCAGACTGTCGTACAAGTCTTGCAGAGCATGATAGTGTCCTGGCTTGACGATACCGTCCTTCTCTCCATAGGCAAAGATGGCGGGCAGAGCTGTGGAGTCGTTGATGTAAGAGATTGGTGAGGCGATGAGCTTGATGCTGTCCATCTGCTCTGGCGTGAGCGAGGAAACGTCCATGTGCTCTCCTGTGCAAGCGAACACGAAGCCCTCCACTTCCTCCTGCTTGGGTTTGGCATTCTTGTCGTATGGGAACAGGATGCGGAAGTCTGAAGGTCCCACCTTGATGGCTGCGAACTTGATGGGGATGGGATGCTGACGGGCATAGGCAAACATCATGGCGAGGTGACCGCCTGCCGATGTGCCGGCGATGGACATCTGGCTGATGTGGATGCCTTTCTCCTCAGTATAACTTTGGATGTGACGGATGCAAGCCTCTATCTCATCGAGCATAGTGAAGAGCGAGGTTCCCTCTTCGTTCAGCAGACTGTAGTTCATCGAGGCTGTGGCATAGCCTTCCTGCACCCATTTGTAGCACTCCTTGTTGTGGTCCCATTTGTTGCCTGCTATCCACGAACCGCCGTGCACATAGAGCATGAGTGCCAGGCTGTCCTTCTCGGCTGCATCATGTGGCAGGTACAGGTCGTAGGTATTGTTCTTGAGGCTTCCGTAGGCAATATCCTTGTAGCGCTCTCCATACTCATCGTGCCACTTTGGACGAAGCACATACAGCGTGATGGCTCCGGCGACGGCAAGCAGCAGAACCGCTCCCAAGAGGCAGCCACATCCTTTCTTCACTTTCTTGTTCATGACTGAGTATTTATGGCTTGTTCAACTTCCTCGACAGTGATGCCGAGCTTTTGCATTTGTCCTACGAACTCGGGAAGCGTCTCCTGGAAGAAAGCTTCGCGCAGGCTTTCGCGGACAGTCTCCTTGGCGCCTTGGCTGGCAAAGTAGCCCATACCGCGCTTGTTGAAGATGATGCCTTTCTGGCTGAGCCATTCGTAGGAACGGACTATGGTGTTAGCGTTGACCTCCACCTCAGCGGCATATTCGCGCACACTGGGCAGCCGTTCCCCTTCGGTATAAGTTCCTTGCAGAATCCCGTCACAAATATGCTCCGCTATCTGCAGGAAAATCGGTTTATTATTCTTGAATTCCATAGTATTCACGGATTACGTTTGGTTATTAGCTGCGCCCTCTTGTAGAGCCGATACGTCAGGAGCCAAATGCCGATATAGACCAGGCAACCGATGCTGCACACCCAATTTATGATGGCATGCCAGTTCGCATCCTTGAGCGCGTTCATGAAGTCCAGGAAACCATCTTTCGAGAAGAATATCCTGCAGAATAAGAGCAGAATCAGGGGCAGGACAGTCTGCAGGATGAAGTAGAAGAGGAACGTCAAGGGAATGTTGTACTTGTACTTCCAGGCATTGAAGAGGCTGAAGCTCCTCGTGTAGCAAGTACCCCAGATGAAGATGGCCGCTATCACCTCATAGCCGTAGCCCTCAAGAAAAGCTTTGAATCCTGGGTTATCGTTCTGGTGCCATTCACTAAAGTCGCCCCAATAGTAGGTCGCTGTGAGAGACTGGATGTCCGCATTCGTTATCATCAGGCGGAAGAGGAAATGCAGGATGTCTGCCACCACCACGCCGCAGAAGAAGACCAAAGGCACGCCAATCAAAATGACCACGACGTGCCATAGGAAGCGCTCCAGGTTCGTGGCAGGAAGCGTCAGTTCGTTGATGCGTCCTTGCCTGGTGAGCAGATTGTGGAACATATAGCCTGCAGAGATAATAGCATAAGCAATGCCAATCATAGAAATGGTCATTGCGAAACCCTCCACATTGTCCGAGGTGCTACCCATGAGCAGGAAGCCCTTCGTGAGCATGTTATAGAGGTAGAAGAGCATGATAGGCGTGCTGATGAACGCCATCATGAGCAGTGCCGAACGAGTATAGAACTTGCTGTTGATGCTGAGGTCCCAGCGAGCAACGTTAACAAAACGCTTGAAACTAAAATGTGTCATAATTTTTTATTTTTAGTAGTTAGAGAGAGTTAAAAGGAAGATGTATTGTCTTCTATCTCCTTTTATCTTCGTCTATCTTCATTTATCTTCTTTATTTATTCTCCACAGTCTTAATGAACAGTTCTTCCAGGTTGATGGGTTCGTCTTTCTCCACAAGCGGTTCGTTGAGGAGGACCTTGTTGCGCTCGATGATGCAGACGTGGTCCAGCAGAAGCTCAACGTCATGAACCTGATGCGTGGAGATGATGATAGTTTTGTCCTCACTCATGCCTTCAATCACCACCTTGCGGAACTGACTCTTCGAGAGGATGTCGAGGCCGTTCGTGGGTTCGTCCATCAGCAGGTAACGCGTGTTAGCAGCGAGGGCAATACTCATATAGACCTTCTTCTTCTGCCCCATCGAGAGCGCACCGAGGTTGACGTTCGGTTCCATATCGAAGTTTGCCAAGCACTTTCCGAGCAGCTCATCGCTGAAACGCGGATAGAAAGGCTTGATAGCCTTCACGTAACTGCTCAGAGAGATGGGGGGAAGGTCGTACTCCTCAGGGACGAGGAACATTTCCCGCAACACCTCAGGGCGGCGAAGTGTGGCTGAAATGCCATCGATAGTAACTTCTCCCTTCTGCGGACGCAGCAGGCCCATCATTAAATATAATAATGTACTCTTACCTGTGCCGTTTTTGCCCAGGAGACCATAGATACCGCTCTGACTGAAGTCGAGCGAAAACTCATCCAACACAGTCACGTGTTTTCTGTAGCCGAATTTGATGTTTTTAATGCTTACCATAACTATTGTTTTAGTGTATTAGTTGAATAGTACACTGCAAAGGTAAGGCATTTTTTCAATATCCACCAAATTTTGGGGGAATTTTAACATTTATTTAACACTTTTACTGCGATTGCTCTCGCTTAATCGCAGCCTTCATAGTATGTTCTAATATTGGCGAAGCCATTTGAGGAATTCTTCTTTCCAAGCGCGAGACTCTGCCGTTCCTTTTGTTTCTGAGACTCCAAAACCGTGTCCCCCTGTGCGATACTGGATGTAGCGGTGCGGAATGCCCTGAGCAGTCAAGGCTGAATCCAAGAGTTCCGAGTTGTGGTATTTCACCACCGGGTCGTCCTTGCAGTTGACGAGGAAAACAGGGGGACAGTCCTTAGGAATGTGTTTCTCGATGGAAAGCGAGTCGCGCATCCTGCGACTATATTTCCTATATTCTCCCAAAAGAGCCCTGCGGGAACGTTTATGGCTGTCAGGGTGCGACATACTCACCACAGGATATATGGCAGCAATGAAATCAGGACGAGTATTATCATTGTCCATCGTCGATTGTCCATTATCCATTGCGCTGCAAAGCGCCAGATGTCCTCCTGCGGAGAACCCCATCACCCCGACTCTCTGCGGATTGATGCCGTACTCGCTGGCGTGGTCCCTCACGTATTGGATGGCACGCCTGAGGTCGTTAATCATATCCGGATGTTGGTGTCCCCTGAACAGGAGCCTTGAGTGGGTGATATATGGCAGGATGCCCTGCACGGGGTACTTCAGCACGAAGGCCGTGATGCCATTTGCCTGAAGCCACTCTGCCACTTCGCGCCCCTCCGTCTTCATGGCGTGCCAGCAGTACGACCCACCTGGGCAGATGATGACAGAGGGTCTGTCTTCCCAGATATGGACTGGCTCCTGACAGAAGGATAATTGCCAAAGACAGACGAGTATGACAGACAAACACGTTCGCATGGGTGCAAAGGTAAGACAAAATAATAAAAACTAAAAATTAACAATTGAAAATGAAAAGCGAAAAGTGAAAAATTAAAATGGGACAAGCCTAAAGCAAGCCTTCAAACCCTATCAGTTGCCTTCGCGCTTCCAGCCGAAGTCAGCTTTGAAAGTTGAGTAATAGACTGAGAACATAGTAACAAGAGGATGTGTCAAGATGGCACATCCTCTTTTTTTGTAAGCAAGCCCGCAATTAAAGCGCCCGTTAACTCCTCTTCCATCATCCTTCTCTCGCTCTTCCCATAGTGCAGCCATACTGTAGCCTCGCTTTAGCCTGCTTCTACCCATAGTCATGAGTAAGCTTAGAAGCAGAGTGATTGCTGCCTAGAAGCAGAGTGATAGCTGTCTAAGAGCTGGCTGGAGTATGGCATCTCCGAAACAAACCAACGAGGCTGTAAAAATGCTCCGCAACTACATTTGCGCCGTAGCACTAAAGTGTCTACGAACTATATGTTCGTGAGGCAAATAACATATGTTCATAAAATCAGAGCCTAATGAGCCTTCCTCTGTGTACATGCCATCATAACACGTTAAATTTACAATATCTCCCTTGCTATCCAGGCACATGCTTCGGCGTCAGCAAGGGCATGATGGTGGTTCTTCATGCAGAAGCCACAAGCCTCGGCAACAGTCTGGAGTTGGTGGTTCACCAAGTGTGGGAGTTTCCTACGCGATACACATAACGTGTCGAGGAACTCATAGTCGGGATAGTCCATCCGATAGACACGAAAGACGGCCTTCAGGCAACTTTCGTCGAAGGGCCTGTTATGGGCCACAAGGGGCAGGCCTTCAATCAGCGGTTCTATCTCTGCCCACACATCAGGGAAGATAGGGGCATTGTCAGTATCTTCATGGCCCAGTCCGTGCACTTGCTGGCACCAGTAGTTATAGTAATTCGGTTCAGGCTGAATGAGGGAATAGAAACTATCCACTATCTCACCATTCCTGACAATAACAACACCAACGGAGCAGACGCTGCTACGTTCATTATTAGCTGTTTCAAAATCTATGGCTGCAAAGTCCGTCATTTCTTATATTTCTTATACAGTTGTTCAACAATACTTTCTATCTCGTCACGAAGCCAAAGTGGTTCGAGCACCTCAACGTCAGCTCCATTCCAAAGCAGTTCCTGGATGAAGTCGTAATACGGACGGAGCCAATAGCGGAAGATGCTGTACTCCTCGTTCTGCTCTATCTCTTCCTGCGACTCGTGAAGTTCCAGGTCGCGAATATAGTTCGCCTGACTGGCATTGACCTTGAGCACAACCCTCTCCGCCTTGACATCAGGACCTGCAAAGATGCCGAAGCAGTCCTTGAAATAGTCCTCTACAGTCCAATCCTTGGGCATCGAGAAAGTCGCGTTCATCGTTTTAAGCTCCTGAATACGGTCGAGGGAATAGATGCGGAGCTTTTCCCCATCATAACTGGGTTTGGCTATCATATACCAACGTTGGCGAAAAAGCTTGACGCAGTAGGGTGAGACCTCAAAGGTCATCTCCTCGCCCGTATTATAGAAATAATAGGTAATTCTGAGCACTCTGTTCTCCTTCATTGCCTCGATGATTGGCTTCAGATAGTCTTGACTAGATGGAACGTATTCCAACAGGATGCGGTCCTTAATGCATTGACTGTTAGCAAGAGCGTTGCTCACACAAAATGTGTTGTAGAGCCAGGAACGGAGCCCATTCTTGCTGATGTCCTCTACGTTCTCGATGTAGTAACGATACTCACCACGATTCTCATTGACGATGCTGATGCCAAACATATCCCAGATGGCATCCTTCCAATGGTCAAAGGTGCGTTTGGATAGTTCAACACCGCGTCTCATGTCAATGTCGCGAAGCCATAGCTCGTTCAGATTCTTGAATGAAATCTTTTTTCTGCGATAGATGGTTTCTATCACCCAGACATATTTGTTTATCAAGGTTTGTCCCCTGTCGTTATTAATCATAAATCTCAAATTTTTCTGCAAAGTTACGAAAAAGGTACGTCATTCTGTGGCAGAAGTTTTATGTTTTAATGAAATTTCCTTCTTTTTCATCTATAATGTCGATTTACGTCCTGCATCATATTAATAGAAAATATTGCTACTATTAATAGTTTCAATTTCTGGCATTAAGAGGTCGTTTTGCTGTCTCTGTCTATTGGTTGGAAATATCTTTACAATCCTACTATCGCATTGTTTGCTTGTGGAAACAATCCAGAACGACAAAGGCCTTTGAGAAATTGCTGCTTGGTTGAAGAAAACATTTTCTTCGGCTGAAGAGATAATTGCAGGCTTTGCCCTAAATGAAAAATGAAGGTGAAAAGGCGCAAGTTTAATTGCCAGTCTATATATGTCTCAGAATTCCTGTTCTATTCTGTTCGATATTGTCAAGTATCTGTCCTCGTAGTACCGCCTCATAGCTGATGCTTGTGCCCTTGGCGTTTCACCAAACGAATGCATCTCCTCGGGACTGATGCGACGGTCTATCTCTATCCTGACAGGCCACCCCAGGATGAACTTTGCGCCCTTGGGAAGCACCCTCCCCGTTCCGTACGATACTATGGGCAGTATATCGACTCCGAACTGCTGCGCCAGATGGAAAGCGCCCTGATGGAAGCGGCCGATGGTACAGTCCAGAGCCCGTGTCCCCTCTGGATAGACGACGATGCTGTAGCCTCTGTCGATTAGCGAACGCAGCTTGGGCAGCAGGGTTTCCATTCCCTCGGATACGGGATAGAACTCGGCACCACGGATGATGCTGCCATAAAGGGGATTGTTCCAGACCCAGTCCTTGGTCAGGACGACGAGCTTTGGCGTATGTATCAACATGGTTATCAGGTCGAGACTGGACTGGTGGTTGCAGATGATGATGGCTGGCTCATGGAAGTCCTCTCCGTGTGGATTGGCACATGAGAAACGGACGCCAGGGATGCCATGCCGAAGCGTGACGAAACGGGCATAGCGCCAGAGCAAACGGTGGATAGCCATTCGTCGCTCTTCTATGTCGCGATATATGATTCTATACAGCATTGCCAAGGGCTTGGCGATGAAGATGGTGGTGAGGAGGAAGAACAACAGGGCGTAGGTGGTGCGCAAAAATGTCATGAGCCCTCGCCAAATGGCCAACGGCAGTCCATAGATGACGGCCAGGACACAGAGCACCGTGTTGAGTACGAAGATGCGGGAGAAGTCGCGAATGGGCCGGAAATGCGACACGCGCTCCTCGGGCGACGGGTACCAGACATTGACTGGCACTGAGACTATCTTGACACCACGCCAGGCGGAAAAGACGAGCAACGCAACCTCGGCCTCGTAACGACTGAGAAAGAATGAAAAATGAGGATTGAGGAATGAAGATTGTGAATTCTTCAGTGGATAGAGGCGGTAGCCGGACTGCGTATCTGGGAGGTAATGCCAGGTCTGTACTGCGAACCAGAAGTTGCTGAAGGCATTGGCGAACTTGCTGCCGCCACTTCGCTCCGCCTTGTCGAGTTCCTTGCGCTGTCCCACGATGAGAGCTCCCGGATGCTGTTGGTTGGCGCGAAGCAGGCAGGGGATGTCCTCTGGGAAGTGCTGTCCGTCGGCATCCAAGGTGATGGCGTAGGCAAAGCCCATCTCGACTGCCTTGCGGAATCCGCGTTTGAGGGCGGTTCCCTTGCCGGCATTCTTATCGTAAGCGACGATGGTAATGCCCTCCACGCCATGCAGGACGTCGAGCGTAACGTCTGTACAGCCATCGCAGACGACAATCACGTCCTGACACTGTGCAAGCGTTCGACGTACCACATCGGCAATGGTTCCCGCATTGTTGTATGTAGGAATCACCACGCAGATGCCGCGGTCGCGAAGGAGTTTCTTTGCATTGACCATTACGCTTGACTGTCAGTCTTCATTTATTCGTATGTTCCGTAGGTCGATGATGGTGAAGTCGCCGTTCTTCTCGTACAGCTCCACCTGAGTCACGGTTGATTGCTTGATGTCGAAATGCAGGACGAGTTTGGTCCACATCTGTTTCATATTCTTTTTCAGTGGGATGAGGGTTGCCTCGTATTCCGTCGGCAGCTGCTTGGCTGTCACCTGGAAGGTCTGGCTGTCGGTCAGGACTTGGCCTGCTACGAGCTTCATCATCATCTGAGCCATATCGCTGGCAAACTTGTTTTGACGGGTAGGCGCTTCGTCACCCAAAACGATTGTACTGGCGCGAGGGGATGTGTATTCCCAGCGGAGCTTGTCGGGCAGCTGACAGGACATCCTGCCCTGCGACACCAGTTCTTTCTTCAGCATCTTCGTATGTCTGGTCTGTGTGAAGTTGCACTCTACAGTCCGTATCGCAGCTGCCGCTGATGCCATCTTCTGGATGATTTGCTGCTCCGACTGCGCGCAAGCAAAGTGAAAAGTGAAGGCTGCGATTAAGCGAGAGCAATGATAAGCTTGCTTAGCATTGCCGAGCGGAAGCAGTCTCGACGAAGTCAATAGTGAAAAATGAAAAATGAAAAAAAGAAATATACGTTTCATCTGCTATGAATTATGAACTAAATAGCATCCCGTCATGATGAGCAATACGCCTGCCCATCTTGAAACACTCACCTGCTCGTGGAAGACCAGCATTGCTGCTATCACACCAAACACATAGCTCATTGAAATCATGGGATAGGCCTGGCTGAAGGGGAAGTGCTTGATGATATAGAACCACAGGAGGGTACCTGAACCTGAAAGGAGTCCGCAAAGGGCCAAACGCCAGTTTGACAGGACCGACGACCAGAACTGCCAGTTCCAGCCGAAGGGTTCCATCCGTTCGAGGGCAAGTTTCAGGAAGACCTGCCCACTGGCAAGCAAGAGACACTGTGTTATGGCTAATGGTAGGAGAGGCATGGTTGTTGAGTTAAGAGTTAAGAGTTATGAGTTAAGAGTTATGGGGGTTATGGGTTAAGACTATGCTGCGGGAGGTTAGTGCTGGTGGGATGGGTTTTCCCATTCGGCTGAAGAGTGACTGGAACGTGGGGGTAGCTTCGTCGTGACAGCCCACGAGGACGGTCTTTGCTTTGCCGCTTGCTATCAAGCGTCGGGCATCGCGAAGGGCCCAATCGAGTGAGTCCTTGCCCTGACTGTACGTTATGTTGTAACCATGACAATTGGTACGAATGGCAATAGCAGAACTCAGGGTGTTGTGGGTGCTTTGCATGAAGAGGGTTGGGCTGAGTGTTTCTTCGCCGTTCTCCAACATGTCGATTAGGAACTTCTCGCTGGTCTCGAGCATTCCGTAAGCTGTGGCTGTGATGATGGCATCAGGACTCTCTATGCCTGCATGCCGAAGAGCCTTGAGCGACGTGATGATGGCAGCCTTCATGAGGCGCGTCATGCGACGGGCTTCACCTGGCGAGATGAACTCGCGGTAGTCTGACAACTGCTCCACGTCACTGATTCGCTCATCTGCAAGGACTTCAACCTCAACAGGCATATTTTGGGCGAAATCGGAAGGCTCTTGGCTTATCACCAATGCCGAATCGTTACCCCCAAAGCCAAAGGAATTGCAGAGGATATTGGAAATTTTGAATTCTTTTTCCGAGCCTGAAATTTTGAATTTTGTTCCGCGACTACAATCGCGCCTTGGTGCTAAAGACATCCAAGAATTTATTAATTTTGAATTTTTAAAGGGTGTTATGCATGCTTCATCCTGTTCTTTCCAGCCAAGATTAACTGGCAGGAAGTTGTGCTGAAGGGCAAGGATGCAGATGACCGTCTCTATTGCACCAGAGGCAGAGGTGGCATGACCCGTGAACCCTTTCGTGCTTGAGACAGGGGGAATATGTTCTCTAAAGACACGGCGAATGGCAGCACTCTCGCTGGAATCATTGTTGGGCGTGCCTGTGCCGTGAGCATTGATGTACTGGATGTCCTGCGGCTTCAGTCCTGCCATTTGCAGGGCTTCGCTCATTGCCAGATAGGCTCCCTCGCCGTTTTCGGAAGAGGCAGTCTGGTGGAAGGCATCGCAACGATTGGCATAGCCGCGGATATAGAGCCCCCTTCCTGCCTCCCCCGAGGAGGAGGAGGAGTTTTTCTGGAGCACTACGAAGGCGGCTCCTTCTCCGAGGTTCAGTCCGGCACGGGTCTTGTCGAACGGACGGCAGCACTCCCCATCGAGAAGCATCAGCGAACCGAATCCGTTCAGGTGGAAACGGCTCAGAGCCTCTGTGCCACCCGCTATGACGATGTCGGCCTCATCATTCCTAAGCATTTCCGAACCGAGGATGATGGCATTGACTGCTGAGGAACAGGCTGTGGAAACGGTACAGACCTCTGCATCCTTCAAGCCTGCCAGGCAGGCCATTTCGCGAGTGGAACTGCCTGGGGCGTGCTTCTCTATGAGCGGCAACAAGGCATCACCTTCCTGCATCTGCTGGAAGTAACGTTCGGTGATGTCCATTCCGCCTACAGTCGTGCCGGAAATAACAACGATGCGCTTCCCTTTTATGGAGTCGTTTGGTCGTTTGGTCGTTTGGTCGTTTAGATTCAGCGCTTGACGGATGGCGATGGCTCCCATCAGGACGGTGCGGCTGACGATGGCATTCTCGTCCAGGCCGAGCATCCCTTTCATCTCTTCATTCGAGAGTTTCACTTCGCCAACTGGGAGCTTTCCCTTGTGGATAGAATCCAGGTAGCGCATAGGTGCAATTCCTGTCCGCTGTTCCTGAAGAGAACTGAGGACGGCAGCTGCATCATTCCCGATGGCACAGATGATGCCAAATCCTGTTATGCTGACACTATTCACTTTTCACTTTCTGTACGTATTCTGCGATGGTCCTGACACTATGGAAGATGGCTTTCCCCTCCTTCGGATTGGACATACGGATGCCGTATTCCTTTTCCAGCAGGACAACAATCTCGAGGATATCTATAGAGTCGAGACCGATGCCGTCCTCTCCGAAGAGAGGGGTGTTCTCGTCGAAGTCTTCCAATTGAAGCTCTTCAAGATGCAGGGCTTCCTTTATCTGTACTTTTAAGTCATTGATTAACTGTTCCATGTCTTTTTATAATTCATAATTCATAATTATTAGTGCGGTAGCAAATTCTTCATTCTTCATTCTTTTTCGTAAGTTGAAAGTTCACACTCGTATGATGTCTCGGACTCGGCATCTATCCAACCGCTGATGACACTTTGGACATTTGATGCACGGAGTGATGCATCCAGAATCTGCTGCATCAAGGTCTCATTCTTTTCCTGGAGGATGTAGAAGGAAGTCTCGTCTGTGCAGTGATGGCGGATAGCAATCTCACCAGCTGCAATGTTGGGCAACGTATAAACGAAGACGGACGGGCTGGGGAAGAAGTTGTCAGCGTCGCTGATGGTGGAGAGGTACTGACGGTCAGAGACAATCGAGGAGGAATGATTGAAGAGGATGATAGCAGACCCACCCCCATCCCCTCCCGTGATGGAGGGGAGGCTCTCCCCATTACGGGGGAGCGGGGAGAGGGTCTCCGTTGCCACGAACGCCAGGCGCGACAGGATGTCCATCTTGTGGAACTTGGGGTAGTTCCCTATCTGCTCCCTATAGATTTCATTTAAGCTCTTCCCATCCCCAGAGGAAAGCCTTACGGTATGCGTCTTAGTCCATAGTCCACAGTCCATAGTCCTTAGTCTGTCGTCCATCGTCCGTAGTCCATAGTCCATAGTTCCTCGTGCATATAGTGCTGCCACGTTACATCCGCCAAACCCTGAGATGAGTTTCAGGAAGCAACGCTTCTCTCCCACCGAAACGGGCTGCTGCGTTTTGCCGATGCAGACCTTTTCGCTAACGCCCAGCTCTGTGAAGCCTTTCGATGGGAGCACGATGCCGTCATCCGTTGCCCGCATAGTCAGGATGGTCTCGAGCACACCTGCAGCACCCATCGTATGTCCATAATAGCCTTTGAGTGCAGAGAGTGGAACGTCGGAGAGTCCTGCCCTTTGGATAGCTTTCGACTCCATCTGGTCGTTATAGAGCGTTGCCGTTCCATGCACACAGACCGTAGCAAGCCTGGTCTTGTCCTGTCCCTGCATCACCGCTTCGATGGCAGCCGTCAGACCGTCACCCACAGGCGAGGGGGAAACGATGTGATAGGCATCATTGCGGGCTGCACCATCAACGAGATGCCAAACCCCATCGCCATTTCTGGAAAAGACAATGGTCGCGGCAGCTTCACCCAGATTGAGGCCGTTGCGCTCGATATCGAAAGGCCGGCAAGGCGCATCAGAGACAGCTTTGAGGGACTGGAAGCCCGATACGATGAACCTGCTCTGAACCTCTGCACCCACCACGATGGCATAGTCGTAGAGACCAGCGGAGAGCAAGCTATCAGCAAGCAGCTGGGCTGAGACTCCAGAGACGCAGGCATTGCAGACCACAATGGGCTCACGGGTCAGACCGAGGGCTTTAGCAATCGCCCCAGCCGCTTCGGAGGGGGACCGTCCGATGTCAGCCTTCGTGGTACTCAGGATGAGGACAATTCTCTCGGACGCGACATCCAACTCAGTATGGGAGAGTGCTTCTTGGGCTGAACGGATGGCAAGGGACTCGAGACGCGTGTATCCACTAATGGCAAGGGCCGCATTCTGCTCTTCGCTGAAGAGCGAGGCAGCAAACGGCTCTTGAAGTCCCCACAAGCCTTCATAGCACTTCAACGCAGAGCGTCCAGACAATACAGCCTGGTAATTCTGCTCGGTGGTAAAACCCAGAGGCGAAGTGATATTAGTGGATAAGACGGAAACCATTTTCAACTTTCTATTTCCTCCCAGAACTCGAAGTAATTGTACCATTGTGTGGGATACTGACGGACGCGACGCTCAAGCTCGGCAACGTAGGCCGACGAGAGTTGGCGGATTTGCTCCTCGCGAGTGGCGGATCTGTCGTAAGGGAGGGGTGTAACGTATATCTTGTAGCGACGGAGCGATGTCTTCATGACGTTGACTGCCAGCACATTGAGCAAGTGCACTCGGCTGGCAGAGAATGGGCCGAGTGGGAAACGGGCCTTGGCTCCGAGGAAGTCGTGAAGGATGTACTTTTGCGAGCCACTGGAGCGGTCGGCAGGCATACTGACTATCTCACCGTCAGCCAACGCCTTGTCTATCTCGAAGAGGTGGCTCATATCCTGACTGATGGCAATCATCCTGGTGTTCGTGGCGGCAAACATCCTGTCGCGGTTCTTCATGACCGATGCTTTCTCCCCAGCATAGACCAGGGCATTGATTCGCTTATTCTGACAGACAAGGGTGTAGCCCGCTATCTCATAGTTGCCGATGTGGGCACTCAGCAGAACGAAGCCCTCCTGCCGTTCAGCAAGGTCGCGGAAGTGGTCGCCGCCCTCAATCTCTATGTCGAACTTCTTACCGGCATACATGGCAAACTTGTCAATGACGGCCCCAGCGAAGAGGCAATGGTTGACGTAGGTCTTCCAGGCGGACTTCAACCTGCCATATCCGAAGCGCTGTCTGAAGAAGCGGTAAGCAAAGCCACAGCTTGGGTTTAGCAACAGGCAGACAGGTATGATGAAGACGGCTGCAAAGAGATATAGCAACCGAACATCTATGTAGCGAAGCATACGAATGAGCCACTTGTGCATCCATTCATTGCCGTACGTCGTACCTGCCCAATTCTTCATTCTTTACTTTTTAATTTTTCACTTTTCACTTTTCACTTTTAATTTTTACGACTAATATGCTGTGCCCTTGTCCCAGTCCGTCGTAGATGGCCTCTATCTCCAAACCAGCCTGGTTCACCAGTCGCTTCATGTCGTCGGAGTGATACATCTTGCTGTTGCCGTTTGCCATTGCCGTGAAGTAGAGGCTTGTCATCGTGAGACAGAGGGCCGCCGGTTCGAAGCGCTGGCGGTCCCAGAAAGTCTCCATAATGAAGAGGCGGGTGTCGTCCGTCATGACCTCCTTCGCACGGGTCAGGATGCTGACAATTTCCTCCTCGCTGAAGCAGTCCAGGAACTGCGACATCCAGATGGCGTCAAGTCCGCCTTCGCGCCTTGGGAAACGTGCATCCCTGGCGAGCAGGTTGATGCCATAGCCCTTGATGCGGTCTGCACCAGGCTTGCCTGCGATGTTCTCCTGCATCATCCCTATCTGCTGGGGCAGGTCGAGAATAGTGACCTCCACCTCTTTGTCGTAGCCCACAGCTTCGAGAGCCCACTTGCCCGTATTGCCGCCCACGTCGTAGAGAGAACGGACATGATACTTGTCGAAGACAATCTTCAGCGCCTCGGGAAAGGAGGAGTCGCTGTAGAAGTGGTCGAAGCCGAACCAGCTGTCCTGCGCCTGTTTTGGCAGGCTGGAGAGTCCCTCGTAGATGGTTGCCCAGTCGCCAAAATGCTTCAGGCCGGCAGGCCTACCCTCGCGGAGCGCTTCCTCCAGGTGGAACCATCCGAGGTAGTTGACGTCGTGGTTGAAGTCGAGGTTCACCCTCGTGGCAGGGTCGTTCAGGAGGAACCATCCCGTCTTGGAGAGACTAAAGCGGTCAGACTCAGGGTCGATAAGAACGGTACCGATGCTGAGCGATGCTTCGAGCAGGCACTTCACGGCATACGATGAAAGTCCCGTCTCCTTCGCCACCTCTGCCTCGGTAAGTCCGCCGTTGCTGTCGCGGAGCAAGTCGAGGATGCCGAACTTCAGCATCAGCCTGGAGACCTGAAACACGATGGGGCCCCATGCGATGAACTCAGCCAGTCGTTGAGCCTCACGGGCAGAAAGAGCGTCGGAAGAATATTTTCGCTTTAGGTCGGGAAAGAGATTCATGACTTTTATTACTTTTATCCTTTAGGACAAAGGCGCGAAGGTAGTCGCGGAGTCCCCGTTTACCATTGAACAATGTCTGTTGTCCGTTGTCTGTTGTCCGTTTAAAGTTGCAAATATACGAATAATTTTTGAAGAAGCAACAATAAAACTCGATTTCGACAACTATTTTAGAACATTTTACATTTGAAGGGGGGGGTTAGAACCACCGAAAAAGTACAAAGTACAAAAGTACAAAATTAAAAACGGGCGCAAATTTGCGCCCATTTCCCCCTCTTCCTTCATCCTTCTCTCGCTCTTCCCATAGTGTAGCCAAACCCCAGCCTCGCTTTAGCCTGCTTCTACCCATACTCTGAGTATGGTACGAAGCAGCCTTTTTTGTCAGGTTGACGTAACAATTCTCTTGTATGCACAAAGAAAATCACCAAAAAATTTGGGGGATATAGTAAAGACTCTTAACTCTGAAACGTCAAAGAATTGAAAACATACACGAATACATGTGATACTTGATGCCCTCCAATGAAGGTGGTTGCCATTGTCTTTTTTTTTACAAATCTTAATATGATGATATTTCGAAATATATTTACATACGCAGAAAATATTGTAATATGGCAGCGTGATTCATAACTTAATATAATAGTATAGAACGAACATTATTCATGTTCTTTTCGAAAGTGGAATTAAACTCAAAATTCCTTACAATTATTACTACGTGAAATACAAAATCTTTAGGCAAAAAAATGCGTATGGAGTATATTATGCTTATAAAAAAGTACTTTTGTACTTTGTACTTTTCGAGTGGTTCCAGACGCGGGTCTCGCGTGTTATATTATGGTTTCTTTATATATTATTAAAAATTAATAATGTTTTAATTACTATTATTTTCACACCCCCTATCCTCCCCCCCAAGCCACCGAAAAAGTACAAAGTAAAAAAGTACTTTGTTGACAAGTAAACAAGAAATACGATTTTTGCATTTTTTTTTGGAAAGTGCATTATCATCGTCGTATCTTTGCACCGTCGGACGTCGAATGATGGCCCAATGACAATCCCCTCCTTCTACGAAGGAGCCACATTGGAACCCCTCTGTTCCCGCTCTGTTCTAGCTCTGTGCTAGCTCTGAGGTTAAGTGGAAGATTTACATCAGACATAAGTCTGAGGTAGAACAGAGGAAAGACAAAGGGAAATCAGATAAAGCCCAGGGTAACGTCCAAAGAAATTAAGTCATGCTAAATTTAAACAACTATGGCAGAAGCTAATTTTCAAAACTATGGTGCAAGCGGCAAGATAGGCAATCAGGTCTACTACCGCACCTCAAGTGGCAAGACTGGCGTTCGTGAGAAGGTAACTCCGAAGAACCCCAAGACCACTGCACAGACTCTGCAAAGGGTCATCATCGCTCAGACGGGTCTTATGTACAAGGCCTTCAAGAGCATCTGTGACCACTCTTTCGAGGGTGTCACTCAGGGAGCAAAGTGCGCGAATAAGTTCCGCAAGCTCAACGCCGACTACTATCGTCGTCGCGCTTACGAACTGAACGCACAGGGCATCAGCCTTGACTCGTTCTACTGTTTCCAGCCCATCGGCTCTTCTCGTTTCGTCCCCTCTGCTGCCATTCTGGCACAGGGTCAGCTGCCCCAGGTGTTCCCCACCATCGGTGATGACGAACT
>JAILRU010000070.1 GCA_024697945.1 Bacteroidaceae bacterium
TTCACGAATACTGGAAGTCTATGCCCATAGCGGTGACAGCGTGGATGTTGGTACACCACTGTTACGACTGGACTTGCAGTCAGCAGAGACGGACTACGCCAAAGCCCTTGATGAGCGGGAGATAAAGCGCCAGCAGATGGCGCAGCTGAAGGCGAACACTGAAACACAGCTCTCCGACCGCAAGATGCAGATTGAGGTCGAGGAGATGAAGGTGTCGCAACTCGAGGCGCAGCTCCGCAATGAGCTTTATCTCGACAGCCTCGGCTCCGGCACCCGCGACAGAGTAAGACAGGCAGAGACGGCCCTGCGCACGGCACAGCTCCAGCTCAGCCAACTGCGCCAGCAATATGCAAACGAGAAGAAGGTGAAGCAGGCCGACTTGCGGATGCAGCAATTGCAGGACGGCATCTTCGAAAAGGGACTGGCCGAGAAACGCCGCACTTTGGACGATGCCAAGATATGCTCGCCACGCCGCGCCACGCTGACCTATATCAACAATGAGATAGGCAGCACTGTCGGCGCAGGGCAAAAGGTGGCTATCGTGAGCGACCTCAGTCACTTCAAGGCAGAGTGCGAGATTTCCGACACACACAGCGAACGCGTCCGTGTGGGCGGTGTTGTCCTGCTGAAGATTGGCAAGGAGCGGCTGACGGGTACCATCAACACTGTTACTCCCCTCAGCCAAAGCGGTGCCATCACCTTTACCGTAGTGCCGGACGACATGAGCCATCCGCGCCTCCGCTCCGGACTCCGCACCGAGGTCTTCGTCATCACCAGCATCAAGGACGACGTGCTCCGCATCAAGAACGGCTCGTTCTATAGCGGACCAGGTGATTATACTTTGTTTGTTTTAGAAGGCAATGTGCTTACACCGCGTGAAGTGAAACTCGGTGAGTGCAACTACGACTATATCGAAGTGGTCGAGGGGCTGGAGGAAGGCGAGCAGGTGGTGGTCAGCGACATGACAAAGTATAAAGGGAAAGAAAAGTTGAAGGTGAAAAGTGAATAATTGCTACCGCCCAATTATGAATTATGAATTGTGAATTATGAATTATTTTAGACAAGCGCTCGCTATGATGCGAGAAGAGAAACTATACTCCGCGATGTACATCTGCGGCACGGCTCTCGCCATTGCCTTCACGATGCTCATTGCCGAAGTGTATTATATTAAGGTAGCAGACATCGCACCGGAAGTGAACCGCAGCAAGACGTACTACCTGGAATTTATGTGGGGCAGCAATGATGATATCCTGCCTGCAGATATCACACAGGAAGATTTTGAAACCCTCTTCCTAAAGATGAAGACGCCCGAGTGTGTAAAGGCAGAAATCTCGACTTGGATGCTGGGCGATTGGTACATGAAACTGGCCGACGGCGTACACGACCGGTCTGTGGTAGTCAAGCTGACCGAGCCGAACTACTTCCGTTTCTATCAGTTTAGCTTCACCGAGGGTGCGCCCTTCACCCAGGACGATTTCGACAATGAAAGGCGCGTGGCTGTTATCACGGAAGAAGTCCGCGAGCAGCTCTTTGGCAAAGAAGGAAAGGGCGTAGGGAAGACCGTCCGTGTTGAGAACAGGGATTATCGCATTAGCGGCGTGGTGGAAACACCCAGTATGCTGGCGGAACGATGCTGTGCCGATATTTGGTTTCCCTATTCTGCCGACAGCCTGTTGGTGGATAAAGGCCGTGACTACCGCACGGAGAAACACGAACTATCTTTCTGCATACCTGCCGGAAAGCTCGAGGCGTTCAAGCAGGAACTGAAAGAAGTGGAAGCCCGCTACAATGCCGTACACAAAGATAATCCTGTAGATATGCTAAGCCCTCTTGGTTCCTATTACAATGACGTATGGAATAATACAGGCGAAGTATTCAGTACCAGAAGCGATAAAGAGCATTGGTCTTACATCATCATAGCCATTTTCATGCTTCTCTTTGTCCCTGCCCTGAACCTGAGCGGAATGGTGGCAAGCCGTATGGAGCGCCGTCTGCCCGAGATGGCCATCCGCAAGGCCTTTGGTGCCAAACGCCGCACGTTGCTCGGACAGGTTGTTACGGAGAACCTGACACTCACACTCATTGGTGGTTTCTTCGGCCTTTGTCTGGCATGGGTTGCTCTCTATGTTTGTCGTAGCTGGGTGTTCTACATCTTTTTCTCGTTTACCAATTGGGGACTTTATGGCCGTGTACCTATAATAGAGGGCGAAATGTTCTTCGCCCCCATAATCTTCCTCATAGCCCTGCTCATCTGCACGCTGTTGAATGTTTTGGCTGCTGCATTGCCCGCATGGCTGAGTCTTAGAAAACCTATTGTCGAATCTATGATGACCAAGAAATGAAAGCATTAAAAAACATATTCAGCCGAAGTACGTCCCTTTGGCTCTCCCTCGAACTCATCCTTGTTACCGTTATCTGCTGGTGGACATTCGCCCCAGTATTGGAGAATCTGTACCTCTGGTATCTTCCGTATGGCTATGATGCCGACAGAATAGTAAGAATGGAAGTGGCAAGCACCCTGAACCGTACGGAACGGATGAACCGACAAGAGGAGATTTGTGCAGAGGAAGAAATGCTGCTCCGGAAAGTTCAAGAGATAGAAGATACAGAGGTAGCCTTTCGTACCGTTTATACTGCCCCTGGATTTGATTCACAATTATTACATTGTAAGATAGGAGACAGCACATGGATTCGATTCCCGACCATCTATTTCCAGCGCGAGTCTCCTTTATTCAAAGCATACGGCATAGAGTCGCTGACACTCGAGGTGCCTACCGACGAACTGACAAATGACTGCGAGGAAGACAAAACCATTATCCTCTCGCGCACCTTTGCAATGGCTGCTTTCGGGACGACCGATGTGGCAGGACGCACGATTCAATTATATTATGTGATACAAAACGAATTTAAAGAATACCGCATCCGTGCTGTTGTGGAGGATGTGCGGCAAGGCGGCATGTACTCTGATAATACCATCGGCTACGTATGCTCGACGCAGGGGCAAACACTCACCAACAGACCCATTATTGTCCGCTTGCGCGAAGGTGTCAGCGTGGAACAATTCAGGGAGAAATGTGAGCACGAGCTCCTGCGCACTCTGATGACTGAACATTGCTATATTCGCAAGATAGAAACCGTCCGGGAACAGAACAGTTTCAAGATGGGACGAAGCAATGGACGTCTCATGGGCCGCAATATGCTTATTGCCGCTTTCTTCGCCACCAACCTGGCATTCGGCGTGTTCGGAACACTGCTAATGTACATGCGCCAGCGGAGAGAAGAAGCCGGAGTGCGACGTGCCTTCGGTGCCACACGATGGAACATATTTTGGGACTTTATTTGCGAGGCTTGGCTGCTCACCACCTTCAGCGTCGTTGTTGGCTGCATCATCTACTTCCAATACCAGTCATCTGGTGACTTCTATGAGAAAGGCATATATGATAACCCAGTCGTCCATCATTGGTACGAAAGCATAGAGACACATTTCCCCATCGTCTCCCTTTGCGTGTACCTTTATATATTAGTCATTGTCCTGCTCGGCACCGTCATTCCCGCCTGGCGCATCTGCCGGAGCGAGATAACGGAATCATTAAGAGAAGAATAAGATTTGTGGGGATTGGCGGATTCATACAATAAAAAACTTGTGGGGATTGGCAACTTTTTATGAAATAAACTTGTGGGGATTGGAAAACCTTACTATCTTTGCACCATAAATAACGGACTTTGCCCTAAATCGTAAATTGTCAAATAGTAAATCAAAGAAGTGGTTCTTGTAGTTGATGACGATAAAAGCATACGCCTCTCGCTGAAGCTTATCCTGGAACGCAATGAGTTCGAGGTCGTTTTGGCTGAAGAACCACATGCCGCCATACAGGTGATTCGAGATAATCCCGCTGTGGAACTGGTGCTGATGGACATGAATTATAATATCTATCGCACCTCGTCTAACGACGGTGAGGAAGGTCTCACTTTGCTGAAACAGATAAAGGTTTTCCGTCCCGACGTGCCATGCATCCTGATGACGGCTTGGGGCACCATCGATCTTGCCGTACGGGGAATGCGGGCCGGAGCGTTCGACTTCATCACAAAGCCGTGGGACAACGGGGTGCTGCTGGAAAGAATACAAACGGCCCGGACACTTAAGGGAAGAGTCTCTTCATCTGCCGACAAAAAGGGGGATGGCTCTGGGACGATAATCGGCTCGTCATTGGCTGGCATTCTCTCCACCATCAGCCGTGTAGCTCCTACAAATGCGCCTGTTCTTATCACAGGAGAAAGCGGCACGGGCAAGGAACTGATAGCAGAGGCCATACACCGACAAAGCAAACGGGCTAACGGACCTTTCGTGAAAGTAAACCTCGGAGGCATCTCTTCTACACTCTTCGAGAGCGAGATGTTCGGCCATAAGAAAGGCTCCTTTACTGATGCCAAAACCGACCGCATCGGTCGCTTTGAACTGGCAAAGGGCGGCACAATCTTCCTTGATGAGATTGGCGAATTGTCGCTTGCAAGCCAGGTGAAGTTGTTGCGTGTGCTACAGGATCAGACATACGAGGTGCTGGGTGACAGCCATACACGCCGTACGGATGTCCGCGTTGTTTGCGCTACGAATGCTGACCTGCAGGCAATGGTCAAAGAGCACACTTTCCGCGAGGACCTCTTCTATCGCATCAACCTGATTAACCTGCGCTTGCCGCCTCTGCGTGAACGACGCGAAGACATTCCGCTTCTTGTAGAACATTTCCTGCGTGAAGCTTGTCTGGCTAATAATGTTCCTGTTGTCACTGCATCATACGAGGCTATCGCTTACCTGCAGACGCTTCCTTTCCCCGGCAATATCCGCGAACTGAAGAATCTGGTGGAGCGTGCTCTGCTCATGCATGACCCTAAAAGCGACAAGCTCACTGCCGCCGACTTCGCCGCTCCTTCCCATCCTGCCGCTGTGCCATCGGCTTCTCCCGAAGATCCCGCTGCTACCCTTGACGATTTGGAACGCACCGCCATCGCTGCCTGTATTCAGAAGCACAGCGGCAACCTCTCCCTCGTGGCAAAGGAACTGGGCATCAGTCGTGGAGCACTATACCGAAAAATTGAAAAGCACGGGCTATAAGATAATTGATAATTGATAATTGATAATTGATAATTATAATTGAAAATTGAAGCTAAAGTATTACTTCTTCATCCTCTGTTTGTGCATCATCCTGATAGCCTGCGCCAGTTTGTATGCTACGTTCCATACCCACCCTCGGCTCTTCTACGCTACGGAAGGTTTTATCGTATTGATGCTCTTTTATCTTTGGTTCTTCTATCAGAAGACCATACGCCCCTACGATACACTCGTAAGTGGCATGGAACTGGTGAAGGACTTGGATCTGACGACACGGCTTGCTCCGTCGGGACAGCACGAGACGGACATCATTGTCCGCACGTTCAATGAACTACTGAATCGCCTGCGTAGTGAGCATCTGAGCCTCGAAGAGCAATACACTTTCCT
>JAILRU010000075.1 GCA_024697945.1 Bacteroidaceae bacterium
CATCTTCATTGTATAAGTTCCATTGCTTCCACTGAGGTATACAATTGTACTAGCACCAGTTCCAGAAGCATCAACAGTAAGTTGGGAAGCACTCTCAGCCTTCATATATTTTTCTGCACTGACACTCTTTACGCGGTAGTAGCCAGTCGCTGGCCAACTAATCTTACTATTAAGCGAAGATACAAGTGACGCGTATTCGCTCAATGTGATCTTGCTGTCGCTATTAGCTGTCGTATATTCCCCAGAAAGGGTTTCTGCATCAGAGCTCGATATTTTGAAATAACCTGCTCCTGCATTATCAATGAAGGGTTCTATATTGTTTGAATACAGTATACTGAAATCTACATCATTAATACGAGTGTACTGTAAAGGAGTATAACCGCTATAGAATCTAAGAGAAGAAGCACCTCCTCCATGATCGTTTAGGAATCTGTGGGCGTTATCAGTTCCAGCGCATTCGAATCCAATGTATGAACCATCGATTTTCATATACCACTTTGATGTATTTTCATTGTCCATATATGGAGCAACTCCATTTCCGAACCCGCTTGCATATAGCGTGTAGCCCGTGGCTGCTTTATTGTATATAGTAAAACCATCTATAGGATTGCCGGTGAAAGCCCAGAAATAGCCGTCTGAGCCATCGAAAGCACTCTGTGCCTTGAATGGGTAGGGAGCTGTACCGTTATAATACAAATCATAGTATGCGCTATTGGAATATGCTGCCAAACGATACCAGCTAAGATCAGATGAACTTGCAGAAATCAGGCTTGATTTGCTAAAAGTATAATCAACATAAACGGTTTGTGCACTGGAAGGAGCTGTTGAGATTGGATTCGAGAATACTCCATCTGAATATGTTGTATAGTAATTAAATGTCACACCATCACGTACCCATGCAGCAGGCGCAGAAATGGAAGAACCAGCAAACTGTTCAACCACGACATCACTTTGACTCGTTCCCGGTAGCTTGTATGTTATTTCGTATGAAGGCTTTAGATAAACAATAAATGTCGGCGCGTAACCATTAGTACTAGTGCCAGTTCTAGTAAAAGTCGTGGATATGGCAGATAAACCAGTAACATATACATAAGTAGGATTAGAAGAATCGGTTCCTACTAAGACGGCTCCATAACCAGAAGGTGTGATAAAACTGCCAGCATCACTTCCATACATTCCAATAGTATACCCTGCTATGAGGTATCCTAAGGGTGCAGTAAGTGTATAGGTTTGACCTCCAGCAGAATGTAAGTTTGCCATATCGCTTATTTCCATGTTACTAGCGGTACATGTTAGCTGTAAGCCTGCAGGAGTGCTTGTTGAAGTCCATGAACTTCCCCATTGTGCCACTGCTGGACCAGTAGTGTTGTTTACGGATATAGAAGTGTAACTTCCATCATAAGTAGGAATATCAGCCAGTGTTACAGTAAAGAATGGAATACACAATTCTGTGCTACTATTGGTTCCTGATTTTCTTAGGACTGTAAATGATACTTTGTTAGATGCTGTATTACCCGAAAAAATCACTTGAGATGATGAAACCTCTGTTGCTGAAGCTGCACCTGCAAATTTCACGTCAAACTTACCATTTGAGCTCGTACTAATGGCCTTCATCGAGTAACTTTTGATATAATATCCAGTTGGTGCAGACATGGTTATTGTATATTCTGTTCCATAACCATCCGCTGGCTTCACAGCGAGGCAATGTAAATACGAAGTACTTGAGTACCAAGTAGGCTTTAAGATATTAGCTGTTGTGCTAATGACAAGTCCAGCCATTCCTGAGGTGGAATTAGTTGTAAATTCAGAACTCCCTGTTCCGCTTACATTATAATCGCCATATTTATGTGCTGTTTGTGCTTCAGATTTGGTTTTATCTGTAATTGCTGCCAAATCTGTCTGGTCACTGATAGTGACTGTTACATCTTCTGCCCAAGCCCCCATAGAAGTTACGAGGGCGAGGAGTAATAAAGTTAGTTTTTGTTTCATTTTTTTGAAAATTAAGTTAATAAATATGAAAATTGGTTTGTTATTTCTCATTTAATCTTATTTAAGATGTTGCTTTGCCAGTTCTGATACTTGGGTTATTAGTTCACCTACAGGTTTTATGTATGGGATAACATCGTTCTCCGTCAGTCCATAAGTGTCATCGTAATCACCTGTAAGGCGCATCGTGAACAGGTCGTGGTATAATCTTCCTGTCTCTGGAGGAAAGATGCCTGCCTTCACAAAATGCAAACCAAAGAGATGGATTACTCCGCTGTGTGTCTGTGCATTGTATCCATATGCTATCAGCAATGCGGATACTGCATTATAAGCAGCATAATATAACCTGTTGGCCATCGTCTCCCAGTATTGATGCTGTGCCACACCACATGCTTGCTCATAGGCTCGTTGCGCTTTCTCAAGACGAAAAGTTACCACTGCATTACGTTCCTCTGCTGATAGGCTCATAGAATTATTCCCTCCTTCATTACGTTTTTGTAGAATGGCGTGTGTTTCTTAGCCTCCCAATCACGTGTTGTGTACATGATTGGATTTATCATCTGATCTATATCCCAGCCTAACTCGCGGATGGGGTAAGAAATGGTTCCTTTGTCTGTTTCCGTTATTTGTTCCTTGTCCAAGAGTATCAGCAAATCCCAATCTGAACCAGCATGGGCATCGCCTCTGGCGCGTGAGCCAAAGAGAATAACACGGGCTTGGGGTTTGTCACTCCCTGCCAGCACAGCGTGTATGCTTTTGGCTATTTGTTCCCTTGTTGATTCCGTTTTCATTGGATTATTTGCTTGGGTTGTTGTTTGTGATGTTTGTTAGTTATTTGTTTGTTTTAGTTTTTGGAGGCCTGTCGCTACAGGACAATAATATAATGTACGCGCAGAAGCGCGAAAGGTCACTTTTTGCGTTGCAAAGGTAAAAAATATATGAAACTATTCTCCCTTCTGGTTGTTAAAGTTTGTTAAGATTGCAGGTTTTGAACAAAAAGAGATGAAAATGAGCAGGAAAATGAAAGAAACGAAGGCCGGGATTATGCAATAGAGGCGTAGAACAAACGCTTGAACTAAGCAAAGAGAGAGCAACCTAATTACAAAAAACTTTTTATCCCGTAGCAAAAAAGTCTAAACCTAAGAGAAAAGTTATTACTCAGGTTTGAAAATATTTTTTCCAGTCTTGAAAATATATTTTCGTGCCTTGATAATATATTTTCGAGGCTCGAAAATAAGTTTTGACCCTATACTAAAACTTTTTGCTCCCTGAGGGAAAAAAGTTTATATAGTCTTCGAGAGAACTTTGCTTCTAAGAGTTAAAGGGGCTACAAGGAGTTAGCGAACTTACTTTTGGAAGCGGCGGGCTTGCTCTTCGATGAGGGCGCGGTCGTCGAAGTAGTTGATTTTCATGGCGCGACGCACCTTGTCCATCGTATCGCAGGCCTCAGCACGTGCCACCTCGCAACCCTTGCGCAGTATCTCATAAACGGCTGGGATGTCCTTCTCGTACTCAGCACGACGCAGACGGATGGGTTCGAGCGTTTCCTGCAGGACAGCCATCAGGAGCTTCTTGCACTTCATGTCGCCAAGACCACCTCGGGTATAGTGCTCCTTCATCTCCTGAAGAGTGGCATAGTCGGTAGTAAGACGCGACACCTGCTCGTCTGTTGCGAAGGCGTCGAGATAGGTGAAGACGGTATTGCCCTCCAGATGTCCTGGGTCGTTAACCTGCAGGTGTTCAGGGTCTGTGTACATCGTCTTGACCTTGCGATTCACCTCGTCTGCGGAGTCGCTCAGGTAGATGCAGTTGCCCAGGCTCTTACTCATCTTGGCCTTGCCGTCAGTACCAGGCAGACGCAGACAAGCTGCATTCTCAGGCAGCAGGATGTTGGGTTCGACCAGCGTCTCGCCGTAGATGTTGTTGAAGCGGCGCACTATCTCGCGGCATTGCTCGAGCATCGGCTCCTGGTCTTCGCCTACAGGCACAGTGGTTGCCTTGAACATCGTGATGTCGGCAGCCTGGCTGATGGGATAGGTGAAGAAGCCTACAGGAATGCTCTCGCCGCTAAAGCCGCGCATCTGTATCTCCGTCTTGACGGTCGGATTGCGCTGAAGGCGTGAGACGCTGACGAGGTCCATGAAGTAGAAAGAGAGTTCGCAGAGCTCTGGTATCTGACTCTGGATGAAGAGGGTGGTCTTTGCTGGGTCGAGGCCTACGGCTAAGTAGTCGAGGGCAACCTCAATGACGTTCTGGCGCACCTTCTCTGGGTTCTCTATATTGTCTGTAAGCGCTTGTGCATCTGCCTCGAATACGAATATCTTTTCGTAGAGGCCTGAGTTCTGCAACTCCACGCGACGGCGGAGCGAGCCTACATAGTGTCCGATGTGGAGTTTGCCCGTTGGGCGGTCGCCAGTAAGAATAACTTTTTTGCTCATAAAGAATGGGGTTAATAGGCTTAATGGGGTTAATGCCCCCCTGTTAGGGGGTCTTGAACATTTTATCTATTTGTTCCTGCTGGAGGATGGTGAGGATGGTTTTGCCACTGGGGGAGAGGTTAGGGTTGTCGCATTGGAAGAGGTCGCCGATGAGGGTTTCAATCTGGACGGGAGTGAGCACCTCGCCCACTTCGATTGCGTTGTTGCGCGCCAAGACGAGGGCCAGCTTGTGGTGCAACGCATCGGCGTGACCGCCATCCTGCTGCTTGAACGATTCCACCATCTGCTGCACGACAGCTACAGGATTGGCTTGCTCGGAAGGCGTGCCCACGATGGAGAAGCTGCCACCACCAAGCGGCGTAATGTCGAAGCCCAGCGCTCGCACATCATCGAGGATGCCTGTCAGCAAAGCTGCATCGGAGGGCGACAACTCGAGCAACTCAGGGAAAAGGAGACCTTGTGTGGCAGCGTTGTGCTCCTGCATCTGCTTCAAGTAGCGCTCGTAGAGGATGCGGATGTGCGCCCTCCGTTGGTCAACAATCATGAGGCCCGACTGAACAGCGGTCAGGATGTATTGGCCCTTGTATTGGTAATGCTGGGAGCTCATCTCCAAAGCCCCCTCTGAGAAAAGATTCGGAGTGATCGGCATGCTCTGAACATTCTGAGTGTTCTGAGAACTCTGAGGAATCGGAGAGCTCTGAGCTTTTTCATAGAGCTTTTCCCATTGGCGAGGGGCGGGCTTGCGAGTCTCGCTGTGGCTGTTGAACGGATTGAAACTGGGGTTGAACTTCACCTGGGGAATCTTGACTCCTGCAAGGTTGCCTGCCTCGAAGGTAGGGATATCAGGACGTCCCTCCACGTCGAAGTCGATGGTAGGAACGGCATTGAACTTGCCCAAGGCATCGCGCACGGCAGCCACGATGATGCTCCAAATCTCCTGCTCGTTCTCGAACTTAATCTCTGTCTTTGTGGGATGTATGTTGACGTCGATGTTGGCTGGGTCAACCTGGAAGAAGATGAAGTAAGGCACCTGGTCGCCCTCAGGGATGAGGTGGTTGAAGGCCTCCATCACGGCATAGTGGAAGCGCGGATGGCGCATGAAGCGGCCGTTGACGAAGAGATATTGCGAAGAGTTCTTCTTGCGTGCTGACTCTGGCTTGCCCACGAAGCCGCTTATCTTCACCAACGTGGTCTCTACCTGCAAAGGCAGCTGCTGCTCGCCGAACTTCTTGCCGAAGATGCCCACAATGCGCTGAAGGGAACTGCCAGCAGGCAATTGCATCAGGCGGTTGCCGTTGCTCGAAAGCGAAAAAGTGACGGAAGGATTGACCAAAGCTATGCGCTCGAATTCCTGAATGATGTTATTCAGCTCCGTCTGGTTCGACTTGAGGAACTTACGACGGGCAGGAACATTGAAGAAAAGGTTGCTGACCTCGAAATTGGCTCCCACAGGGCACGAGCATACCTCTTGGGAAACAAGGTGCGAACCGTCGATGCACAATTGCACACCAAGGTCCTGCTCCGCTGTTCGCGTCGTGAGCCGCACTTGAGCTACGGCAACGATAGAAGCCAACGCCTCCCCACGAAAGCCCATCGTGCTGAGTTTGAAAAGGTCCTCTGCCTTTGCAATCTTGGACGTGGCGTGACGCTCGAACGCCATTCGGGCATCCGTCTCGCTCATTCCCCTGCCGTCGTCGATGACTTGAATAGACGTACGCCCAGCATCCTGCACCAGCACGTCAATGGTTCGTGCACCAGCATCGACGGCATTCTCCATCAGTTCCTTGATGACGGATGCCGGACGCTGCACGACCTCGCCAGCGGCTATCTGGTTGGCAACAGAATCGGGAAGGAGGTGAATGATGTCCATTTTTCGTTATTACGGCATTTCGATATTACGATATTACGACATTTCGATTTATCTCACCCCTGTGAGCAGGAAGCGCCAGATGACGAGGAGGGCGAAGATGATGGCGATGGCAAGGGGCCAGCCGAACTTCGAGCCATTCTCTTTGTGTCTCTGGGCTCGAGGGGTGTAGTTGATGAAAGTGCCGCGAAACTTGTCTGGGTTGTAAGGCGCTTCGCTTGCTGGCGTCTCGCCCTGCTCGCGCTTCACTTCATCTACCAATTTCTGCAAGCGGTCGCGCGACTCGTCCGTGTAGATGCTTACACGGCGGAAGCTACGCGGTTTTCTGGTGTTGAACAGCTTCATGGGGTTTCTTCGATGGGGTTTATGGGCTCAATGGGGTTGATGGGGTTTATGGGCTCAATGGGGTTGATGGGCTCAATGGGGTTGATGGGCTCTGTAGGCTCAGAATTATCGGAGGGCTCTGTACTCTCTGGGCTCTCGGAGTCCTTTTCAGCAATACCCCGTTTTTTCTTAATATCGCTGAGTTTCTGCTTGGGAGCGGTATGGCGCACGCTCTCCTTGAGCTCTGAGCCTGCCTTCTTGGGACGCCACTCGAAGATGTCGTATCTGTCAAGAGGCCGGATGTAATCGAACCAGGCAAAGTTCTCCAGATAATACATATCCTCTGGAATAAGCGGTATTGGGTACATCACACCTGTGGCAGCCGGCATCCAGATATGGTCCACCTTCCTGTCCTTCACGTACATCTTGAGGAGGGAGGTCTCTGTGTGGTTCAACTCGACCATGAGGCTGTCATCGTCGAAAGGATAGTAGTTGACGAAGACATTGCCTTCGGAAGTAGAAAGATACATCTCACCATCCTTGAAATAGGAATGCATCTCACGCCCTGCCACCTGATTGTAGTGGATGCTGTCTAACTGCTCCACAGAAAGAGCCTGGCGCAACACCTGCACGCTGTCGATATCCACGCCGTTGAAGAAGATACGTATCTCTTCGCCCAACTGCTGCTGACCTGCCTGCCAAAGGATGGGGTCGCGATACATGATGAGGATGCTGTCGCGAGAGTCATAGACCAACGAGTCGCAAACGGCCTGAACATCACGGCGATAGGCACGCATGTGGTAGTAGCCGTGTACGATGCGATAGACGGAATCCGTATCGATATTGTAGGTAAAGACCTTGAACGTATCAGCATGGGCATACATCGTGTCCTGCTGGCTGTAGTCGATTGCCACAGCCTTGTCCGTAGCCATCACATAGCCCGTCTCATCCTCGTAGTAGCAATACTCGCCAGTAAACATGTTCTTGTTTATCTCATCGGTATAAACGATATTACCAAAAGCCTCGGCCGTAGCAACATCGTCGTTCCAAACCACGCTGTCACCAACAAGGCGCTTACCGTTGTTCATCAGGATGCTACGCTCCAGCAAATGCGAATGCTTGGCCTGAGTGTCGTAGTAACCCAGTTCGGAATAGATATGGTTCTCGTCGTTCTCAATATTTGAAGGGCCAACGATATAGGCGATGGCAGTCTCTGTATTGTAGTGAAGGGTATCGGACAGGAGCACAGTCTCAGGTTTGGCTGGAGGAGCCGGGTTGACCAGACGCACATTGTAGTTGAAAACTGCTTCGTGACGAGGAGGACTGTACTCACCCCAGTCGCTGGTCAGTTCATTATCATGGTCCAGGACACGTCCACCTTCGAAGAAATAACCAAGTTCGTAGAGACGGTCATAGTCAAGGCTGTCAGTATAGATGGTCATTGTGCCGTGCTTGAGCACCACATCGTAACGTGCACGCGCCAATTGGTCGAGCCCGTTGTAGTAAAGCACTTCGCTGTCAAGCAGGAGTGTATCCCCTTGATTCATGCGCACATGACCAAAAGCATCGAAAGAATTGGTGGCTTCGTAGTACAGGGCGCTGTCGCAAAACATCAACACACCGTCGTGACTGAACTGCACGTCGCCCACCAGGACTTGTGCCGTTCTGGACAACCTGTCGTCAAAGAAAAGGCGGTCGGCATGCAAGAGGTGTACCTTGCTGTCGGAAGGCGGCCGCTTCCCAGCAGTCTTGCGAACCGGTGTCACCGCCATAAGCAGGCATAAGCATGAGAACAGGGACGCACAGAAGATGTATAGCCGCTGATTCCTCACTTTATCCAGCCCTCATATTCGAAATCGCAGTCCCTCCAATCAGGATTGATGCGGATGTAGGTACTCTGTTGTTTGTTGTGTATCCACTTCAAGATGGTCTCTTCTCCCTTCTTTGCCTCCACGACGCCCTTCATTATCAGGAAGTCCTCGGTAATGTTGGCGCGATGCGTCATGGAACGGGTCTTGAGACGTGCAATGGCACAAACGGTCTTGCCCTTCGTGTTAATCATCGTAAAGGGCTTCGACATCTCGCCCACCTCGAGTGTATCGACCACACGAGCCAATTCTGGCGAGAAGGCTGAAAGCTCGCTCATCTCGAAGCGTGAAGAGGTCTCGCCTGTCTCCTTGTTATTGAAAAGGATACCACGGTTGTTGCGTGTGTCTTTGTCGTCCGAGCCATAGCGTACAGCGTCCTCGAACGAAATCTTGCCACTACGGATATCTGCTGCAACGGAATCCAGGACAATGAGAGCGCTGTCTATATCGACCTGAGCCACCTCAGGACGCTTCAGGATATGGCGGCACTTCATCTTATCGCCACGTTTGTCGATGAGCTGAATGATGTGGAAGCCATACTCGCTTTGTGCAATCTTGCTCACCTTTTTTGTATCCGTCAGACTGAATGCCACATTGGCAAAGCCTGGGTCGAGTTCACCCTTGCCCATGTAGGGCATCTCGCCACCCTGACGTGCAGAGCCTAGGTCCTCGCTGTAGAGGCGAGCCAAAGTGGAAAAAGAGGTCGTGCCGTTGTTGACGCGCTCTGCATAGTCGCGCAGCAGATTTTTGATGCGGTCTATCTCGGATTGCGGAATTCGTGGCTCCAACACAAACAGTTGCACCTCCACCTGAGTGGGAATGAGTGGCAAGCTGTCCTCAGGAATATCCTTGAAGAAGCGGCGCACCTCGGCTGGCGTCACCTTGACATCCGACGTGATGTGTTCACGCATTCGCATCGCCGTAAGCTTGTTCTTCCAAAGGTCGAAGAGTTCCTCGCGTATCTGCAAGGACGACATCTTCATGTACTCTTCGAGCTTTTCCTTAGAACCTGCCATAAGAAGCTTCTCGTTGAAGTCCTGCTCAACATACTGGTTGATATCTGCATCGCCGACTTCTATGCTGTCGATGGCTGCTTGGTGAAGGAAGAGCTTCTGCAAAGCGAGCTGTTCAGGGATGACGCAATAGGGATTGCCCTTGAGTTGCGAACCATACTCCAAACGGTGTTTCTCAACATCGGAACGCAGTATGGCCTCATCGCCGACAACCCATACCACTTCGTCTATGACATTCTTCTGTGCCACAGAGAACAAGCTCCAGATCGCTGCAAAGAGACAAAGGAGAAGCCTTTTCATGGACTTAATGGGCATCATGGGGTTAATGGTTATTTACAGTAGCGAGCACTTCCTTGTCAATCTCGAAGGTATAGCGCTTGCGCAATTCTGCGACGAACTCATCCTCCTTGAAGCGCTGGTAGTCGCTAACCACCTGATTGCTAACATCCGTCCACTCTGCGGGACCTTTCTTCAGCACCTTGCCGAAAACACCGATGTTAGGATAGCCCTTGACAGGCTTGAGTTCTGCACTCTTCACCTTAAACGCCAAATTGTCTATATTGGCATTGTCGCCCTTCTTGAAGACACGACGCTCCACGCGAACCATGATGCTGTCCTTGTTGAAGGTCTCGCGAATGGCACTCATCCACTTGTCCTGCGGCAACTTCTTGACGAGTTTCTTCACAGCTTTGACATCGGCAGCGTCCTTGCAATAGTAAACCATACCGCTGTAGTGCGGTTCATCCCATGCATATTGCTTCTTATTCTGCTTGAAGTAAGCAGCCAGTGACACGGTATCCTTTGCAGCAGGCTCCCAAATGCGGGTGTTGCATTCCTCAAAAAGAAGCAAGCCGTCGTGGTACTCCTGCACCAGGTATTTCAGTTCATTGTCTTTGGCGCAAAACTCCTCGGTCTTCTCATCGAGAATCTGTTCAACGGTCTTCTCGTTCTGTCCGGCAATGGAATCGAGCACCTGTTGGGAGAGGTGAGTCTCAAGTCCTTGTCCCTCGAGGTACTTCATTATCATATCATGGAGCTCCTCGTAAGGCTCGAGGTCCTTCTTGCCCATAAGCTTGACGATATCATAGCCATAAGGCATCAGGAAGGGCTCGCTTATCTCGTTCACCTCGAGAGAATAGGCAACATCCTCGAACTCCTTCACAAGCTGATTGGGGCCTACCCAGGGCAACGTACCGCCACGAGCGGCAGAACCTGGGTCTTGCGACACCTGCTTTGCCAACTCAGCAAAGTCGGCACCATCCTTCAAAGCCTGATAGACAGAGTCAATGGTAACTTTGGCTGCTGCTCGCTCTTCTTCCGTAGCATCCTGTTTCAGGAGAATCAGAATGTGTGCAGGTTGCAGAAGTTGCTTACCTTGAAGGCGTGCAATCATATCATCGTAGTAGGCACGACACTCTGACTCCTTGGCTCCTTCAGGCACGAGGAGTGGACGTATCTGCTGGTCACGATAGGTGCGGAACTCCTTCTGATAGCTTGAAAGCGTGTCGAGATGGTCATCCAGAGCTGCGAGCACCTTGAGCTTGTAGTTCACGAAGAGTTCAGCATATTCCTCAATGTTTTTCTTGTCGATAACGCCCTCGGAATTGTTCTTATTGTAGTTGTATTCAAACTCGCTGCGAGTAACCGGTGTGCCATTGATGCGCATCACAATGGGATCTTCCTGTGCGGCAGCGGTCAGTGCAATAGCTGCCAATGCAAAGCTTACAAATATCTTTTTCATTTACGGTTGAACTATTAACTTTTACTATTTACTTTCGATTTAACTATTCTTTAATTTTGTTTCCATGCTTACAGAGGGACTCCAGAGAGGCTCCAGAGAACTCTATTGTGGTCTGCTATAGTTTGGGGCCTCGCTGGTAATGGTCACATCGTGAGGATGACTTTCCTGAACACCGGCACCCGTAATGCGAACGAACCTGGCATTATGAAGTTCTTCAATAGTACCGGCACCACAGTACCCCATGCCGCTGCGCAAGCCACCGATAAGCTGATAGATGACTTCCTGCACAGAACCCTTGTAGGGGACACGTCCTGCAATGCCCTCGGGCACCAGTTTCTTGGTGTCCCTCACATTACCCTGGAAGTAACGGTCCTTGCTACCACACTCCATCGCTTCGAGCGAACCCATACCACGATAGCTCTTGAACTTACGTCCATTGTAGATGATGGTATCACCAGGACTCTCCTCGGTGCCTGCCACCAATGAACCTATCATGACGCTGTAACCACCAGCTGCAAGAGCCTTAACCACATCGCCACTGTATCTCAAACCACCATCGGCGATGAGAGGTACACCAGTTCCCTTCAGGGCACAAGCTACGTCATAGACGGCACTAAGCTGTGGCACTCCGACACCTGCCACTACGCGAGTTGTGCAGATACTGCCAGGACCGATGCCAACCTTTATGCCATCGGCTCCTGCCTCTACAAGCATACGGGCAGCTTCGCCAGTAGCGACATTGCCCACCACAAAATCCACGTCGGGGAAACACTTCTTGGCTTCACGAAGCTTCTCTACAACAAACTTGCTGTGACCATGAGCCGTATCAATGACGATGGCATCCACATCGGCCTCAACGAGTGCCTTGACACGGTCGAGGGTATCAGGGGTAACGCCCACTCCAGCAGCCACACGAAGACGACCCTTGTTGTCCTTGCAAGCCATTGGTTTGTCTTTGGCCTTAGTGATATCCTTATAGGTAATCAAGCCAATGAGCTTGTTGTCGTCGTCCAAAACGGGAAGCTTCTCTATCTTATTCTCCTGCAATATCTTGGCAGCTGCACCAAGATCGGTCTGGACGTGCGTCGTGACGAGGTTCTTGCTCGTCATAACCTCGTCAACCGAGCGGTCTATGTTCTGCTCGAAACGGAGGTCGCGGTTGGTGACGATACCCACCAAATGGCGCTCGTCATCAACTACGGGAATGCCGCCAATGTGATACTCCGTCATCAACTCAAGCGCATCGCGGACACTGCTACCACGCTTGATGGTGATGGGGTCATAAATCATACCGTTCTCTGCACGCTTCACAATGGCGACCTGACGGGCTTGCTCCTCAATGCTCATGTTCTTGTGGATGACACCAATACCTCCCTCACGGGCAATGGCAATCGCCATCGGAGCCTCAGTAACTGTGTCCATAGCAGCAGTCACGAAGGGAATCTTCAGCTCAATATGACGCGAAAAAAGCGTCTCAAGTGCCACAGTACGAGGAAGAACCTCGGAATATCCAGGGACCAACAGGACGTCATCAAAGGTAAGACCGTCCATCACAATCTTATCTGCAATAAATGATACCATAACCTTATAATAAAATTTTTTGCGTGCAAATTTATGAAAAAAAAGCTTATGTTGTACTGCTTTAAGCCGTATTTTTTCCCAATATTAATACATAACAACACTTTTTTTGCACTTTTTTGCGATAAAGTGCCACTACTTTCACATTTTTTAATACCTTTGTGCCAAAAGTTCACATTTCTATTCTATAAATTATGCTGAAGAAAATCCGTTTGACACTTGCTATTCTCTTCTGGGTACTGATAACATGGCTGCTTGTCGATTTCACAGGTACCGCACATGCCTACTTGGGATGGATGGCAAAGATTCAGCTTGTGCCAGCACTGCTGGCCCTGAATGTGGGAGCTCTGCTCTTTGTTGTTACTCTTACACTGTTGATGGGGCGCATCTACTGCTCCGTCATCTGTCCCTTGGGTGTAATGCAGGATGCCATCGCCTGGCTGAGGCGCAAGAAGAACAAGTACAACTACTCGCCTGCAAAGAACACCCTGCGCTACACGATGCTCGTACTGGCATGTGCTGCCCTGGCTATCAACGTGGCTTGGTTGGCAGGACTCATTTTCCCTTACAGCACCTACGGACGAATCGTCTCGACCTGTGTCGCTCCGCTTTACAAGTTGGCAAACAACGGCTTGGCTGCCATCGCAGAGCACTACGGAAGTTATGCCTTCTATGAGGTGGATGTGTGGCTCAAGAGCATCACGGCACTCATCGTCGCCCTTCTGACTTGGGGCATCATCGCCGTGCTGGCTTGGAAAAACGGACGTACCTGGTGCAACACCATCTGTCCGGTCGGAACACTTCTCGGCCTCATCAGCAAACAGGCACGTTTCAAGATGGTCATTGATACAGACAAGTGCAAGAACTGCCACAAATGTGAACGCAACTGTAAGGCTGCCTGCATCGACCTCGACACGCACAGCGTCGATTACTCCCGTTGCGTGGTCTGCGGCAACTGTCTTGAGGACTGCAAGTTCGACGCGCTTAAATTTACGGCCGCCCCTGTTCCATCCAAAGGAGGGGTGAATGCCGAGGCTTCGGGCCGTCGTGCTGCCTTGACTTCCATTGCTCTCCTTGCAGGTACAGCTATCGCAAAGGCACAAGCCAAGGTGGAGCCAAAGACCACCGACGGCGGCTTTGCTGACATCATCAAGAAAGAGAAACCCAAGCGCGAGAAACTCATCACGCCTCCAGGGTCGCTCTCCATCCGCAACCTGCGTACCCATTGCACGGCCTGCCAGCTTTGTATCGACGCCTGTCCCAACAATGTGCTGCGCCCCAGCAGCAGTCTGGACCGCTTCATGCAACCCGAAGTGAGCTACGAACGCGGCTACTGCCGTCCCGAGTGCACCCGTTGTTCCGAGGTCTGCCCGACCTCTGCCATAAAGCCCGTCACCGTCGAGGAACGTACCGCCATCCAAGTGGGACATGCCGTTTGGACACGCGACCTCTGCGTTCCCGTCAAGGACGGCAAGCCCTGCGGACTATGTGCCCGCAAATGCCCTGCACAAGCCATACAGATGGTACCACTGCAGGCAGGCGTTCATCAGGACGGCTGGCGCTGGCGCGATGCTGAAAACAACGAGATTCCGCGCGAGAAGGTGCTGCTCATCCCCGTCGTAAACGAGGAGAAGTGTATCGGCTGCGGTGCCTGCGAAAACCTCTGTCCGTCAAGCCCCATCAGCGCCATCTACGTGGAAGGGCACGAAGTGCACATGGAGATTTGATAAATGTTATATCGTAATATCGTAATAACGTAATAACGAAAAGAAATACAACAATGAAAAGATATATCAACAGACGAGACTTTATTAAGGTCACAGGTACGACGGCAGCTACAGCAGCACTGGCATCCTGCGGCGTGCAGGGCGGCAGCACCGAAGGTGAGATAGATTACATGGGGCATCACGAAGGCCCTGTCCCCACCGACAAGATGACATACCGCGTCAATCCCAAACAGGGTGACAAGGTCAGCATCCTCGGTTACGGCTGGATGCGTCTGCCCAACACAAAAGACGACGAGGGCAAAGACATCATCGACCAGGAACAAGTGAACCGACTCTGCAAATACGCCCTCGACCACGGCGTTAACTACTTTGACACATCGCCAGCCTATTGTCGTGGCAAGAGCGAGGAGTCTCTGGGAATAGCCCTCGAAGCCAGCGGATATCCACGCGACAAGTACTTCATCGCCACAAAACTCTCGAACTTCTCACCCTCGCAGTACAGCCTTGAGGAAGGCCAGGCAATGTTCGAGCGCAGCCTTGAATACCTGCGTACGGATTACATCGACTACCTGCTCCTGCATAGCATCGGTGGAGGTGGCATGAACCCTGTCCATCAACGCTACCTTGACAACGGCTTGCTGCAATGGCTCATGGAGCAGCGTGAGGCAGGTCGCATCCGCAACCTTGGTTTCTCCTTCCACGGAGATGTGGCTGTTTATGATTGGGCTATGGCGCATCACGACGAGTACCATTGGGACTTCGTGCAAATTCAAGCAAACTACGTCGATTGGGAAAACGATGACAAGGGACGCTCCGGCAAGTACCTTTACGAAGAACTGGTGAAGCGCAACATTCCCGTTGTCATCATGGAACCCTTGCTCGGTGGACGTCTCTCCAAGGTGCCCGACCATGTCGTGGCACACTTCAAGCAACGCAAGCCGGAGGACAGCGTGGCCTCGTGGGCATTCCGCTATATCGGCTCAAAACCAGGAGTACTTACCGTTCTGAGCGGCATGACCTACATGGAGCATCTGGAGGACAACCTGCGCACCTACTCCCCGCTCGAACCACTTACGGAAGAGGAACAAGATTGGCTCGAAGAAGAAACGGCAACGCTCATCAAGAGCTATCCCACCATCGACTGCAACGACTGCAAGTACTGCATGCCCTGTCCCTACGGTCTCGACATACCAGGTATCTTCGTACATTATAATAAATGTGTAAATACGGGCAACGTACCCGAGAGCCAGCAGGCAAAGAACTACCAAAAGGCTCGCCGAGCCTTCCTCGTCGGCTATGACCGCAGTGTGCCTCGCCTCCGCCAGGCTGACCGTTGTACATCATGTCGCGAGTGCGTCCCTCATTGCCCACAGCAAATTGACATCCCTCGAGAACTTCAACGCGTAGATACCTTCGTCGAGAAGCTCAAGCAAGGAACGCTCTAATCTTTCTCCTCTGATTCTCCACCTCTTCTCCCGTTCTCCTCTAATCTCTAAAAGTGGAGTTAAATTGGAGAAGAACTGGAGATGAATTGGAGATGAATTGGAGATATGTCAGAGGAAGGCATGAGGGGAATATGAGGGGAATACGAGAGATTTTTGAGGACAATTACCTCTTCTCGCTCATTGTAAAGTCCAGTGTGCCGCCGGCCAAGAGTTGGCGGTGCGTGAGCTTCCAGTCAGTTATCTTCTGACCGTTGAGCTTGACACCTTTGACGTAGATAGCCTTGTCCGACTTGCGTGGTGCATTAATGATCAAGTCTTTTCCACTTGGCATGTGCAGCACAGCACGACTGAAGAGCGGGGTGCCGATGACGTACTCTGCAGAACCGGCATTGAAGGGATAGAATCCTAAAGAAGAGAAAATGTACCAAGCCGACATCTGGCCACAGTCGTCATTTCCGGCATAGCCGCAAGGCGTGGCGTTGTAGAACGTGCTTCGTACCTGCTCCACCAATTCCTGAGTGCGCCAAGGCTGACCGGCAAAGTTATAAAGATAAACCGTGTGGTGGCTCGGTTCATTGCCGTGAGCGTATTGTCCGATGAAGCCACTGGCATTGCCGTTTACCTCGCCACTTGTCTCGGTCAAGGTAAAGTTCTCGTTGAGTTTCTGGATGAAAGGCTTTACACCACCAAACAGGTCGATGAGCTCCTGTGGGTTCTGCGGCACGAACCACATGTACTGCCAGGCATTGCCTTCCACGAAGCAGGGATTCTCGTAGCTGAGCGGATCGAAGGGCTCTATCCAGTTACCCCTGTCGTCCTTGGGCTGGAAGAAGCCTGTAGCAGGATTGAAGAGGTTGCTATAGAATTCGCTACGTTTGATGAAGCGCTCGTAGTCTGCCTGCTTGCCTAGCTTCTTGGCAACAGCCGCCACGCACCAGTCATCGAAAGCCTGCTCCATCGTGATGCTGACGCTGACATTCTGCAGGTTCTGAGGCATGTAGCCATACTTTTCCCATACCTCGAAGGGACTGTTGGGGTGCGTACGGATGCTGCTCTCCATCATAGCGCTATAGGCCCGCTCTACATCAAGGTCAGGCAGTTCGGAGAGGATGGCATCAGCCACGACAGGGATGGCGTGATTGCCTATCATGCAGTAGTTATCCTGTCCCCAGAGGTCCCAAATAGGTAGGTAGCCGTAGGTCTCGTGATGCAGGACCATGTCGCGGACGAACTGCACGGCAATCTTCGGATAGAGGAGCGTATAGAGAGGATGAGCCGCACGGAAGGTGTCCCAGAGGCTGAAAGTGCTGTGATAGCTCTGACCTGCAGGCATCTGCTTGATTTCGAAGTTGGTGTCCATGTATCGGCCATCGACGTCGCTGATGGTGTTGGGCTGCATGAGGACATGATAGAGGCCAGTATAGAAGATGGTCTTCTGATCGTCGGTGCCTTCGATGTCGATGGTGGAGAGTTCCTTCTCCCAGGCATCATGGGCGGCTTTCGTGTAGTAATTGAAATCATTAAACGCCGCCTCTGCCTTCATGTTCTTGCGTGCGCCGTCATTATCGACGGCAGAGATGGCGACCTTTGCCAACACATCTTTCTTATTATTAGGGAAACGCAGTGCAGCACGCAGGGTTCGGCCGTTGATGACATCGCTGCCGCCAGCATTGCGTCCGCCGTCCATCAGGATGCGGCTCTCGAAAGGACGCGAGAATTCGATGCGGAAATAGACCTTGCGGAGCTTTGCCCAACCGGTCACGACACGGAAGCCTTCGATGGTCTGGTCGTCTATCACGCGAATCTGGCTCTGGATAATCTGGTAGGCACGACGGCCTGTATAGTAGGCGTCGCCTCGGAAGGTCATTCGGTCGAGGTCGAGAATGACGGTCTGCTCCTTGCCTTCGGGGAAAGTATATTTATGGATGCCGGCATGAACCGTAGCCGAAAGCTCCACATTTATATTTTCGTCGCCCAACAAGTCAACCATATAATAACCAGGAGCTGCTTTCTCGCGGTCATGCTTAAAAGGCAGAGCGAAAATGCCTTTTCGGAGCAATTCGGGCGTTACATGTTTGGTGGTAGGCATCAGAGAGATGTCAATCAAATCCGTACAGCCCGTTCCGCTGAGATGCGTATGGGTGAATCCGAAGATGGAGTCGCAGTTGTAGTCGTATCCGCAGCAGGGGTCCCAAGTGACATACTGCTCAGTTTCCGGAGCAAGCTGCACCATGCCCTGAGGCATTGTGGGACCAGGGAAGGTACTGCCGCTTAAGGCGCCAGTGTCATCGGTCTGCGTACCGATAAAAGGATTGACGTACTTTGTATAGTCTGTCGCCACACTACTCAGGGCAGTAAGGGCGGCCAAGCAAATGAATACTATTCGTTTCGTGTATAACATAAGTAAAAAAATATTAAGTTTGACTGCAAAGTTCGGGAATTCTTTTGTCATTTTCAAAAAAAAAGCTACTTTTGTGGCAAAAAAGTAAGGAAACACATGAAATGCCCATTGGTACTACTTCTTGCAGCACTGCCTTTTCAGGCATTTTCCACCCAGACGAATGACAGTGTGCGTGTGGACACTTTGCGCGAGGTGGATGTGCACGCTGATTCGGTGTTACGCGTCAACGATGCTATTCGTCAGACATTAGAGAGAGAAAAGGCAGCCCGCATCGGCACCCTTTCCGTGAGTGACGTTATTGGCGGTAAGGCGACCGACAAGATTCTGCATCCCTTCGCCGCTAAGGAGCGCAAGCGAGAGAAAAAGCATGCCCGGGACCGCAAGATCCTGGAAGAATACGAGAAGTTGGGCCGCATCAAGACCTTTGAGGAGCTTCTCGACGAAGCCATACGCCAACAAGCCATCGAGGACGGCAAAGAACCGCCCACACGTTCTGGGAAGAAAGATTGAATCTTGAATTAATCAGTTTTGAACTTGCATAAGTACTCCCCCGCCATTCTAACCTTGCTCATCTTCCTTCTGGCACAGGGACTGGGCACCATCCTGATTATTGGCATTGGAATGCTGATATCGTCCGACTTCAACACTGCATTCCAAGCCTACCTGAATGGTGATGCTCAGGGATTGCCACTGTTAGACCTCCTTCCCATCTCGCTCTTCTCACTTATCTTAATGGCGGTAAACATTATCGCAGTTGTGTGTTGCTACTTTCTCTTGCATAACATTCAATTCGCAACTACCTGCGACTTCTCTTCTATTCGATGGCGTCCAGGTATGCTGGCAATCGTAGGTGGTTTCCTGGGTGCCCTCAGTATTTCCATCCTGACAGAATCAATAGAGATCCCGGATGTGATGCTCCAGACTTCAATTGCGATGTCACACAATATTTGGGGACTGATAGCACTGGTCATTGTAGGACCCATCACCGAAGAACTCCTTTTCCGCGAGGCTATCGCAGGAGAAATGCTGCGCAGAGGCACCAGCCCCTGGATGGCGATTATTGTTTCAGCATTAGCCTTCAGCGCCATGCATCTCAATTTCGCTCAGGGACTCTATGCCCTCCCTCTCGGCATCATATTCGGCATCATATATTACAAGACAGGCAATATTGTCTTGACTTCCCTGCTCCATATTTTAAATAATGGCATCGTTGCCGCACAATTATACACCCTAAACGAAGACATTGCAGACCTTTCTTTTTCGGAATGGCTCGGTGGAGATTTAGAAGCCTACATCGCCATGCTGTTTCTGGGGGCTCTATGCATAGTGCTAATAAGGCTTTTCTGGAGCTGCTACCTCCCTGCGATGGAAACAAGGAAAAAGAAACCATAATTAACTAAAAAATCCTTTATGAAGAGTTAAATTTATTAAATTTTGTGTCAATTATGTTAAATTTGATTAAATAATCCCTCGTGTCTGGTGAATTATCTTGCGTGTTGTCGTACCTTTGTGCCGAATATCGTCCATATAAGGGCATATTATGCATTAAATATATGATGAATTAAATGAAATATTAACAATTTAAATGTCATAGTAAAAGCAACGAAAAAAGAACAATTTAAACTAGTTAGGAACAACTTAACCAATTTCTAATAATTAAAAAAATGAAAAAGAAATTTATTCAAATCCTCATGCTGCTGATTGCTGCAGTCAGCGTGGGTTCGTTTGTATCTTGTAAGGATACTAGCGAAGATCTGTACAACGAGTTACGCACTCAGGCGCTTGCTGAAAATGCATCCTTGAAGGAAGCTCTTAATGCGTATGAACAGAAGTTGAATGATCAGATTGCTCTGTACACAAGACTGGAGCAGGAGCTCAATGCCGTTAAGAAGGATAGTCTTTCCAAGATTACGGCAGAACTCGGCAGACAGGCCGACCTCATTGCACAGTTGCAGGCTGACCTGGATGGCAAGGCTGACCAGGCAGACTTGGATGCACTGAGAGCTCTCGTTGATTCACTGAAGAATCAAATCTCCGGAGAAGGTGGAATCGTCATCAACCTGCAGAATCTGATTGAAAACGATGCTGCACAAGATGCTCTCATCGCAACTCTTCAGAGTGAGATTTCAGACTTGAAGTCATGGAAGGAAAAACTCGAGCAATGGTGCGACAACAACAACTTTGCTGATGTCCTCGACTGGATGAATAAGCTCCAGCAGGAAATGACAGAGGCTAAAGACAAGATTAATGCCGCAATCGCTAAGGCTGAGGAGGCTAAGGGTGTTGCTGATTCTGCATTAGAGCTGGCAAGACTTGCTTACGAAAGTGCCCAGACCGCCAATGCCATCGCTAACGAAGCTAAGACCAATGCTGCAATAGCACAAACGACAGCAGATGCAGCAAAGGAACTTGCTACTACAGCTAACGCTACAGCAAACGATGCTCTGAATAAGGCTACTGAAGCCCTCACACTTGCTAGGGCCAACAAGGAAGCTATTGACGCATTGACACAACTTGTTAACGCAAACAAGACTCAGATTGATATCAATACTAATGATATTGCGAAGAATAGCGAGGCCATTGCTAAATTAATAGAAGATGTTGCAAAGAACAGTGAGCAGATTAGCGAACTGAACAATACAGTTTCTGTATTGAGCGAGCAAGTCAAGAAGGCCCTCGACGATGCTTCACAGGCTTTGGCTCAATCAACTGTCAATATGAACGACATTACTTATTTAAAGACTTATGTCGAGAGTCTCAAGGAACTTATTGACAAGCTGCAAAACGCTGATAGCGACACAAACGATCAATTAGCAGACATTCTTGATAGACTCTGCTGTCTCGACGCTCAGTTGGCAACAATGGAAGCTACAGTTGGTCTGTTGACTACCGCCAATATCGTTTACTTAGCTGAAGCAAAATGCTATGCTGACCAACAGATTGCATTGCTCAAGGATTGGGTTCTGGACCAGATTAAGGTAGAACTCACTGACTATCTCAAGAAGGATGACATTGACCTCACAAAATATGTCACAAAGGAAGAGATAGCTAACTATGTTACTAAGGCAGAGGCTGCTAACTATGCTACCAAGGCAGAGTTGGAGAAGTTGACTGAAAAATTTGGACAGTACACCACTACCGAAAATTTGAACAAACTTCTGGAAGCCCTCAAGGCTGAAATGACTAGTGCAATGACTGAGGCAGATGCTGCTTTGAAGGTGGCTCTTCTGAACCTGATTGACGAGAAGATTAGTGAATTGGACATTGCAAGTATCCGCGAAAGAATTAAGGCAAATGAGGTTGATATCGAGTGGTTGAAGAATCAGTTAAGCGACCTCAGCGGTAAGATGGACGGCTTCATTAGCAGAGAAGAGTTTGAGAGTTGGAAGGACCAGATTCATGGAGAAATTACGCAGATTGGAAACCAACAGGGAAATACCAATATTGCAGAATTCTTAAATGGCTGGACATTAACCATCACAACCGACCTGACCAAGACTCTTAACGAGAAACTGGCAGAACTCAAGGAGGAACTCAAGTCTGAAATTACAGCTGACATTGCTAAGACTTTAGTTGACGACTACCACTTCATTACTAAAGATGACATTACCGGTCTGGCTGAAGCACTCGCTCTTCTTGAGACATACAAAGACAAATTAGCAGCTTTGGATGGTTATGAAGACCGCATTAAGGCTCTCGAAGAGAAGATTCTTGATTTGGCAGGTTTGGAAGCTAAGGTTAATCTGTTAGAGTCCACAGCTATCACGATGGACGACCTGGCAGATTATATCAAAGCTGAAGATGTTGCAAAGCTTCTTAATGACTATGTAAAGAAGGATGACCTGTCAGGATATGCAACACTTGCTGCTCTTGACGAATATGCAAAGAAGTCTGAACTCGCAGGATATGCAACCAAGGATGATCTCAATGGATATGCATCTAAGGATGACATCAAGGACTTTGTAACACTCAATGATGTCAAGAAGTATCTTGAGGATAATGGTTATGGTTCACCCGATCTCAGCAAGTTCCTCACTCTTGAGAAGTTTGCAGAAGAGAAGGCTGACATTCTGAGCAAGATTTCTGCCAATACGACTGAAATCAACAAAATAAAGTCTACTCTTGAGACTGTTACTTCTGACATCTCAACCATGAAGAGTGATATTTCCACCCTTCAGACAGATGTTCAGACTGTAAAGGATGACCTCGATAAGCTTGAAAAGAAGATGAACGAAGAGCTTGACAAGATCAAGAGTGATGTAACTGCTCTTCAGAACAAGTTGGCTAAGCAGGTGACTGGCATTACCATTCAGCACACTGTTAATCCCATGTTCGGTTCCTTCAATATTCCAGCCGGCATTCAGTCTAATGTTCTGCTCGCTTACTATGGCGTGCCTTTCAACGACATTGAATTCCCCACATACAAGACTGGCAATTATGGCGAGCGTGCAGACCAAGCATTCACTTCAGAAGAAATTGATTTGCTGAAGGAAATGGGTCTGGAAGTATTTGAGGCTGCTGCTAACATGCCTCTCTTGGCTGAGGATGGCAATGCCGGTAAGGTTTATATGACTATCAACCCCAACACTGCTGACCTCGATGGTCTGAAACTGAGCATCGTTAATTCTCTTGACAAGGAAGCTCCCATCAAGCTGAAACCCATCAAGAAGAGCGACGAGAAGTTAATGTGGGGCTACACCCGTGCAGATAACGGTTTCTATGAGGCAGATGCTTATGTAGATGCCAAGACAGTCATGAATAGTAGTAATAATGGTATCGTTCTGACTAGAGAGGAAATCAAGGAAGCATTCAAGGATATCAAAGAGAAAATTACGGAAGTAGTCAAGTCAAAGGATACAAATCTTCCTATGAGCGACTTAGCAATTGATATTTACAGTGTAATACGCGACATGAAGGCTGAGAAGTCTGGTCTGAAGTGCACATACACCACCACCGAAGCAGATGCAACAGAAACAGAGCACTCTGTATATTCTGAGTATAGCTTGCTTTCAACATTCCTCAACCCCCTCAACCTGAACACAGGTAAGGATTTCAACTTCAAGACTATGCCTGGCTACGAAGCTGTTGTGAATCTGTTCAACAAGCTTGCAAGCAAAGCAAAGGACAAAGTACATACCGCCTTCAATGAGCTCAACAGTTCCGATCTCATTAAGAAGATTGTAAACCTCAAGATTGTCGAAGTTAAGTTGAAAGACCTTGATCCCGACATGATAGCCAAGTTCGAGATTACCGTAGGTGATGAAGTAACGATTGACGGTCTTACCTATCACATGGTACTCGGTGCCGGAACAAATGTTCCCGTGATGTACGCTCCTGGTTTGAAGGTTAACGGAACTACTGTCGGTATTCCTTCAGAATATCTGATTAATCCCTCAAATCCTGGAGTCACCACTGCTACCCTTGTGATTAATGGCAATGTTACTTCTGGCACAGACGGCGTTGTTCCCATGCAGCTCGTTATTCCTGTAAAGAACGATGCAGACACGAAATATGTATGGTATGACATGTCAGAAGTTTCAGACTTTGTAGCAGAACTCACACCTGATAATGTAATTGTTATCGACGGAACAAATGTCGCTAGGTTTACCGGTTCTTCATTTACTTCCCTTGCTACTTCTATCAACCTGAGCAAGATGATTGACCTGAGCAGTGGAACAACTCCAACCCTCAAGCTCGAATTCACCTATGACTTGCGTGATGAAATGCAGACAATTTGGGGCTACACTCAGGATGCTGTTGCTAGCGTCAACGACATGATTCAGGATATTAAGTCAATCCTTGATGAGTTCAATGACACTCTGGCCAAGATTAACAGCTATGAGGGCAAGATTAATAGCGAAATAGATAATGTCGTTGATAATTACCTCATGAAGTATCTTGACAAGATTAACAATACCGTTGTTGGCTTTGTTAATTCCTTCAATCGTCGCCTCCAGCCCTTCATGGTTGCAAGCACAAGCAAAGGCTTCAAGCAAGTGAGCGCATTCAAGGAATATCCCACAGTACTGTCATCCGATGTAACACTCTATCCGACCACAAGGACACTGGAGCTCATTGCGCCTATCGCAAGAAAGCACGTCGCTGTAACCAACGTATTCTCTGATGATCTCAGCAAGAGCGTTCAGGCAGGAACTCTTTCTAAGAGCCTTATGTCAGCTGTCAACACTGGTGATCTCAACAAGGTATTTGATGGCAACAAGCGTATGATTGAAGCTAGCGGTATGGAGAAGAACTACGTTTACGAAGTTGCTTACTCTGTCCTCGACTTCGATGGCAACATGGCCACTCATAGGTATTACATCAAGATTCAGTAAACTTGCTTTTTGAACGAACTGAAAAAAATTAACTGTTATGAAACTTAAGAAAATAATTATTTCAGCTGCACTGCTGGCCGGATGCTTTAATGCATCCGCGCAGCAGGCTGCGGGGCAGGCTGCAGAGCAGACTGCACAGAAAACCGTTGAAACATTCGCTCCTCACTGGTTTGTTCAGGGTCAGATAGGTGGACAATACACCTTGGGCGAAGTAGGTTTCGGAGACCTTCTTTCTGGCAACTTCCAGGTAGCTGGCGGTTACAACTTCACTCCCGTATGGGGTCTGCGCTTGGCCATCAACACTTGGCAGAGCAAGGGCGGTACTGACTTAAACTACTTAGGTCTCGGCGACAAGACTTGGAAGTACAACTACATTTCTCCCACCATTGATGCTACATGTGACCTGACCAATTGGATTCTTGGTTACAAGGCTAATCGTGTATGCAACTTCGGTCTTTTGGCAGGCTTAGGTCTTAACATTGCATGGAATAATGACGATGCTATTGCCTTGAGGAATGAAATTGCTGCTATGCCTATTTCTAAAACCCAGACCATGCCCATGGAACACCAGATGACACTGCTGTGGAGCGGCACCAAGACTCGCTTCGTAGGCAGAGTAGGTGCCTATGTTGACTTCAAGGTTAGCCGTCGCGTTGACCTCGGTTTGGAACTGAATTGCAACACCACCACCGACGCTTACAACTCCAAGCATGCAAGAAATGCTGACTGGTACTTCAACGCATTGGCAGGTGTTAAGGTAAGACTTGGCAAAGTTACCAAGGCCATTGAAGCAAAGGAGGAACCCACCGTTGTAGAGAAAGTCGTGGAGAAAATTGTAGAAGTTCCTGTTGAAGTAGAGAAGATTGTCTATAAGGAGCCCGAAACTCCCAAGCGTGAGACATTACGTCGCGACATTTTCTTCACTCTGAGAGGTTCAGAAGTTAGCAGAACTGAGATGACTAAGGTTGAGGATGTAGCAACTTACCTCAACAAGTATCCAGAAGCTAAGGTGTCTGTAACAGGTTATGCCGACAGGCGCACTGGTAACCCAAGACTCAACATCGGTTATGCACAGAAGCGTGCTCAGGTTGTTGCAGACCTGCTGACAAAGAGGTTTGGCATTTCTCCTAGCCGCATCAGTGTAGATAGCAAGGGTGACACCGTTCAGCCCTATGAGCAGAACGACCTCAACCGTGTTACTATCTGCATCGCCGAATAATTTTTGAATCTTTATAACTCAAATATTTCCCCTCGTCATTTTGCCAAAAGCGTAGTGACGAGGGGATTACTATTAGAATTTAATATCAAGTACACTCAATGAAGAAGTTAGGAGTATTTCTTATTTCCCTGTTTATGACAGCTGCTGTACCAGCTCAGGACAAAGGGTCTCTATCATCACGTTTAGCTCAGAAGGGCATCCTCAACCACATGGACGTAGGTGTCAACGTAGGTACGCTTGGTATCGGCATAGACGTTGCTGTGCCCGTCGGCAATTATGTCCGCCTTCGTGCCGGCTACAACTACATGCCGCGCTTCACCATTCACTCCGACTTTTCAATCGAGACGAACAATGGAGGTAGCCTGACCAGATACTTTGATAGAGTCAAGAACATCGATATCGAGAAGAAGATGACGGATATGGGCATTGATCCTGAAGCTGAAGGTGTCCAAGAGTATGTGAAAATGGCTAACGAATTTCGCAATTTGGAGCCAAAAGACCAGGTAACAATGAATCTAAGGCCCAGTTTACATCAGTTCAAATTCTTAGTGGATGTCATGCCCTTTAAGAACAACAAACACTGGAGCTTTACTACAGGTTTCTTTGCCGGTCCCTCTCAAGTGGGCGATGCAAGTAACCAAGACGGGGAGACTTTACTATTAAAGGCAGTCAATACCTACAATGACATATACGTCAAGTATTGTCAAGAGGGTATTAATGGCAATTACCATGAGAAATTAGATGAAATATTCTACAACAATGGAATAGTCGGTATTCCTCTCGGCTATTTTGCAGATGGGAAAAAAGCCATGATGGTTCCTGGAAAGGACAATACAGTTCGTGCAGAGATGAGTGTAAGCAAGGTTCGACCCTATGTTGGATTCGGCTACAACACACACCTCTCGCGCAACAAGAAATGGAATTTGAATGTAGATGCCGGTGTACTTTTCCTTTGCGGGAAGCCTAAAGTCTATATTGACAATGTTTACAAGATTGATGCAGGTCCATTAAAAGGATATTTTAATGAAGACGGCGAATACCAATACGAGAGTGGCATCGGCATTAACGAAGACGGCACGTACTATGGTGACATAGTACGTCCCAACGGAGAATTCGACTATGATAATCCCGAGGATCCAAACAATCCCATGTTCATAGTAGATGAGCCTCTGCAACACGTTGACATAATGCGTGACCTGGACGAGATTCCGGGCAAGGTAGGCGACATGGTCAAGACCATCTCCAAGTTCAAGGTATATCCCAACCTATCGGTAACAGTTTCTTATAGGCTGTACTAAGTTCGATAGGCGGAATAGGCAAAGAAAAAGCCCTCTCACGATGAGAGGGCTTAAATTTTGCGGAGTAGAATTTCTTAGAATGCCAATTCTGAGCCAGCTTTAAACTTAACCACCTTCTTAGCGGGGATGGTGATGGCTTTCTTGGTTGCGGGGTTGATACCCTTGCGTGCGTCACGCTTTGTTACAGAGAATGTGCCGAAGCCTACCAGAACGACCTTGTCACCCTTCTTCACTGCAGCCTTCACTGCATCCAGAGTTGCATCCAAAGCCTTCTTTGCATCAACTTTGCTCAAGCCAGCGCCCTCGGCGATTTTGGCTACTAATTCAGTCTTGTTCATAAAATAATAGTTAAGTTGTTTGTAATTAGGTTATTTGAAATTATCTTTTAACTGATATTTGCTTACAAATTTAGGCAAACTTGACCGAACGACAAAGCTTTTATACAAAAAAATACAATAATTCGTAAAAAAACCTTATATAAAGGTCATTTTTCACCTTTTCTACGCCAATTTTTCGTACCTTTGCACCGCAAAATGACACATTTGGGACTTTCACGATGAACACGATACCAACCATCACTAAAAACTTGCTCATCATCAATGTGCTGTGCTTCTTCGCAAGCCTTGCTTTTGGGTCGCACGGCATTGATCTTGACGAACTGTTCGGTTTGCACTTCTTCCTCGCAAGCCATTTCCGGCCTTGGCAGCTCTTCACATATATGTTCATGCATGCGAGTTGGCAGCATCTCTTCTTCAATATGTTTGCCGTGTGGATGTTCGGCCGAATCATGGAGCAGACAATGGGACAGAGCCGTTTCCTCTTCTATTACCTCACCTGCGGACTCGGCGCCGGACTGGCACAGGAGCTGGTACAGCTGATACAGTACTGGTACTTCGACTTTGCCAGCTACGAACAGGTGGCACTCAACGACGGTGTCATGGCTATGTCCGACTATCTGAATCGTTGGAACACGGTCGGCGCATCGGGTGCCGTCTATGGCATCCTGCTTTCTTTCGGCATGACGTATCCCAACGAGCGCCTGTTCATATTCCCCCTTCCGGTACCTATCAAGGCCAAGTACTTCGTCATAGGCTATGCCGTCATCGAGCTACTCTCCGCTCTGTCCCTAAAAGGTGACGGTGTGGCACACATGGCTCATCTGGGCGGCATGCTCGTTGGCTTCCTGTTGCTTTTGTACTGGCGAGGCGGAAACGGAGGCAACAGAAATGGACATGGCGGCTATAGGAACTACGGGCGCAGCAGCAGTGGCAGCGACTCTTGGAACAATTTCCGCCGCTGGTTTACCTCCTTGTTCAAGAAGAAAGAGCCGCATATTGACGTCACCTACGGCGGACGCTACGGCCAGGAGGCAGCCTACCGTCAGCAGAAGAAGCAGGATGAGGAAGAACTCAACCGCATCCTGGATAAAGTAAAGAAGAACGGCTACGATGGTCTTACCCCCGAGGAGAAGAAACGGCTGTTCGATATCAGCAGGAAGTAGCAATGGGAGGCTTGAAGCGTTTCTCTGTCACCCTATTTCTGGGTGCTAACCTCTGTACCATATTATTATTATGGCTGAGTGTGGCCCTGACCTTCGTCTCGCCCGAGGTCTTTCCGCGCTTCTCGCTCCTGACGCTGGCATTCCCCATCTTTCTCATTGTCGATCTGCTCTTCGTCGTCTTCTGGCTGCTCTTCCATGTACGTCTTGTGTGGGTACCCGTTATCGGAGCACTACTGGTGGGTGGCTACATCCTCGACTACTGTCCTATGCATCTTAGCGACAACGATAGCGACGTAGGCTCAGACAGCACCCTCACCATTATTTCCTTCAACGTCGGCCAAATGAAAAGCGAAGAACAGCGCTCCGAGTTAATGCACTTCATCAACACAGTCGATGCAGACATCGTATGCCTGCAGGAAATCAGCAAAAGTTTCCTCACCAATCATAAAAAATGGCTTGACTCCACATTCTACAATACACAGCAAAGCGGCACCGTAGCCATCCTCTCTCGCCTACCCTTCCTGGGCGACACCATACACATCGACTATCCCACCCGCAGCAATCACAGCATAGCTTGCTGGATAAGATGCTACGGCGACAGCCTTCTCCTCATCAACAATCACTTGGAAAGCAACCATCTGAGCCCGGAGGAGAAAGACGATTACGCCAATGCCATAAAGGAGCCCGGTCGAGAAGCCATCAAGAACAGCTCGCACCTGCTCTTGGGCAAGTTGAGCGAAGCCACCGCATACCGAGGGGCACAGACCGACAGCATCTGCTCCCTCATCGACCGTTTTACCAATCATAGCGTCATCGTTTGCGGTGACCTCAACGAGACACCCATTTCCTATACCTATCAGCACCTCGCCCATCGCCTCACCTCAGCCTACCGAGAGGCAGGCCACGGCCCAGGCTTCACCTATTCCCGTCGTTCCTTCCCAGTGCGTATCGACCACCTCTTTTTTTCTTCCCATTGGAAATGTACCTCGTGCCGCATAGATCGGACCGTTTCTACCTCCGACCACTACCCTCTTATCGTTCATTTGAGCAAAAAAGTTCGTTAATCCGCCTTTTTTGCATAAAAATTCCCTCATTTACTCTTTGATTCAAGGAAAAAAGCGTATCTTTGCACGCTATTACGCCAAAAAAGGAAAAAGTATAACCAAAATATTAAATAATTTTACTTACTATTACAATGCAAAACAAAGGATTTGTAAAGGTTTTCGCGTTCCTGCTAACACTGGTGTGCCTCTTCTATCTGAGCTTCTCCGTTGTAACCAATCACTTCGAGAGCAAAGCCGAGGCAATTGCACAGACTGAAGGCCAGGACGCAGCAGACCGCTATCTGGATTCTCTGCTCAACAACAAGGTCTATTGCAATGTATGGACATTGAAGGAGTGCCGCGAGATGGGCATTGGCCTGGGCCTCGACCTGAAGGGCGGTATGAACGTCATCCTGGAGGTAAGTGTGCCAGACGTCATCAAGGCATTGGCCGACCACAAGGAGGAGACCGACGAAAACTTCCGCAAGGCCGTCGAGCAGGCGACCAGCGAGGCTGCCAACAGCCAAAGTGATTTTATTACCTTATTTATTAAAGACTACAAGGCCATCGCACCCGACAAGGCCCTGGCCGAGCTCTTCGCAACCCAGCAGTTGCGCGATAAGGTAACAACCAAGAGTACCGACAAGGAAGTCGAGAGCGTCCTCCGCGCTGAGGTAAAGAGTGCTATCGACAACTCCTACAATGTGCTCCGCACCCGTATCGACCGCTTCGGCGTCGTTCAGCCCAACATCCAGACCCTCGAGGGTCAGGAGGGCCGCATCATGGTGGAAATGCCTGGTGTGAAGGAGCCCGAGCGCGTACGTAAGCTGCTGCAGGGCAGTGCCAACCTGGAGTTCTGGGAGACCTACAACACACAGGAGGTCACCCCCTTCATGGTATCTCTCGACACCAAGCTTGCTTCCATACTGAGCGGTATTCAGGAAGAGACTCCTGCTGACAGCACAGAAGCCGTAGCTCATACAGACGAGCTTGTCAACGAGGCTGATGCCGACTCCACCAAGACTGCTGCCGACCTCGCTTCAGCTGTCACCGAGAACACCGACGTTGAGACGTCAGGTCACTCAGCTGCCGACATCGAGAAGGCCCACAAGCAGCATCCCCTGCTGAGCCGTCTGCAGCTTGCCCCGGGCAACTACGGAGGCTGTGTAGTAGGTTATGCCAGCAAGCGCGACATGGCCGCCATCGACGAGCTTCTCGCTTCTCCCGAGGCTAAGGAAGTACTTCCCTCTGACCTCCGCCTCAAGTGGGGTGTAAAGGGTATGGGCGAAGGTGCCAGCGCCAACATCTATGAGCTTTATGCCATCAAGGTGACCGAACGCAACGGCCGCGCACCCCTGGAGGGTGACGTGGTGACCGATGCCAGCGACTCCTTCGACCAGCGCGGCATGCCTTGCGTCAGCATGAAGATGAACGTGGATGGTGCACGCCGCTGGGCAGCCCTCACGAAGGCCAACCTCAAGCGCTGCGTCGCCATCGTTCTGGACGACAACGTCTATAGTGCCCCCACCGTACAGAGTGAGATTACTGGCGGTAACTCCGAAATCACGGGTCACTTCACCGCAGAGGACACCCGCGACCTCGCCAACGTCCTGAAGTCCGGTAAGATGCCCGCTCCCGCCAAGATCGTGAGTGAGGAAATCGTAGGTCCCTCTCTCGGTGCCGAATCCATCCGTCAGGGCATCTGGAGCTGTGTCATCGCCTTCATCATCCTCATGATTTACATGATTACGATGTACGGCATCATTCCAGGCATGGTAGCTAACTGCGCCCTCATCCTCAACCTCTTCTTCACCATTGGTATTCTGACCAGCTTCCAGGCTGCACTGACCATGAGCGGTATCGCAGGTATGGTACTGTCGCTGGGTATGGCCGTCGATGCCAACGTGCTCATCTACGAGCGCACGAAGGAAGAGATGAAGGCAGGCAAGAAGGTACGCGAGGCACTCTCTGCCGGTTACAGCAACGCCTTCAGCGCCATCTTCGACTCCAACCTGACGTCTGTCATCACCGCCATCATCCTTTACTACTTCGGTACAGGACCCATCCGCGGTTTCGCCACCACGCTGCTCATCGGTATCTGCGTCAGCTTCTTCACCGCAGTATTCCTGACCCGCGTCGTTTACACGCAGGTTATGGAGAAGGACAAGTGGCTTGGCCTGACCTTCCGTACAGCCATCGGCGACAAGATTGCGTTCCAGAACCCCACCTTCAAGTTCATGAATGCCTACAAGAAGAGCTTCACCATCTTCGGCACATTGGCAGTCATCAGCATTGCCTTCATGCTGACACGTGGCTTCAGCAAGAGTATCGACTTCACCGGCGGTCGCAACTTCGTGGTAATGTTCGAGAACGAGGTGCAACCCGAGACTGTTCGCGGTCTGCTGGCAGAGGCCTTCCCAGAAAGCAACACCAGCGCCATCGCACTGGGTACTGAGGGCAAGACCATCCGTATCTCCACCAACTACCGCATCGAAGAAGAAGCCATCGAGGTGGATAGCGAAATCGAAGAGAAACTCTTCAACACCCTCAAAGGCGGTAATCTGCTGGCATCGGACCTCACTCTCGAGAACTTCATCAACCGCGACGAACGTGCAGGCGGCTCCATCATCAGCAGCCAGAAGGTAGGTCCCTCCATCGCTGAGGATATCACCCGCAATGCCATCTGGAGCGTGATTTTGGCCTTCATCGCCATCTTCGTCTATATCTTCATCCGCTTCCGCAACCTGTCATTCTCCATCGGTGCCATTGCCGCACTCTTCGTGGATACCATCCTCATCCTGGGTATGTACAGTATGTGCTGGGGCTGGATGCCCTTCTCTCTCGAGATTGACCAGACGTTCATCGGCGCCGTGCTGACCGCTATCGGTTACTCCATCAACGACAAGGTGGTTGTCTTCGACCGTATTCGCGAGTTCCTCCACCTGCATCCGAAGCGCGACAAGCTGGAGCTCTTCAACAGCTCACTGAACAGCACCTTGAACCGTACCATCAACACCTCTGTCTCCACGTTCATCGTATTGGCAGTCATCTTCTGCCTGGGCGGTGCCAGCATCCGCAGCTTCGCCTTCGCCATGATTCTGGGTGTCGTATTCGGTACGTTGTCATCCATCTTCGTTGCAGCTCCCACAGCTTACCTTACCCATGGCAAGAGCATCGAAGTAGATAACGAGAAGAAGTAAGAAATCTTGCTTTTACCTTAAATATCATGAACCGCAGCACTGCCCGTCAGCGCTGCGGTTTTTTTATAGACGCATCCTACTTACGTCTCAACTCGAACTGACAATCCCTATTTACTCCCCATGGACAATGTTCCAACCTTTCGTCCATGACATATCACACTGACAGCCTGTATTTCCTGTATCATACGCCACGTTTTCTTGTTCGGTTCTTGTTAATTTCCAACAGTTCCTCCATTGTATCATACTTTGGGTCTGCCAGTAGTTGCATGATTTCCTCCGAATAGCCAAGGGCTTTTGCCAACTTGACATACGACTCCAAGGAGATGGAATGTTTGAGTTCAAAGCGCTGAATAGACGAAGCTGGTACGCCGCTCATCTCAGAAAGGCTCTTTGTCAAGAGCTTTTTCTCCAAACGCCTCGTCTTCAGATTTTCTGCCAGCCGTTGCATCGTGACTTGCAGCGGATAGAGGTCAAAGACATATTTGTTTTGCATCATATATTAAGTGTAATTCCAGGATTTTGTCATTAACACACCACATATTATGTGCAAAGGTACGAGAATAAAGTGAAAAGTGAAAAAATAAAGTAAAGCGTGAAAAATGTTAGCACTATACGAAACTGGGCATGTCATTTCGCATGACACACCCAGTTTCTGTTAGTTTGTTGACGCAGACAACGCGTTTCCTTAACTCTAAAACAACATTATTAATTAATACCCTAGGAAAACATTGTCGTTATCAACTTCTCTAATTACTTAATCACGACCTTGAGCTATGCTCGAGCTCGCTCACACTCGATAAAGCATGAGCGAGCTCAGCTTTATTCTCACTTAATCACGACTTTCTTGCCATTGACGATATAGATTCCCTTTGCGGTGTTCTGTACGCGGCGGCCCTGCAGGTCATAAACAACAGCTCCCTTCAGGTCATCGAACTTGACAGAACCGATGTTGGTGTCTGTATCGACGGCCATCACAGCTTCGTAGAGAGGAGTTTCGTAGAACTTCGTGATGTCAGTCTCGCTCAGCTTGATGTCCTTCATGGCGATGGTGTATTCACCGTCGGCCATACCGGATACCTTAACCTTCAGTGTGAACAGTACACCGTCCTCGCCTTCGAAGGTCTCGTCGTAGAGTGAGCCGCAGAGTACGCGGATTGCACCATCGGCTTGCTGTGCCAGACTCAGAGTGTGATCGTCGTCTGCAGGCAGACGGTCAACGTTCCAAGTAGTTGTGAACTTACCCTTGCTTGTCTTCACGGCTTCCATGCCTTCGGGCAAGTAGAGGTCGAACTGGAACGAGCGGATGGGAGCTTCGCACTTCATGCTGATGGGCAGTTCCATTTCACCGGTGTTGCCATCATTCAGTGAGAAGTCCTTCACGTAGATTACATTCTCAACATCGCTCAGGTCGGAGGCCTGAATCTTTCTAACTGCACGACGGGCGCTCTTGGCACCATTTACTCCACCGAACAGGATGATGTTGGCCACGCCTGTGTAGTCGCTTACGTCAACCTGGCTGTCCTGGTTGATGTCGGCAGCTTCGGCATTGAAGCCTTCAATTGCTCCAGCACGCAAACGTGCCGATGAAGGCTGATCCTCAGATGAGTTCAGAATCTGGTTAGCCACAATTGTGTAGTCACTTACGTCAACCACACCGTCGCCTGTAGCATCGCCGAGCACGTAATGGATCTCGCCGCCTTCACCTACTGTCATAGTCGATTTCACAGAAGAGGTCTCATAGAAGTTCGAAACGTTGGATTCGGTCAGCTTGATTTGCTGGAGCACGATGGGATATTCGCCGTCCTCCATTCCTTCGGATACGTTGAGAGGCATGTTGATGATTTCGCCATCGCCTGATGCATAGTTACCTTCAGAGAGTATGCTGCCCAGGAACATGATGGTGCCGTCGGACTGCTTAGCGAAGGTGAGCATGTACTCAGCGTCTTCTGGCATACGTTCCTCGTTCATCGTTGCCATGTACTTGTTCTTACCCATCTTCATGAGTTCTGTACCTTCGGGCAGAGTGAGACGGAACTGGAAGGTACGGATGGGAGCCGCGTTCTTCATGCGGATAGACAGCATAGCGGTCTCGCCGGCATTTGCCTTCACTCTGGCAGCGTAGATGACGTTGGCAATCTTGCTGATGTCGGTATCGGGCAGATAGTCAGGACTTGGCATCTCCTCGATGGTGCCGAACCATGTGTTCCAGGGATTTACGTCGTAGGCTTCCTTGCAGCCGAAGGGTACATACAGCGTGCGCTGCTGTGCTGCCATCGGGTCAAGTACGTTGAAAGCACTGGTTACTTCTGGAGCTGTTTCACGATAGATGGTGACCTCCTTCAGATCTACGCAAGCCTCGAAGGCACTACCGTCAATCTTCTCGACGGTCTCAGGAATGAATACCTGCTCCATCTTGGAGCGCATCTCGTTGTTACCATGATTGACAAACGCATATTCGCTGATGCTGGTCACTTTGTAACCTTCTACCATCGACGGGATGGTCACCACAGTAGCATTGGCTTCGACTGCCAATTCATTTTCCATATCATTGATAGGCTTGCCCTTCACTTCTGCGGTCAGTTCAGCCATGCTGCTGATGTGGAAGCTCATAGCCACATCTTCCGTCGTATTCTGAGTCAAGTACGAGCCGTCCTCGATATTGGCAAACCACTGGTGCCAGGTCATGTCGCTGTAGAGATCAATGCATCCGTAAGGCACGTAGAGCGCAGCGTCGCCAGCGATGCCGTTGAAACAGTCGCTCAGCATGCCGCCCGTGTTGCCACTTTCATCGATGGCTTCAGGAACTTCCTTGCTGTTGATGGTAACATTCTTCAGGTTCCACTGTCCGGTGAAGGCGCCATTGCCCAGATACTTCAGTGTAGAGGGCAGTGTCACAGTCTGCAGCTTCTCGAAGCCGACGTTGGGTGCAAAGGCACCGGCAGTTACAGTGGTAAGACCCTCGGGCAGCACAACTTCTTCAATCTTGCTGCGGCTGAAGGCATTCTTACCTACAGTAGTTACCCAGTAGCCGTTAGCTGTAGAAGGCACAATCAGCTTGCCGGTCAGCTCGCCGTCGATAGCGGGCTCAGTGCTCTCATAGTAACCATATTCGTCATGCTTCATCACCCTCTTGGCATAGACCTCACACTGCGGGTATTCCGGGTCGCCGCTGATGACGTGGTACTTGATTTCGATACCCTCGGCATTGGCTTCGGTGAAGTAAATGTCGTCCATAATGGTTACGAAGCAGGTGTCGGTAGGCTGTACCTCGCCCTCATAGTCGCGAACCTTAACGACAATCTTAGCCACGATGGGGAATACTGCCTCGTCCTTGACAGGTACGTAGGCCTGAATCTCAGCCCAGCGGCTCTCAGCAGGTGCAGCGTTATAGCCGTCGCTCCAGTTGCCGGGGATTACCTCCACGCGGCCACCTTCGCCACTGACTTCCACAACTTCCCAATCCACATAGGTATTGGCAAACTGCGGAGCCAGTTCGGCGGTCATCTCGAAGCGCTGGTCGGGGAACAGAATCATCTCTTTGCGGCTCAACATTACACCGTTGGCGGGAACGATAGCCCAGTCGGCGGGGTTGAGCACCTCGACTCTGAGTTGTGCCGACAGGTTGGTGCCGTCGGTGGTCTCAACCTTAATGTTGGTAGTGCCCACGCCCTTCGAGGTCACATAGCCGTCCTGATCGACAGTGGCCACGTTGGGATCGCTGCTGGACCATTTCAGCTCGCTGTTGTCAACATCGTACGGAGTGACTCCTGCTATCAGCTGCATCTGCTCGTCGAAAGCATAGAACTTGGCTTCTGACATTCCGACAGGAGGCGTCAGCGTCACACCCGTTGCAAGCACGGTGGGCTTCACGGTGATGCTCAGGTAGTCGTAGGTCACAGGTGCTTCGTCGCAGGTTGCCCAGACGGCAATGCCTAAAGTGCCTTCCTTCTTGGAAGTGATGACCAAGGTGCCGTTGCTGCGTGTCTCTACGTCGGCCACTTCCGGATCTCCGCCTCTGACATCAATCAGGTAGCCCAAATCCTCAGCATCAGATGGAGCCCATTCCATAACTACCACCTGCTCTCGTCCTATCTCGGTAAAGCGGACTTCGTTCTCGCTCAGCTTGATGCTCTCTACCATTTTAGGATAATGTATGCGAACTTTGCACGTTGCTTCCATACCATTGACGGTCTTAGCTCTCACGACGGTTTCACCCTCGTCGGCTACGCGCTCCACGCGGCACGTCTTGCCGTAAGGCGTTACGGTTACCACGCTCTTTTCGTCGGAGCTCCATTCGATGGTCTGGTCGGCATCCTCGTTTTCGATGGTTGCCTCAAGGAAGAAGTTGTCGTAGCTCGCGTCCTTAAACCAGTGCTCGGTCTCGCTGAGTGTGATGCTGACGGGGTCTGGGATAGCCACTGTCACCGTTGCCGTTGCCTTCTTACCGTTGATGGTGGTGGCGGTAATGGTAGCGGTACCATTGGCCACAGCCTTCACGATACCCTTAGTGCCAACTTGAACCACATTGTAGTCGCTGCTCTGCCATGTGAGTGTGGGGTCGGTAGCATCCTCTGGATATACCTTGAATTCTATAGGAGCGGTGTCACCAATCTTTTTCAGCGTTATGTTCGGGGTGGTGATTTCTACACTTGTGGGATAGATGGGCGATGTGCCCTTAGGAACAAACTCAACGGTGCCTGTGGTAGGCTTGTTGTTGCTATTGAGGACGGTGCCTTCGCCCATCTTCTGCGGACGGTCGAGTGTGTTCAGCAGCTCAACATCCTCGTCCAGCTCAATCTTCTTCACGTTGATGGTGGGTTCATAACCATTGCCATTGACGGTCATGGGGCAGCCGACCTCCACTGTGCATGTGCCGTCGTCAGCGATGCGCTGGAAGACGAAGCTGGGATCCGAAGCATAGACGCTCATGGCAGCTTCGTTGGCCAGCTGCACGCTGGCAGCCTTGGAGGTGCTGGTGGCAGGCTTCAGGGTGAGGCCGCACTTGTTGCCCAGGATGCTCAGGTGTTCACCGTCGGCCACGATGGCCTCGGCAGAGCAGTTGACAGCGTTGTTGCCATAGAGCATCAGGGTCAGGGGACGGTCCTTGGTTTTGATGAAGGGCTCGCTGCCCTCGCTGTAGTCCACCTGGGCATCGCGCATCTCGAATATGTTGGTCGAGGGGTTGTACTTGAGGGAGCCGCTCTTCAGATAGCTGCCGCTCACGTAGCCGCAGTTCGTCGAGGTAACCTGCCTGCCAAATACCCAGTAAGGATATGTCGTAGCCTTGCTGTTGGGAACAATGCTGACAGGGCCTGTGGCATAGATGAATTGGTTGTCCGGTTCGTAGTATGCCTGATCCGAAGCCACCACGTCGCAGTTCTTCAGCGTTGCCTTGTAGGTGTTTTCTCCGAAGGACGTATTGCTGCCGGCCAGGCACTTGGTGATATTCACAACAGCCCCAATGGAGGCTTTAAGCTCCTTGGCGCTAACTATAGGCACAGTGACATTTGTCTCACAAGTGAAAGACATGTAGCCAGCAATGTTGAACGCACCGCACTTCTTGCTTGCGCTGTTCTGCGAATTGACGGTCATTTGGCCCCATCTGATAGAAGTGTTGGCGCTGCTCTCCAAAGCTGGTGCCCAGCCATCACAGTTGATGGTCGAAGTCAGCTTTCTGCTGCCAACTTTATTCGCGGAACCCGGAACCAGATTCTGACTCTTCAAGAAATCGTTCCTTCCTATTTCGATTTTGAGGACGTCGTTGCCTGTGTACTCAATGGCGGGCATAGTTCCCCCAACATTGATATTTGCGCCATCCATATATAGCGTGTTAGTCGATGGGTCATAGCTCATTGTAGCAAAGAAATCTCCGTCGGGCGCATACTGGATGTTTTTACCTTCGATGAAATACTGGTTAGCCGACGTGACCTGAACACCGCCAACCTTGAGCGGAAAGACTGTCTGGTAGCCATCTAAATATAATTGAGATACATATTCCGGTTTATAGAAGTTGTTATCGTCACTCTTATCAAAGATGCCATATCTACCATGATTTTCGCCATAGTAAATATTCCTACTGAAAAAATCGTAACCTCCATCCATTTTTATCATTGAATTGAGGGCTAAATTGCTTGGCATATCGACGAGATTTACTAATTTGACAAGCCACATCACAATATTTTTTCCGCAGTGTCCATCAAAGAATACTTTGCCATATAGTTTGGAGGCATCGTTTTCAAGACAGAGCTTTGCCGACTTTCCATCTATTTCAGAGCCATTGATATAGGGTGTATAAAGCTCAGTGTAATTATAAAGCGTCGAACATTCCCAAATGTGAACGCCATCGACTTTCAGACTGTTTCCGTTGCTCTTCCCATAGTTCAGCAGCTTGGTGTTGCAGAACATTAACAGACCACTGGCACGACATTCACCACGTACTATGATGCGCAGGCCGGGGTTCTCCCTATTGAGGATTTCACCATCAATCTCGAAATCCTTCATGGTGAGCGTTTTCTCATCCGGATTATAATTTAACTCACCTCTAGAGACACCGGAGAGGTATCTCGTCGGCTTGTCGAGCAGGTCGTAGTTGGCTTCGGTTATCTCCGTATCGCCAAGTAAGAAACCGTAGCTCTTGACAGGACCGATTTTCACAGTGCCCGTATAGGGCTTACCGGAAATATCCTTGATGATACCACCTTCTACGAAAACTCCGTGGGGACTTGTAATGCCCACTCCCTCACCGCATTTAATTGAGCGAAGACCTGTTACATAGTTGTTACTGTTTTGATTTATTGACAGGGTACTACCAGCCTCTACCTTTATCTCGCTGGATTTGTCAGGGGCACCTTTGATGTTATCAATATTTACATTCCATCCTTCAGGGATTCTGAAAGTTTTATTGGAGCCTAAGAACTCGACTGTACCAATGCGAAGTTTATAAGTTTTGTTATTTTTATAAGTAAGATCAATGGGAGGCTCTGTTTTAAGAGTTCCAATCATCACATTGGGTAGGTCTAGAGTTAAAGCATTTACTAAATCAGCACTGATTGTAAGACTCATAATCTTTGCACCTTCACTGAATTCCAGACAATAGGATTGAGGTTTCCACTTAATTTTCCCCTCACTTCCTAAATCGATTGATTTTTCGTTACCAGAGTAAAAATCAGCAGAGGTCTCGCCGTAGGCGTTCTTTCCAGAGTCAAACCATCTGACACTTACACTACAGTAAGGAGCTGCTGTTGCCCCCAATGTGGTGAGCAGAAACAGCACAAGAGATAAAATTCTTGTTTTCATACGCTTTGTTTTTAAATGATTAATAAATAAGGTTTTTTGTTTTTAAGTTTGTGAGTTAATAAGGTTTTTTGATTTTTAAGTTTAGGGTTTTATGTTGTTTGTGATCTGGCATCGGTCGGCATGATGCCGTAGAAGTTCGTAAAGGCCCTCGTGAAATTGGACATTTGCGAATAGCCGCACTTCTCCGCCACGTCGGCAATGGTGAGGTCGCGGTAGTTCTGCAACAGGTGCTTGGCCTTTTTCATGCGCACTTGATGGATGAAGGCCTTCGGAGTGACAGCCATGGTCTGGTAAAGGCGGCGGCGCAGGGTGACGCCGTTGATGTGCATCTGCTCGGCTAACGCCTCTATGTCTGGGTTGCCTTTTCCGATTGCGGCACTGACAATGCTCGTCAGCTGCGACAGGAACTGCCTGTCGTCCTCGGTCAGATTGTCGGCATCGGGTATGGTGTCTGCAAGCATGTTCTGAAATTGCTTGTTGATGAGTTCGTTCTGGTCCTGCATGGTGCTCAGGTGCTGCTCATAGTGTCTCTGCTTCCGCTTTTGGTGGCAGTATGTGAGAACTATTCCCAGAACGATAATGACAAGCAGGATGATTGTCGATATCAGGAGGATGTGCACCCGTCGCTCCGTGCGTTCTTTCTCCTTCTGTAGGATGTCGTTGAAATAGATAGCGTTGTACTTTCCCAATGCCTCGCCAGTATCATGCTTGTAGATGGAGTCCTGCAACAGCTTTGCCCGTTCTATGTGCATCATAGCATCGCTTGGGGAGGAGGATTTCATCACATTGTACAGTCCCTCGCGCGCGTGTAATTCATTATATTTATCACCCTGTCCCAGGAATAGCATGGCTGCCTCGAGGTAGCAGGCAGCGGCTTCCTCGTTCTTCTCCTCGCTGGCAAGGATGTCGCCCATCTGGTTTTGGCATATTCCCCATGAATGCAGGTTGCCGCTGCTATGCAGCAGGGGGATGGCCTCTTCGAGCGAACGGCGGGCATCGTCTATCTTCGAGAGTCCTAGCTGCGCATTCGCCAACTGCGACAGGCGCACGCCTATCTTGGCGCTATCGCCAATCTGACGCTCCGTGTCGAGGGCTTTGCGTGCATAATTCAACGATTGTTCCAGATCGTTCATCGAACGGTATATCTCGGACGTCGTGCCATAGAGGACTGCCCTGCGGTTCAGGTTCTCCGTGAGGCTGTTGGCAGCTATCGCCTTTTGAATGTACTTCTCAGCCTCCTCAGGCTTACCTGCGGCAACGAATACACTGGCGATGCCGTTCAGGGTGGAGCTCATGCGGTCGAAGTCGCCTGTCTTCTTGTCGAGCTCGTAGCACTTGTTCAGCGCATCCGCAGCCTTGTCGAAGGCACTCATGCGGAAATAGGCGGCTCCCAGCAGACCATAGACATCGCTCTTCGAGGCGTCGTCCACCACACCCATGCACTGCGTCGCACGCATACAGTAGTTTATAGTTGTCTGGTATTCGCCTTCGCCGTAATACCACTCGGCCACGTAGTAATAGACATTGACATCCACCGAGTCGATATGGGAGCCGTCAGGAAACGCAATGGGCTCGTCGATGTAGTCTATCTCGTGCAGGTAGGTAAAGAATTTGTTGGCAAGCCGCAAACGCGTATTTGCATTCTCGCACGTGACATATTCCTCAGCGTAGCGTTTTATCATTTCGCCCCCGTCCGACTGCGCACGCATCGGCAGGGCAAATAAGCAAATCAGAATTTTGATGATATATCGTGTCAATTTCATACTATTAGTTTTCAAAAATCTCTATGCAAATTTACAATCTTTTTCTCAAAAACCATTTATCATTAAATGGGAAAGATTTATCATTAAATACATTTCCGATGATTTATACCGTAATTTATCATTAAAATACCGAAATTTATCATTAAATGGAGTCGGATTTTGCTGAAAAAACAAGCAAAAACCCTCAAAAAGCACAAAAAAGTCACAAAAGTCGCACAAAAGGGATAACGAAGAAACATCAAAAAAGCACCCCAAAACACAAAAAAAGTTTTACAATGCACCCGCAAACCCCTGTGTTTAGATTTAAACAAAATCCATAAAAACTCTCACGTCAGTATATGTCGGACTTACAGTCCTTATAAGATTCAAGGTAACTATTTTTCCTTGTGAGCAAGCTCGCAGATAAAAATATCCACCTCGAATCTTTGTCTCTTACAGATCCATCACATACTTTGTGAGCAAAAACACCGGTTCTTCGAACCTAAACAATTCTTGAACTCTGAAAACTGTTATGGGTTTCATTTTGGTTTTCGTTTTCGTTATGGTTGAACAATGTTTTTTAGACTTGAGAAGTCGGTGTTTTTGCTTTGGGATGTATGTAATAACGGAGTTATGTGATAAGAGCTATGGCTTGGACGTAAGAGCTCGCTCTTAAAGGCAAGGCATAGTACTTAGCACAAAAAGCTCTGAAAGAGCTGCAAACATCAAAAGAGTTTTTCCTGTTATTTTCTTTATTACAATCTTTTTCTCAAAATCTTCATAGGGAAGCAGTATTTTTTACTGTGCGTAGGAAAACTTTTTCCTCCGAAGAGGAAAAATATTTTCTGTGCGGAGCAGAAAAAGTTGCACTATTAATGCATGATGCAAAGATAGTCTTTGCAAGTTGCAAGAATAGTCTTTGCAAGCTGCAAGAATAGTCTTTGCAAGCTGCAAAAGCCGTTTTGAATGCTGTATGGATTAATTGAGTCTTTTGACTTATTTTGAATTACGTAGCTTCTATCTCTTCGACAGAAAGGTTGGTATATTTAGCAATCTGCTCATTTGGCATTCCAAACAGTTAAGTGTTTCGAAAGAAACAGTTAAATGTTACTATAGCAACACTTAAGTGTTTTGAGAGAAATAGTTAAGTGTTTCGAAAATGGCATTTTGGGGTCCCCAAAGCTTTAGATGATGTCGTCACGAAAACAGCATACCGTCCCTCCCCTGCCAGCGAGCCTTCCCTATAAACGGAGCGATACTAATCCTAGGCACGGAGGATTAGTAATCCTTCGACGGAAGGAATAGTAATCCTTCGACGGAAGGGATAGTATTCCTCCGAAGGGAGGGATAGTAATCCTCCGACGGAAGGAATAGTAATCCTTCGACGGGAGGAATAGTAATCCTCCGAAGGGAGGGATAGTAATCCTCCGGTGGTAGGGATAGGACGCTAACGACGAAGGCAGAGCAAGGTTGTTCCCGAAAGAACGGGAATGCACATTGGGAAAATGTAAAGTGAAAATTGAGAAGTAAAATGGAAGGTGTAAATAGAAACGGACAAAACGAGCAGGGGGCGCGTCGCAATGACACGCCCCCTGCTATAGTTATACTTTAGGTATGTATTAATAAGATACCTTCTTACCGTCGATGATGTAGATACCCTTCTGTGAGGGCTTGCCATTCATGCGGCGGCCGTCGAGTGTGTAGTAACCGGACTGGGTTGCTGCACCGGTGATGGTCTGGATGGCATCGGCATCGTCAGCTGCCCAAGCACCAGGTGTGCCGTCGTTGGTGAGCAGCCAGAGCTGACCGCCAAAGAAGGAGTTGCTTGTGCCAATGTAGAGACCGTTTTCGCTGGCAAGGAAGCTAGGACATCCGTAGTTGTACTTGTCACCGAGACCATCGCGGGTGATGAACTCGAAGTTCACACCATCAGAGGTACGCATGATGTCGCAGCCCATCTTCTCAGCACGCAGACGGTTGTAGAGATATACATAGTCGGAGATGGCTCCACCATTGAAACCGTTAATCAATGCATTCAGGTCGTCCAACAGGTTACCCATCAGACCGCCAAGCAGGAGGTCACGCAGGAACTCGCTGATGGAGCTTGTGCTGCCTGAGTTGAGCAGGTTCTGAATGAAATCCAGCAATGAGGTGTAGTCAGGAGTTGTGCCTGAACCACCATTGAGGATAGAATTGATGAGGTCGATCAATGTGCTGTAGTCGGGAGTTGTTGTGCTGCTACCACCGAGGAGGGCCTTGATGAGGTCAACCAGAAGTGAATAGTCGGGAGTGATGGTTGTGCTGCCACCGAGTCTCTCGAGAATGAGCTCGATGAGGGCTGTCAGGTCGGTGTAGTCGGGAGTTGTGCCGGAACCGCCGTTCAGCTTCTCAAGAAGTTGGTTCAGGAGGTCTGTGATGCCAGGAATGTCAGGCAGTGTGCCGGAGCCACCGCTCAGTCTGTCCTGGATGAGCTTAACGATATCCTCGAGCAGGGTCTTGTAGTCCAGTACGTCAGACAGGTCGGGGAGGTCGATTGTTGGAATATCGATGGTGGTGCCACCGAGCTTAGCCTGGATGAGCTGAACGATGAGGTCGATCAGGCTCTTGTAGTCACCAGAAATCTGCACGTCAGTGCTGCCTGTGAGGGTCTTGATGAAATCGTTCAACTTAGTCAGGTCGAGGGCACTGAGAATGTCGTTGATGTTGGTGGACTTGATGATGTCGCAAACCAGGAACTGTGCCAGAAGCTTCTGCAGGAGATCCAGCTGGTCAATCAGGACGGTGTCCTTCTTCGGGCTCTTCTTCAGAAGGCTGCTGGTCTGGAACAGAGAGATCAACTTGCTGATAATCTGAGAGGGAGTCAGGTTGATGATGTCGCTGGATGCAATCTGAGACAACAGGAGATAAATGTGACCCGGGTCGAGGGTAGCTACGTAGAGCTGACCGTCGTAAACACCCATGCGTCCGTTCATAGTGCCAAGCATGTTCTGGGTGAAGCTCTCCTGGAGCTCGAATTTACCGGTTGCGTTGTTCAGACACCATACTTTCTGCGGGCTGTCCAGCAGATCGTACATGAAGCGGAGATAGTCAAGAGCGGTGGCAGGGTCAGTCTGCAGGGTCATAGCCTTGAGGCCATTGTATGCAACTGAGAACTCTCCGAAGATGGAGTGGTCGAAGTTGTAGGCATAGAGCTTGCCGTCGAATACCTGGAGTGAACCGCTGAGGTTAGGAATGTAGTTGGGAGCTGCTTCCAATTCAGCGCTCAGACCGGGATAGTTCTTGCCGTTATCCTTACCGGCAACCTCTTCCCAGTACCAACCCCACTTGTTACCTGTCTCACCAGTGCCTGCCATGTGGCCGCGGAAGATTACAAAACCATCGCTTGTGGGGATAGTAACATAGAGGTAGTTGTTGTACTCGGCAAGTCCCCAAATAGGACAGTCACCCCAATTCTTGAGAACGTCGTCATAAGCATACAAGCCAAAGTCCTTGTAGTCTGCCACACGGTTCCAATCACCGCTACTGCTCTTACGGAACACAGCGAGCTTGACAACATTGGAAGGAGCATCAAGGTTGCGGTCGTCAGCACCTGCAAAGATAACGTGCTTGTCATACAAGCAGCCACGCAGAGCAACGCAGTCGTCAGTCTCGAAGACCTTGTTGGGAGTTCCGTCAGCCAAATAAGCATTGCCAGTCTTATCAATCTCAAGGATGTAAGGCTTTACCAATGGGTCAGCACTGAAGGCACCGAAGTAAACGCACTTGCCATCAGAAACTGCGCTGCGGAAGTAAACTGAGCTCTCGCTGCTATACACAATCTTGAAAGAGCCGTCCTTCTTGTTGTAGGCAATGATGTTAGCTCCATCATAGTTGTCTCTGGGATGAGGATAGAAGCCGTGAATGGCGCTTTCGAAGATTCCCCAGAAATCGCATTTCGGCGAGTAGGTGTTAACCCATCCTGCACCCAGGTTGCGAGATGTGGCAATGAAAATCAGGTCACCGCACTCAGCCATACATGATGTGTAGTCGTTGGCACGATCACCTCCGGCAATGTAACCGTCAATTTCTCCCTCTCCCAGTTCGGGATTAGAGATTCTCGTTAATGTGTAGCCACTCTGGGCATAAACATTAATTGCGCCGCAGATAGTCAGGATGGCGACGAGCATCCATTTGAAATTTCTTTTCATGACTTAATTTAGTTTATAAAAACTTGTTACTTTATATACATTATTAAATTATTACGTCAATTTTCTCTAAAAAAGACGCTTTTCTGCGGCAAAATTACGAATATTTTACATTACAACCAAGAAAAATCATGAAAAATTTTAACTTAATGCATCGAAAATGTTGTCATTCAGCATATTTTTCTGCCATATTATGTTGTTTTGTGAGTTATTTTGCATTAGTATGGCTATTTGGACCGCTCGTGAAAGTTTTTTTATTTTTTACTTCATTTTTCGTGAAAAATCCTTTCAATTTGCAAATTATTCACTAACTTTGCAGCTACAAAACCAATTCATAAACTCACAAACTCATAAACTCATAAACTCATAAACTCATAAACTCAACTATAGATAACCATGCAAGACAAACAGACAAACAAGAGACTTGAGTCGCTGGATGCACTCAGAGGCTTCGACATGTTCTTCATCACAGGCGGTGCAACGCTACTGACTGCCATTGCCGCCCTATTCCCGGATTCTGGCGTTTGGCAGGCTATTGCCAGACACATGAATCATGTGCCTTGGGACGGCTTGGTGCATCACGACACCATCTTCCCGCTGTTCCTCTTCATCGCGGGTATCTCGTTCCCCCTCTCCCTCCAAAAGCAGAAGGAGAAAGGTAAGTCGATGACGAGCATCTATCTGAAAATTCTACGCCGTGGCCTCGTACTGGTACTCCTGGGCTTGATTTGCAGTGGGTTACTGAAATTTGAGTTCGAGACGCTGCGTTGGCCCAGCGTGCTGGGACGCATCGGTCTGGCGTGGATGTTCGCCGCCCTCATCTTCACGACAACGGGCAAGAAACTGTGGCCGAAGATAGCTGTCGTGCCAGTCATCCTGATTAGCTATTGGCTGGTTTCCGCCTTCGTGCATGCTCCTGGCGTTGACCCCTCTATTGACCCGCTGACTCGTGAGGGCAACATCGCCTGCTACATAGACCGCACGCTGCTGGGACCGCACTGCTATAAACCGGATTACGACCCCGAAGGTCTTCTCTCCACTCTGCCCGCCATCTGTACGGCAATGCTGGGTATGCTGACGGGTATGTTCGTACAACGCTCCAAACCAACGACGAAGACTGCGCTGGTGCTCTTCGCAGCTGGCGTGGTGTCTGCACTCCTCGGTGCGGGATGGAACATGTTCTACCCCATCAACAAAGCTCTGTGGAGCAGTTCTTTCGTCCTGGCTGTGGCTGGATATTCCCTCATCATGTTCGCCCTGTTCTATTTTATTATTGATGTTCTGGGGTGGAGGAAATGGGATTTCTACTTCAAGGTGATTGGCATGAACTCCATCCTGATCTACATGGCTCCGCGGTTCATTGACTTTTCCAAGCTTAACCACCGCGTCTTCGACGGTGTCTTCAGCCTGGTGCCGGAGCAGTACTATGCTGTGGCAGAGACGCTGGGCTACATGCTGGTTCTGTGGCTCTTCATGTACTTCATGTATCGTCAGAAGATTTTCCTGAAAGTATAGTTTAAAGTTCATAGTTTAGAGTTTAGAGTTCTTCGCATTCGCTCAGGCGGCAACGCCGGAACATAATTCATAATTCATAATCCATGAAACGAATCATTATTTCATTCCTTCATTTTTTCATTATTTCATTCCTTGCCCAGGCACAGAATACTCCTCCTGCTCCTATTGGGCCCCTACCCTTACCCAAGCAAGTGGAGTGGCAGAAGATGGAGACGTACGCTTTTGTGCATTACGGGCTGAACTCCTTTACAGACAAAGAGTGGGGCTATGGCGATGCTGACCCTAAAACATTCAACCCGTCAAGGATGGATGTGGAGCAGTGGGTGCGAACCTTCAAGCAAGCCGGCATGAAGGGTGTCATCATCGTTGCCAAGCATCACGATGGCTTCACGATGTGGCCCAGTCCGCTTACAGATTATAACATCACACGTTCCTCCTACGATGGCCCTAAGAACAAGGACGGCAAGGTGGATGTGCTGGCAGAACTGCGAAAGGCTTGCGACAAGTACGGCCTGAAGATGGGCATTTATCTGTCGCCCTGGGACAGGAACCATGCTGAGTACGGACGTCAGGAGTATGTGGATTACTACCACAAACAGCTCACGGACCTCGTCACGAACTACGGACCGCTCTTCGAAGTGTGGCTTGATGGTGCCAACGGAGGTGACGGCTATTACGGAGGTGCACGCGAGACTCGCAAGATAGACCGCCGCAACTACTATGACTTCCCAAAGATTCATTCCATCATAGAAGAGCATCAGCCGCAAGCCATCATCTTCAGCGACGGAGGTCCGGGATGCCGCTGGGTGGGTAATGAACGGGGTGTGGCCGGATCCCTCAACTGGTCCTTCCTCCGCAAGAAGGAGGTCTATCCGGGTTATCCCAACAAACAGGACCTGGAGCAAGGACAAACTGATGGCGACACATGGATTCCCGCTGAATGCGACGTGTCCATCCGCCCAGGATGGTTCTATCATCCGGAAGAGGACAGCAAGGTGAAAACGCCGGAGCAGTTGGCAGACCTGTACTATAAGTCGGTTGGAAGGAATGCCACTTTCCTGCTCAACTTCCCCGTGGACCGCGAGGGCAGAGTGAATGCCATTGACAGTGCGAATGCGGTCCGTTTCCGTCAGATTATCGACGTGGATATGAAGACGAATCTGCTTCGTAAGGCCAAAGTTACAGCCAGCAGCGAGCGAGGGAAGAAATTCTCCGCGAAGAAATTGAAGGATGGCAAATGGGACACGTATTGGGCTACTCCTGACGGGGAGAACTCAGGTTCCGTGACCTTTACTTTCAGCAAACCCACCAAAGTGCATCAGCTCCTGCTGCAAGAGTACATCCCGTTGGGACAGAGGGTGAAGTCATTTACCGTAGAGGCACTTGTCGGAGACAGATGGAAAATGGTGGATGCAGGCGAACCCACAACCACCATTGGCTATAAACGTATTCTACGTTTCTCCGCGTTGGAAGCATCAGCTATAAGAGTCTCTATCACTGATGCACGCGGTCCTATCTGCCTGAACAATATAGAGGCCTACTGATCTCCCCACATATCCCAGTCGGCATTCTCCTTGCTCAGAACTTCAGAGTCGTCAGCAGTTCCACCCTGTATGATGGAAACTGCTATGATCTCTTCGCATTCTGCATGTAAAACTTCAATGCAGGGCTTATTATATGTCTTTTTCATAATTTCTTCAATCCTACATTTCTTATTATTTTAATATTTTCTTTCCATTCACGATATTGACGCCCTTCTGAGCCTTCATGAGACGCTGACCGGCAAGGTTATAGATAGCGGCATTATCAATTGTCAATTCTCCATTATCAATTGCATTTATGCCTGTCGCATCATCATTGAAGAAGAAGGCTTTGGCACCAGTCTGCGGGACATCCAACCAAGCACGGAAAGCACCTACTGTAGGCTGTACATCTTCTGCTACAAGATAGAATCCAATGACATCGTTCTGTTTCTGCAATACGTATGAGGCTACGGGAGCAGGAACGCTTTGATATGTTCCACAAAGCAAGCCGTTCGTGAGGGTCTCTCCTTCGGTGGCTGCCACTGCTACATTTGTTGCTGTGAGTTCAAAAGCGCCATCGCCCTGTACCAGCACGGGAGAACCAGCACAGATGGTGTTAGTCTCCTCGAGATTGATGAATGCTCCTGTGACGGATGTTGCATTAGAGGCGGTGAATCCTTCTGGAACGGCAGTCTCGAAGGGGAGTACGAGTGTCTTATAGGTGTTGACATTGGTGGTGAAGGAAGCTTGCGTGGCGGTAAAGGCATTGGGGGTACCGAAATCAACACCATCTGTCAGGACGAGGCTTTCGCATACACCATCGTTGATGATGTTCTGGCCTGTGATGCCTGTCTCAGGTGCTACGGTGACAAGGAGGTTGGTACCAGTTGGCATGTTGGCAGTCAGTGCCTCGGCCTCGAAGGTGTAGGGGGTGAGGTCGAGAGAGGTAGTGGCTTCGCTTAACATGTTCTTGATGTCTGAAGGATAGACGGTTCCCAACATCTTCTGGCGGAAGTCGGCAATCTCCTTGGCAGAAAGTCCGAGTTCGTCGTGGCAGTAAGTGTAGAACTTGTCGATGAGCGTTTTGCCTGCCAACGTGTTGATGTACTCCATTATGCCTGCAACGTTCTCCTTGTAGCGATGAGTCTCGTAATAGGAGAAGGTGGTCAGCTCGTAGTCCTTATACATGTCGCTCTCACTGACACCAAGCAGGCCTTCGAGGATGATGGCCAATGTGCCAGTGCGGTCAGCTCCGATGTGACAGTGGAAATAGACGGGCTTGTCGTTCTTCACGCAATCAAAAACGAACTGGAGGTCCTGTAAATAGAGGTCCTTGCGGTTCTGCATACCACTCTCGTAGTAGTCCTCGTTGGTGATGCGGAGGTAGGTGACATCGTCGCCCAGTGGAGACTGTGTGATGTAGGCTGCCTCCCAATCTATGCGGAGGTCAAGTTCAGCCTTGATGCCAACCTGACGGAGAGCAGCAATGCCTTCCGGTGTGAGCTGATACTCACCGTTCCATTCGGCACCGCGATAGATGAGACCGTACTTGATGGGGTTGCCACTGGCGGTCGCCCATCCACCTAAATCACGCATATTGCCCGAGCCCTCGCCCTTGATTTGACGTAACTGACCACTTGTTGTGAAGCTGGAGTTGATAATTTCGGTGGGAGTGTCGTCGATAGTAAGCTCTACCTTATAATAATAGGTCTTGTCAGGGAGCAGATTGAATATCTCGTAGTGTGCATTGCTCAATCCAACTTCTGCAGTAAAGGCATCGGAGAAGTCGGCGTTGAGACTCCATGTGACAATCTGAGCAGTAGCTGCTGCATTCTGTGTCCAGAAGATTGTTGCAGGTTCGGGCCAGTCGCGATGGTCGGGAGGAGCCACATTGTAGGGCTTGATTTTCGTCTCTTCCTCGGCTGTATATGTCACCTCGGCCATGAACTCCCTGACGCGAATGTTTTCAATGTTGAAGTCCTGCTCGAACATTCCGCTCTGTACAGGATGGAAGCGCCACTGGGCTCGGCTATTGTCGTCGGTATAATCGCTGCTGACAAATACATAACCGCTGGATTGACCATAAAGATTGCTTGCAGTTCCTTCGTTAAGACATTGCATCTTAAACTTGCCGCCGCTAATCCATGTGATTATCTGCTCATAATCGGGGGTGGTGGAGAACAGAACCCAACCATCAGCATCGGGAGCACCAAAGTACGCTGTATCGTCACCCGCAGCCCGAACATACCAGTTGCTGCCCTTACGGGTGAGCTTGAAGCAGAATCTGGTATCCGATTCATCGAAAGTCTTTACAGCAACATAACCGTCGGAACTGGTTCGAATATACTTGTTGTTATACAAGCTCTCGATGTAGTAATAGCCCTCGTTGAGCGGATTGACAGAGAGTCCATCCACGGCGACAATCATTTGGAGCAAGGCCTCGTTCCTTTGCTGTGCTGTTGCATCCTCGCCGAGTGCGTTGGCAGCTGCAAGCGCATCTTTGATAGCCTGCACGCTGGCGGCTGTATAGAAGCCTGGGTCTGTGCCCACTTCCTCATCGGCAGGCAACTTCGCGCTATAGGACGCAATGGCGTTCTGCAGGTCTTCGTGGGACATCTCCTGCACCAGGTCCGGAACGATATTGTAGCAGTTCCAATGGTAGTCCATCTTGTAGTCAAGATAGAGGGACTGATAAATGTGGAGTTGGAGGCGAAGTCGTTGTCGAAGGTATAGATGTCGGGAACTTCGGGTTTCGTCTCGCAAATCATATAAACGTCGTATGCATCGGATGCACGCCAGAAGACCCAACGGCCCCACTCCTTCGTTGCAATGTCGCTACCGCAGGTGATGGTCGTCAGTTTTGAGTTATATGCCATGGAGTATTGGCCCATCGTTGTGAGGGTGTTCGGCAGAGTCAACTCGGTGATGTTGGTTTTGTAGATAGCCTCCTCGCCGATGGAGATGAGCCCTTCGGGAAGTGTGATGGAGGTTATGTCGGCATAGCGGAAGGCATAACTGGAGATGCCTGTTACCTTGTAGGTCTTGTCTTCGTAGATGACCTGTGCCGGGATGTTTATATCGCCCGTGTAGAGGTTGGGATTGCTTGAGCCAGGCTTACTGTCTGTGGAATAGGTGACGCTGACTTCGTCCTCGGCTGTCTGCTTATACTTGATGCCATCGACGGTGAATTCGATGAACTCTACGCCAAGAGGAACGATGTTGTGCATGCCCCACCATTGGTCGGCCTTGTACTGATCGACTAGTTCAGGTTTCACATGGATGGTGGAGGCGTGACTGTCGCCGAAAGTGTATTCGTCGGGCAGTGTCGGCATTGCGTCGCAAATCATATAGACATCGTAGCCGCCAGACGAGCGCCATGCCACCCAATAGCCCCAAGGATTATCGGCAATATGCTCGCCGAAGGTAAGGGTCTTGAGCTTCGAGTTCTGTCCTATGGCATACTGTTCGAGTTTCGTGACGGAGTTTGGCACGGTAATTTCGGTGATGTCTGTCTTGCAGATGGCTTCCTTGCCTATCGTGAGCAAGCCTTCGGGTAGGCTGATAGACGTGATGGTAGAACTTCGGAACGCTTTCTTGCCGATGGCAGTCACGTTGTAGTCCGTGACCTCCACGTTGATAGTGGCGGGAATAACAATACTGCCCGTGTAGGTGTTCGGGTTGCTGGAGCCAGGTTCACCCTCAGTGGGATAGGTGACGGTGGCCGTCTTGCCTTCGTCATCGAGCGTGTACTTGATGCCGTCCACAGTCACAGACGTTTGGGCTGATAGCGTAATCGCTGTCAGCACTAAAGAAAAAAGAATGATTAACTATTTCATAGTTACTGAAAGAATTAGTTATTTACTGTTAGCTGGTTTCTTAGAGAAAATTGCCTTAATGCGATTCATATCGAACTTAGTGGTGCGGTCATAGAAATAGACACCGTTCTGCTCCTGCTCTACGTCGGTAAGTTGGGTGAAGCAGTAACCCCAAACATGATCGGAGATATTCATGAGCGCATCAACCTGACCTTCCAGGCGGGCATAGAACTCTTCCAGGGAGTGAGGCGGTTCGCCATAACCCCAAGAGGCATTGCTATTGCCTGTGGCTTTATCCTGATCCTTTACCCATTTGATGCCGCCAAACTCATCTAAGATGTAAGGCATGGTAGGCTCGGTATAGAGGGGATAGTCGTAACGGTTGACATCAGTTGGACGGTTGAAACCGGTATTGGTACGATACACGTCTATGGGGTCGTGAGGTGCCTGGAACCATTTGCCGTTACTAAAAATGACCTCTTGCAAGCGCTTAGGGTCTTGCTCGTAATTGTGAGTTGACCAGATCTCGGTCTTTACATGTGCTCCACTACTGACATCATGGAAAGGACGGGTGGGGTCGAGTTGCTTCGTGAGGTCGTACAAATCAGAAACGAAGCGGGGAAATTGCACGCGGTCGGGCCACCACTCTTCGTTCATGGGTGTCCAAGTAACGATGCTGGGATGGTTGCGGTCGCGAACGATTTCCTCGGTCCACTCGGAGGTGAAGTTACGGGCCACCTCGGGGTCGTTGGCATTCATGCCCCACGAGGGAGCCTCGCCCCAAGTGATATAGCCAAGTTTGTCGGCCCAATAGTGGAAACGTTCCTCGAAGACCTTTTGGTGAAGCCGTGCACCATTGAAGCCGGCAGCCATAGAAAGCTCGATGTCACGCTTGAGTGCCTCATCGGAAGGAGCTGTCCAGATGCCGTCGGGATAGAAACCCTGATCGAGCACCAGTCGCTGGTAAAAAGGCTCATTGTTCAGATAGGTCTTGTTACCGCTGCAATGGAACTTGCGCATTCCCAAGTATGAATTGACCTTATCTACAATATTTCCTTGCGCATCCTTTATTTCGTAAGTAAGGTCATAAAGGAATGGACTCTCTGGGCTCCACAGCTTGGGTGCTTTGACGGGCAGAATAAGTGTGGAGGCATCCGTAGCAACGGCGGTCTTGGTAGCAACGACCTTAGCGCCATCTTTGAGAGTAACGGTTATGGTGCCGCCATCCTGGGCATAGAAGTGAGGATGGACGATGACTTGCTTCTGGTCAATATCCGTAATGAACTGCACGTTCTTCAAGCCCTTAGCATCAACGGGCTCCATCCACACCGTCTGCCAGATGCCCGTGGTACGGGTGTACATACATTCGAACTGACTCAAGCGAACATTCTGCTTACCAGCAGCCTGCTTGGTGGTGCGGGTATCTGAATATGCATGAACCACAAGGTCATGCGCCTTGCCATCCCTCAGGAAACGGGTAACATCAATGGAAAAGCCCGTACTACCGCCAAAGTGACGACCAGCCAACGTGCCATCTACATATACTTCTGAATTGTAATACACAGCCTGGAAATTGAGCATGACATTACGTCCAGCCCAATCGGCAGGCATCTGAATCTGCCGATGGTACCAGATGTTGCCAATGAAATCTGTATAGCCAACACCCGAAAGCCTGCTCTCAGGCGCAAAGGGAACGGTAATCTTATCGTCGAAGCCCTTGCTCTCGTACATGCGTTTTTCTACTCCAGAGCCAACGAAATCAAAGGCGTAGCTCCATTCGCCGTTGAGGTTAAGCCAATCTTGACGTTCGAACTGTGGGCGAGGATACTCAGCCCTGGGCACAGCCCATGCTCCAGCGACCATGTAAATCAGCAGGAGCGAAAGAAACAATCTTTTCATCTTTCAAAAGTTAAAATGTTCAAAGTTTAATTTATAATCTCATTATGGAAGTTTTACCTTTGCCATAACAGGGAAGTGCGTTGAGGGCAGCCGGCGTTTCATGTTACCATCGGACTCCTTGGTAAAGTAGCCGTATTGCAGCTGGCCATAGGCTTGGACACTGACGTTCTTTGAGGTAAACACGAAGTCGTAGCGGTCGTCACTGTGATTAGCTGTGAGATCGAAGTTATTCACTGTACCATATTCCGCACTGCGGGAGGCAGCCTGTGTGAAGCAGTCGTTATATCTTGAAATTATTCTGCTATATGCCGTCTTTGTCTCATTGACACCAAGGAAACCTACAATGAAAACCGGCAGGTTCTCAGCGTTTATCTCTCCAATCGCAGTCCGGATTCGAGTTGACGATGAGGTGGCAACAGTAATCTCAGTGGAGAAGCATATATTGAAGACATAAAAAGGACTCCCATTCTTCTGCAACCTTACCCAGGAACAGGTGCTGCCCTCGGGCATTTCGCTGACTATTCCACAAGTGTCTAAATTAAGTTCTTTGTTGTAAAGAATGTCTCCTGCAAATTTATAAGAAGTCATACGCTTGGAGATTTGTCCAATCTGGGCTTCTGTCAAGGATTGCAATCCCAAAACGTCTGGCTGCTCGAAGTTGAACATATCGCAAATAACAGGCATACGGTTTGTCCATTTGTTGCCACCGTCACCATAGGAACTCTCTTCTGTGGTAGAGGTAACATAGAAACTACCGATATAAAGGTTCTGCGCCCTTGCAGGGCTAAATGAAAAATGAAAAATGAAAAATGATATGATGATGAATGATAATGTCTTTTTCATAGCTATTTGAATTTATAAATTATAAATTAGAAGAGTACCTTTTTCCCATTCATAATGTTGATGCCTTTCTGCATCTTGTTGAGACGCTGACCCGAGAGATTGTAGATTGCTTGACCGTTGTCCGTTGTCTGTTGTCTGTTGTCTATTGTCTCAATGCCTGTGTAGATGCCGTCTTGAATAATGACGATGCCGTGGCTATTATCGAGAACAGGGAACTCATCTTCGCCGATGGTCTGATACCAATTGATTTCTGTCTGGTCGCCGTTCAGCTTATAGCATATCTCGCCGCTCCGCAACTGTTCGGCATTGACTGTTGTGGCACCTGTTGCAGAAGCTTGTTCTGTGCCGGAACCAAAGGCCGCGATTCCTCCTTCGAGGTAATAAAGATTCGAGGGCTTAGTTGTCATGGATTTCAATTGCCGCCCTATGATTTGTCCGGCATAGGTTTCTTTACCAGTTACACTTCCTACGTTGACACAAGAAGAAATCCTGAAGCCGGCATAGTTCACATAGCCCAGAATGCCGCCCGTATTCGTCTCTGCCCCATTAGATTTGACTGTACCATAGTTGATGGCATTATAGATTTTGTTAACGGTTTGGTCTGCATATCCCACGATGCCACCCACTGTGTTGGTACCAGCATCGGTGAGTTTGCCCGAATATGAGCATCTGTTGATGGTAGAACCATTGAACAGCGAACCGGCAATACCTCCAATGTGTTTCGTGTCGGCATTAGCTTTGTTGGTGGAGATGTTCAGTGCGGAGTGTACATCCTTAATGGTAGTGCTGGAAGCATAACCCACAATTCCATGCTCTCCTGAACCTTCGGCAACGACAAGTGTGCCACTGACGTAGAGATTCTTGATGGTGGCTCCCGATGTGTTGCCGAACAGTCCGGAATAGCTCTTGCCAGTTTTGACGACAAGGTTTTGGATGGAATGTCCTTGGCCGTCGAATGTGCCCGAGAACGGAGCAGAGTTATTTCCTATGGGTAGCCAACTACTCATCTCCTTCATGTTGATGTCATCAGTCAGGACTGCCTTGGCCGAAGATTTCTGAGTGTATCCTGCTATGCCGTTGACAATGAATGAGAAGGCTTGTAGCTCCTCAGGAGAAGAAATTTGGTAAACATCATCGATGATTGGCGGTGGAGTTGTGGTGAGTTCGGCCATGTCTGGGTTTTTAAGGGAAAGCTTTGCTATCACAGGACTATGGTCAGAATACGCTTTCAATACGTAATTTGCTGTTCCGTCGGTAGAATAATAGCAAGGGTTGAGCACTCCATAATGATTTATGTTGAATGCCCTTGTGACAAAGATGTGGTCGATGCGTCGCAATTCCCCCCCGCTTACCGTGCTATAGTTGTTTGCATTGAAGCCTGGACAAGTGCCATTGGTCATGAACTTTTGCTTGGTGCGGGCATAGCAGTCATAGAGAAAGCCCGAGTTGTAGAACAGCTCATATGCTTCCCCGGTTTGAACAGCGTTGTAGTCTCCAGTTACAATGACGGGAGCGGTTGTGCTGGCAATCTCCTGAATCTTCTGCTTTATCAGATAGTATGATTGTTGCCGGTTTGTTTCATCAAGGTCCATGTGGGTGTTGAAATGATAGATGACTGTACCGGTGAGCTTGTCGAAGAACTTGCCCCATGTGCAGATACGGTAGTACGTAGTGGAACCGCCTTTGCTCGGGAAACCCTTTGAAGGTTTATAGGGTGTGTCGCTCAACCAGAAGTCACCATTGTCAAGAAGCACCATACGCTCCTTACGGTAGAAGATAGCTGAATACTCGCCACTCTCTGCACCGTCGTTGCGCCCTACACCAATGTAGGCATAGCCTTTCAGCCCGTTCGCCAGGTCGGTCATCTGTGCTTTCACTGCTTCCTGTACGCCAAGCAAGTCAGGTTGTTGGAAGTTGACGAGGTTGATGAGATAGGTGCGACGGGTGTTCCAACCGTTGCCGGCATCGGTGTCACTAGAATTTTTATACCTAACGTTGTAGGTACACACAGATAAATCCTGTGCATGTGCCGTAAAGATAGTCAGCAGCACAAAGAGTAAATAGATAAGACTTTTTTTCATAGTTTATGATTAATGGGTTAATAAGCTTAGGAGTTAAAATCGAATTCCAACTGAGGGGAACCAAGTAAGTTAAAGGTCATGCGGTGATAGGGTGTAGAACCATGCTTGCGGATGGCTTGGCGATGTGCCGGTGCCGGATAGCCTTTGTTTTTGTCCCAATGGTATGCCGGGTATTCTTTGTGGAGGCGCAGCATGTAGTCGTCTCGGTAGGTCTTGGCCAAAATGCTGGCAGCAGCAATGCTCATGTATTTGCCGTCTCCCTTGACGATGGTGGTATAAGGTAGGGACTTCCCCCGTTCCCCTCCAGAGAGAGGGGGAGAATACGGTGTGAAGCGATTACCGTCAACGATAAGTTCTTCTGGACGTAGAATAAGTCCATCCAGGGCGCGGTGCATAGCGAGAATACTGGCACGCAGGATGTTAATGCGGTCTATCTCTTCATTGCTGACGATGCCCACAGCCCAAGCCAATGCTTCGCGCTCGACGACCTCACGCAGGGCGTAGCGTTTGCGTTCGCTGAGCTGCTTCGAATCGTTGAGTAGGTCACTCTTGAAGTCGGGCGGCAGGATGACAGCTGCTGCAAAGACTGGTCCAGCCAAACAGCCGCGTCCGGCTTCATCCAGGCCAGCTTCGATAACGTCCTTATGATAGTAGGGGAGGAGCATTCAACTTTTTACTTTTTCAATTCTTCACCTTTTAATTATTGCTCTTATGATGAACCAGAAATGTCGGACAATAGTAGCAGACCAACCGTAATAGTGTGCCATGATGCGGAAACGCTCAATGAGTGAAGCTCGGTGGTTACTTGTTGTGAGGCCTTCGTTGAGGTAGTCAGTTAGCACGAGGTTTGTATTGACTATCCTAAAACGGCGACGCGTAGCACGACGAATGATGCGGATGCACCAGTCGAAGTCTGCAGAGTAGCGGTAATGGAGGTCGTAGGGCACTTCACGCGCCAAATCAGTGCGGACATAGAACGACTGATGACAGACACGCATACCATCGAGGAAAGTGTTTGGTGTAAGTTCCTCAGGTGGTGTGAGTCTGCGTCGACGCAGGAAGTTGCCGTCATTGTCAACCAAATATGTGTCACCATAGAGGATGGCTGGATGCCTATAGTTACCCTTCACCCACTGTGTCAGCTGCGCTACGGCAGAGATAGTATTGGTGCTATGCAGACTGTCTCCGGCATTGAGGAAGACGATATAATCGCCTGTGGCGCTGAGCAATGCTTTGTTCATAGCATCGTAGAGACCACTGTCTGGTTCACAAATGAGTCGTATGTTATGGCGTGCCTGATTTTCCTCAACATAGCGTTGTACAAGCGAAAGTGTATGGTCTGTGGAACAACCGTCGATGATGAGGTGCTCAATGCGGGCATAGTCCTGCGAGGCCACGCTCTTGAGTGTACGTCCTAAGGTTGCTTCGGCGTTGAAAGTGACGGTAGCTATGGTGAAGAGAGGTTTCATGTCACGAAAATAACTTAATATACTTTTGTGCGACGTGTGTTTCTCCGTATGAATCTGCAGCTTTGTTGTGGGCTGCTTCGCGCAGGTTATGGTCGAGGACGAAGTGGATGCCGGTAGCCAAATCAGAAGCATCGCGGTAACGGGCCACATAGCCATTCTCCAGATGGTCTATCATCTCGGGTATGCCACCTACATCAAAGCCAACGCAGGGTGTGCCACAACTCATGGCTTCAGCGATGGTGTTGGGCAGGTTGTCCTGAAGACTGGGTGTGAGGAATACATCTACGGCATTATACAATAAAGGCATCTCTTGTTCGTTAACAGCGCCAATACGAGTGATGCCAACATTGTCTGGCAAAGGAATCTGTTTTGCATCCTTTCCTACAATGACTAAATGCAATTCGCTTGTAGGTATTTGCTGCAAAGCTTCGGTCAAGTATGCAATACCCTTACGCTCGTCGGTTACCTTCTGGCTACAGAAAAGTAACAAGCGTTTGTCTTGTGGCAGGGAGAGGACTTGACGTGCCTGCTGCATATCTGTCGGATGGAAAAGAGCAGAGGGGATGCAATTGTTGATGTGCTCCACACGTTCTGAGGGCATAGCACGTCGCGCCTGGCCAGTAATCCATTGGCTGCACCCGACAAAGATTGGATGCCATCGTTGGTATAGAGATTGTTTGCGCTTGTAGATGGAGAAAGGCAAGGAGCCGCAGAGGATTGGACAGTGCCGGCATTCTGACTCGATGCAGTCGCCACGATAATGACAAACCCCAAGGTAGGGCCATTCGTCATGTAATGTCCATATAATGCGTTTGCCACTTTTCATGATTCGTTCAATTCCGTCAAGCGAAAGCATTCCCTGACAAACCCAATGCAGATGGATGATGTCGGCTTCGCGGAACTCCTGGGTACGGGTGATATCAATGCCAATATTGGCAATGTCGGCCTGCCACATACGTTCACGGCTGAAACCACATCGTGGCAATACGGAAAGACGTTCCAGGAACTTTGGTACCTTATTGCCAACCTTGCAAACCGTAACGGCATCCGATTGTTTGTCACGCACCATCATTTTTGCCTTCACACCGTTCTTGTTGAGGGCTTCCATGAGACGTCGTGCTGCAATGGCTCCGCCGCCGCTTCGTTCACTGGTACTGACAAGTAATACGTTCATAACCTTCCGCTTTTTACTTTTTCACTTATAAGCCTCCTTCCCCATCCACTTGTTGATGCGGTTACGGATGGCAGAAAATATGAAACGGAAATTGCCGTAGCGGAGATTCAAGAAAAGCTCTTCGAAGGAACGTCTCACCTTAATCATCGGATTCATCCATCCCATGATACGGTAGGCACGATGTCGGTATGCAACATGCTCCATGACGTAAGGCGGATGATGGACCTCCTCTATCTCGTATCTTTTCATCGTGAAGATGCGACGGTAGCCGCGAGGCATCGTTTGGAGCGAGCCACCGAAGTGTGTGCTGTCTGTTGTGGCACCGAGGTTGTTAACCATGTTTTTGCAGGGTACGATGGCAAGACCGTTACTAAGCAGTAGGTGCGCCCAGAAAATGGTCTCGTAGAAAGCCTTACCTTGTTCCCGATGCTTGCGGCACATAGGCAGGAAGTCGTTACGGTAGCCTCGCTCGCGTATTAACTCTTCCAATTGGTGCACGACGACAGGGTTGTCGAGCCATGTGTAATGCTCATCCCACAGGTCAACGATGCGCCGCCATGATGCCCATCCCCAAATGCTGAAGTTCGTAGTGAAGAAGTAGTCGCCCTCTGTGTCGGAGGTCTGTTCCTCGACGTTGAAACCACTAATCATCGTGATGCGTTTGTCGTTTTCATAGCGCTCCAGCATCTCTTTGCAGAACGAGAAGAAACTGACGGCAGGCACATCGTCATCCTCCAATACAACGCATTTGTCCACATGGCTGAAGGCCCATTTCTGCGAGATGTATTCCGAAGGGTCACACCCGTAGTTTTTTTCCTGAAAAAGTGTTTCCACTTGGCACTCCCAATCTACCTGCGCTACAACTTCGCGACAAGCCAAGATGCCAGGCATGTCTTTCTCAGAGCGCGGCCCATCCTGATAGAGGAACAAACGCGACGGGCGAGCCTTGCGCACTTCAGCAAAAACTTGGCTCAACTGTTGCGGCCTGTTAAAGAACAGGATGAGTACAGGAATATCTACAAGAAATGGTTTCATGCATGCAAAGATACACTTTTTTATCCAATAATGTATAATTTATAGGGGCTAAGCATACATTATATCAAAAAAAAACGTATATTTGTACACAAGAGCGTGCGAAAATGCAAACCTTCAACTATCAACTATAACTATAACTAATAGATATTAACCGGAAATTCCTGCTAACAGGTATTTCTACATTAAACTTTTTTCGGATGAAAAGATTTTTTATTGCAATTGTGATGTTACTTGCTTTGGTAGGTTGCAAGGAGGAAATTGATACATCAGCGAGATACGTTTTCCTGCAAAAGACTATCTCAGAATACCTCGAGAGCAAGGACTACTATAGCGAGTATGTGCGTCTGTTGAGCGAGATGCCTGTCAGTGAAGTTTCCTCTACCACACTGAAGCAGCTCCTTTCTGCCCGTGGCCATTACACTGTCTTTGCTCCTACGAACGATGCCATCCAGACATATCTGGACTCGCTTTTCCGTAAAGGAATCATTACCGAGCCGTCGTGGGAGGGCTTCAAGAATGAGAACGACTTGGACAGTATCAAGAAGGTAATTGTCTATAATAGTATCTTGGATAGTGGCGACAATCAGACAGCTTACTCCGTGGCAGACTTTCCGAAGCACGAATTCGAGTTCGGGTTGGCAAACATGTACGACCGCAAGTTGCGCGTCTATTATGGTCAGAACGATCCTGACAGCATCTCCATCAACGATCAAGCGCTTCTCTCGAAGGACAACAGGGACATCCCCCTCATCAATGGTTTCGTGCATCAGGTGGCGGGTGTCATAGCTCCGAGCAACGATCGCTTAGGTGATTTCATCTACCAATGGTCACGCAATCCAGGCAGTGGCTATAATGTCATATCGAGGCTTCTGATGGCTTGTGGCTTGGCCGATACCCTGAATGCCTATCGTGACGAGGAGTGGGAACGTCTCTATCAGGGAGGCATCGTGAAGGATCTCCCAAAACATACCTCGGTGGGTCAGGTTGGTACCATCCCACAGCACCGCTACTATGGTTTCACACTATTTGCCGAGACCGACCACTTCTGGGAGGAGAAATTCGGGAAACCGGCTGAAGAGATTACCGTGAGCGAGATATGTGAATTTCTGCGCGAGTCGGGACTATTCGATTATATTCCGGGGACACTCTATGACGAAAACTATACCAACCAGATGAACGTTCTGAACCAGTTTGTCACGTACCATCTGTTGCCTCAACGCATCGGTCGCGAAAAGCTGGTAATACATTATAACGAGTTGGGATACAATGTCAGCTCCTCCAAGAGCCCCTCCATCCCTATCATGGATTATTACCAGACGATGGGACTGCCGAGAATGATCAAGACCTATGAAAGTCGCGAAAGTAACGGTATTTTCCTGAACCGCTTTCCAATACTTATGAACGGACGTGGACAATTCAGCCCAGCCCATCAAAACATAAACAACTACCATGAGAGCGGCCAATTCCCACGATTGAAGGGGGCCAGCACTACGCCCAATGAGAACGAGGGCATTCGCATCCTGACCTATTCTGAGACTGGTACCGACAATACCAGTATCGCCAATGGTATTATCTATCCCATCGAGGATCTTTTGGTTTGCACCGAGAATGTCTGCAACCAGATGTCCACTCAGCGCATCCGCTTCGATGCATGTTGCACAATGCCAGAACTTATGAACAACGACATTCGCCAAACACGTGCCTACTATTCCTATGGAGCATCTAACGTCAGAGCTATTCCTACAAACTACCCATATCTCGAAGGTGTAGAGATTCGCGAGGGGACACTGTTCTACTATCTGCAAGCTTTCATGTCAGGCTATCATAACCTGCAAGGCGATGAGTTCAACATTATAGGTCAGTACGACTTCACCATGAAATTGCCGCCCGTGCCACGCGCAGGACAATACGAGGTACGTTTTGGTGTAGCTACAGGCTCGTATGTCCGTTCTATGGCCCAAGTCTATTTTGGTACTGACCGTAATAATATGTATGTTACAGGTATCCCTATGGATCTTCGACTGGGTGGACTGGAAATGAGAATGCCCAGCGGTGCAACGCCGTCTAATGTAGGTTGGGAGGCGGATACCGACGATGAGGAATACAACGACCGCGTGACGAAGGCAATGCGTGCAAAAGGCTTCATGAAGGCACCCTATGCATGGTGTAACGCCAATGGAACCGGTAGTCCCGTGCGCACGTTCCATTACATGTCACGACGCATCATAATAAATACTTTCCTACAACCTTATCAGAACTACTACATTCGCTTCAAATCTGTTCTTGAAGGTCAAAGCTATGAATTCTTCATGGACTACTTCGAGTATGTGCCCAAAGAAGTCTATGATAATCCTGAGGAGCCGGAAGACATCTGGTAGAAAAGATTCAAGACCGCCATTCCTACTGTGAGCAGCAGGGAGAGAATGAAGAAAATGTTGCTCAGTATGCTGCCAGTAAGAGCGAAATAGTGGGCAATGAGTGGACTGGCACTGGCCACGAGGAGTGCCAATGTGCTCTCATAGTGTGTGGGCTTCAAGAGCAGAAAGGCAAACAGCAGCAACGTTTGCGTCATATAAATATATAGTATCATGCGCACGCGTATCTTGTCATCATAGTTGGTACGGAGATAGTGCATGATACTGATAATACTGAGCAGGATAATTAACGATACTGAATACAGTTTCGTCACAGAATCTTCCTCGAGAAGAGGTGCAAAATGTTCTTGCCAAAACTCAGGTGAAGGCAGGGCATTAAAAGGTTGAAAGCTTGAAAAGTCATAATGTTGAATGTCCGATGCTAAAGCTTTAATGCTCGAGATGAAATTGTGAATTGTAAGCTGTAACTGTTCTATGTCAATGTCTACCGTTAGAAAGCACCATACAGCGTAGCACATGTAGGGAGCAGATAGTCCGAGAACACCTGCCCAGAAGGCTTTCTTCGTCAGGGAACGTAGGAAGATGGCAATGTACAGGAAGAAGGGTATGGCCATCGGCAGCATAATCGGCGCAAAGAAACTGCCTATGCTGAGCATGAGGAAGACGTGGAAGACAATTGTCTGAGGGCGGTGCCGTTGGTAGCAGCGGAACAACAGCAGGTAACTGGTGCATAGGCAGGCGGCCGCAATGATTGGCTCTCCCAATGGGTGCATGGATGAAAGACAGGCTGCCAGCACAAGCCAGACGCACGACATAATCCGGGTGCGGATGCGAATGATATGCTGCTGGGCATTGGTTTCCATCACGATGTATGTTGTCAGCAGACACAATAACAGTCCCAACAGGTGGGGTATGGAGAAAGCCTGCTGCGGCCACCACCACAGAGCGACAGCCAACACAATGCAAACCGGAAGAGTGAAAACACTCCCTGCAACCTTGTTCTGAAACCGATGACGTTTCACCTTTTTACCTTTTCACTTTTTACAAGTCCGCCCCTATGTCCCTGCGGAAGTATTTGTCCTGGAACTGTATCTTCTGGGCTTCAGTGAAGCTCTTTTGCAAGGCCTCAGCCTTGTCGGCTCCGTAGCTACTGACAGCAATGACGCGACCACCATTGGTGACGAATTGACGCTCGCGGGAAGAAGTGCCAAGGGCAAAAGCCGTGCCCGCGTGGAAGAAGAGAGTGTCCCTCCCACCCTGGATGGAGCTTTGGGGAAGACTAATGGGATAACCCTTCTGATAACTTCCGGGATAGCCTCCACTTACTAGCATCACACACACAGCACTACGGTCGTCGAACTCAATGTTACGCTGCGCCAGCGTGCCTGTGGCAACGCCTTCAAAGAGGTCAACCAGGTCGCTCTTCAGACGCAACATCACGGTCTCTGTCTCAGGGTCGCCCATGCGGACATTGTATTCGATGACCATTGGTTCCATCGTACATTGTCCATCGTCTGTTGTCCTCTTGGCATTGATGAGGCCGAAGAAGATAAAGCCCTTGTAGTCGATACCCTCAGCCTTGAGGCCTTCCACCGTAGGACGGATGATGCGGTCCTCTACTTTCTTCATCCACTCCTTGGTGGCGAATGGAACAGGACTGACGCTACCCATACCTCCAGTGTTCAGACCAGTATCGCCTTCGCCGATGCGTTTGTAGTCCTTCGCTTCGGGCAGAATCTTATAGTCCTTGCCGTCAGTGAGCACAAATACCGAGCACTCTATACCGCTCAAAAACTCCTCGATGACCACGCGGCTGCTGGCGCTGCCGAACATACCGCCCAGCATCTTCTCCAGTTCCTCCTTCGCTTCCTCCAACGTGGGCAGAATCAGTACACCCTTACCGGCACAGAGACCGTCGGCCTTCAGGACGTAGGGCGGCTCTAATGTTTTAAGGAAGGTAAGCCCTTCTGCGAGGTGCTCTCCGTCGAAGGTCTGATAGCGGGCCGTTGGGATGCCGTGACGCTGCATGAAACCCTTGGCAAAGTCCTTCGAACCTTCCAACATGGCACCCGCCTTGCTTGGACCGATAACAGAGATTTCCCTCAGTTCAGGATCGTTCCTGAAGAAGTCGTAGATACCTTTCACCAACGGGTCTTCCGGGCCTACCACCACCATTTGAATCCTGTTTCTCAATACGAAAATCTTGATGGCTTCGAAGTCGTCGGCCTTCACCGGCACATTCTCGCCCACGCCTGCTGTACCCGCATTACCTGGGGCAATATACAGTTTTTCACACTTAGCACTTTGGCTTATCTTCCAAGCGAGGGCATGTTCGCGCCCTCCGCTTCCCAACAATAGTATTTTCATCTCAGTCTTTGCTATTTAATCATTTACCTTTTACCATTTCGCGGCAAAGATACGAAAATTCCCGCTCATTTTGTGCATGAGCGGGATATTATTAAAAGGTTTAGTGCGATTATTACTTGAAAATTGCTATCTTTGCAGGCGAAAAAAACTACTGAATGATGAAACATAAGGCCGTATTTCTTCCATTATTATTCCTTTTGATGAGCCTTACGATGGCGGGCAAAACCACAGTATCCTCGGCCAACGGCAATCCGGTTCTCCCCGCCTTCCATGCTGACCCAGAGGTGTTGTTTTCCAAGAACACAGGTCGCTTCTACATTTATCCCACCACCGACGGTTATGCTGGTTGGGGCGGGTATAGCTTCGATGTTTTTTCTTCGACTGACCTGGTTCACTTCCGAAACGAGGGAACAATCCTTAACCTTTCAGCAGGCGGTGATGCTCCGTGGGCCTCGGGCAACGCCTGGGCTCCATGCATAGAAGAGAAATGGATGGATGGGAAGTGGAAGTATTTCTTCTACTTCAGCGCCCACAACCCTGCCATGAACAAGAAGACCTTGGGTGTGGCTGTAGCCGATTCACCGACGGGACCCTTCAAAGTCTCGGAAAAACCGCTGTTCACTACCACCTCCGGCGGTCAGATGATAGACTCGGACGTGTTTACTGACCCCGTAAGCGGACAAACCTACCTGTATTATGGAAACGGACACCTGCACTATCGGCTGCTCTCTGATGATATGATGAGCGTAGGGGATGAGGAATACGACATCACTCCACGAGGAGGCTCGTTGGCGGACTATGCCTTCCGCGAGGGCGTAAACGTGTTCTATAGAAAGGGACTCTACTACTTCCTCTGGAGCGTTGACGATACGGGGGCCAAAAACTACCATGTAGCCTATGGAACAAGCACGTCGCCCCAAGGTCCTATCAAAGTGGCAGAGAAACCTATCGTCATTATTCAGAGCCCTGAGGAGGAAATTTATGGTACGGGCCACAACTCAATAGTCAATGTCCCAGGGACCGACGACTGGTATATCGTCTATCACCGCATCAATAAGGACTTCCTGAACGACGGACCTGGCTTCCACCGCGAAGTATGTATAGACCGCTTGACCTTTGCCAAGGACGGCACAATCAAACAGGTCCTGCCCACTCACAAGGGTATAAAACCAGTGAAAGTCCAACAGAAACCTGCTCCCCCTCAGCGCGAGGGATGGGAACTGGTGTGGCACGACGAGTTCAACGGACGGAAGCTCTCAGACGAGTGGACACGTATTCCACGATTTCCAAATCCACCGGAATGGAACAAATTCATGAGTACGGACGACCGGCTCTACAAGGTTCAAGGTGGGAAGCTAACGCTCTATGGCCTAAACAATGATTTCTTGCCTGAGGACACAGCTCACTTCCTGACGGGAGGCGTCTATACTCGTGATCGGGTGCTTTTCCAGCGTGGCAGGATAGATGTCCGTCTTCGGATGGATGATGCTTCTGGAGCATGGCCCGCCGCCTGGCTCTTGCCAGAGGGACGCTGGCCCTACAACGGTGAGATAGATATTATGGAACGTCTCAACTATGACGACTTTGCCCATCAGACCATTCACTCCGCCATCACCGAGTACGACACCGTTGCACGCAAGAGTCAGGACTGGCATTACACGGCTCCTATAAAGAAAGGAAAATGGAACGTCTATAGCGTGGAACTCTATAAGGACAGCGTTTGCTTTCTCATCAATGACCGTCTTACGTTCACCTATCGCCGTCAGCCCGAACTAAGCCCTAAGCAGTTTCCCTACGACCGTCCCATGTATCTGCTGCTCGATATGCAGTTGGGAGGCCACTGGGTGGGTCGTGTCAATCCCAAAGAACTACCCTACCGCTACCAGATTGACTACGTGAGGTTTTATAAGAAGATAGAGGAAGATAGGAGTATTTACTACTTCAGATAGTCCTCGAAGTACTGAGTGATGCGTTCGTGCAGGTGGACGCTCTTGTGGCCTGCCATATTGTGACCCTCACCTGGATAAACGAAGAAGTCGGGCTGGGTACCAGCTTCGGCACAGGCGTTTAGGAACTGTAATGAATGCTGGGGAACACAGGTGGGGTCGTTCATGCCGATGATAATTTGCAACTTGCCCTTCAGGTTCTTGGCCTTACCTATGCAACTCGTCAGCTCGTAGCCTTCGGGGTTTTGCTCTGGTGTGTCCATGTAGCGTTCGCCGTACATCACCTCGTACCACTTCCAGTCAATAACGGGACCACCTGCCACGCCTACCTTGAAGACATCGGGATAGGTGGTCATGAGCGAAGTCGTCATGAAGCCGCCAAAGCTCCAGCCGTGTACGCCGAGCCGGTCGGCATCGACGTATGGAAGCGTCTTCAGGTATTCCACGCCGCACATCTGGTCCTGCATCTCCACCTGTCCGAGACGGCGGAAGGTGGCCTGCTCGAAGTCGCGGCCGCGATCCTGACTGCCTCTGTTGTCCAAGATAAAGAGGATGTAGCCCTTTTGTGCCATGTAGGTCTCCCAAGAGCGACTGCCCCAGTGCCATGAAGCCTCTATGCTGTGAGCGTGAGGGCCTCCATAGACATAAATCACGGTGGGGTATTTCTTGTTTGGGTCGAAGTCGGCGGGCTTTACCATGCGCCAGTAGAGTGTGGTCTCGCCATCGGCGGCGAGGACAGTGCCCTGCTCGAAAATAGGTTGGTACCAACCTTCCCACGGGTCGCTTGCGGTGCGAAGCAGGGTCTGTCGGCCTGTCTTCGTGTCGGTCACGGCACAGGCGCGAGGCAAGTCAGGTTCCTGCCAGGTGTCGATGAGGTAACGCCCGTCAGCCGAGAGTTGTGCGGAGTGTACGCCGCATCCGTTGTCGAGCAGGGTGCGCTTCTTTGTTTTGATGTTGAGACTGTAGATGTTGCGCTGCAGGTGTCCGGCTTCTTTGGTGAGGAGAATGGCACTCTTGGTGGCGGGGCAGAAACCCACGATTTCCTTCACCGCCCAAGGACCGCTGGTCAGCTGACCGAGTTCGTTCCCCTCGGTGTCCATGAGGTAGAGATGCGTGAAGCCGTCCTTCCAGCTCCAATAAATGAACTTGCTGCTGTCCCAAGGCAGGAAAGTGATGGGATGGAGAGGCTCAACGTACTTGTCGGAGCGCTCCTCATAGAGGGTGCGAAGCTTGCGACCTGTAGCCACATCGTAGGCATCGAGCGTAGTATGGTTCTGGTCGCGGTTCAGCTCAAACAGGTACAACGTCTTGCCGTCGGGAGCCCAAGCAATGTTGGTGAAATAGCGGTCGGTGGGGTCGCCGAAGTCAAGATAGACGGTCTTTCCAGTTTGTAGCGAGAAGATGCCGACGGTGACCTTGTGAGAGGTCATACCGGCCATCGGGTACTTGTCGGGCGAAAGCGTTGCCTCGCGCTCGAAGGTGTTAACCTGCGGATAGTCCGCCACCATGCTCTGGTCCATGCGGTAGAAAGCCAACTGTTGTCCGTCTGGGCTCCAGAAAGTGCCCTTGTAGATGCCGAACTCGTCGCGGTGAACGCTTTGGCCATAGACAATTTCGCGGGAACCGTCGGTGGACAGTTGGTGCTCCGAGCCGTTGGCAGCAGCAACCCAGAGATTGTTATCTTTCAGAAAAGCAGTTGCTCCGGAGGCTTTGCAGTACTCCAGCTCGCCTTCGTGATGTTTGTGCTTCTTTGCGTCGAGGTCCACTGTCTCACCTTCCATCGTCTTGCCTGTGGCACGGTCAATGACGGTGGCGGGCTTCGTGGCGGCATCAATGAGGCGGTCATCATCCCATCGCAACTGCCAGCGCTCGGGATAGAATTGTGCAGCATTCTTCCCACCAAAGTTGAGTTCTTCAAGCGTGAAGAGCTTTTGGGCGAAGAGGGAACCGGTTGTCATAAGCAAAGATGCGAATATCAGTTTAATCTTCATCGTTAAAATGCTTCTTGCCATATTTGTTGTTACCTTTATTTCTGTTGAAGGATTTACTATCGCTTCTCTTGCTGTCGCCACGCTTGAAGTCACGTCGGTCGCCGTCTTGCTTGAAGTCCTTGCGGTCTACGCCCCGTTTGAAGTTGCGATGGTCATCCTCGCGGTTGCTCCTCTTGAATTCTCGGCGGTCTTCGCGTCTGAAATCCTCGCGGTCTTCTTTCCTTCTGAAGCGGTCGCGTGGGTCGTCCTCGAGCTTATCCTTGAAGTCACGGTGCTGCTTGAAACGTTTGCGGTCGGCCATCATGCGACGCTCCTGAGCTGTCTTGATGTCGCCGCCTTCGGCCCGCATCTCATTAAACTTGCCACTGAACATCTGGTACTTGCGCAGCTCGCACTCCAGACTGCCGTTGAAAAGCGGTGTGCGTAGCGAAGGCTTGAGACCGATTTGGTCGAAGCATTCCTCGCGGTAGCTGAGCACCCACGCCTCGTTGCCCGTGAACTCGTGTTTGAGTTTGTTGCCAATCATCTTGTAGAGACCCAGCAGGTCGGGAGCAGAGATGCGCTCACCATAAGGCGGGTTGGTGATGATGACGCTCTTCTCGGCAGGTTGTGTGAAGTCGGCAAAGTCCTGCTGGGCGATACTTATCTCTTTGCTCAGGCCTGCCGCCTTGACGTTGGTCGTGGCGATGGTGACGGCATTATGGTTGATGTCGTAGCCGTAGATGTGATGTTCAAAGGGATGCTCGTTGCTGTCGTCCTCGTAGATGCGGTCGAAGAGCTCCTGGTCGAAGTCGGACCACTTCTCGAAGGCATACTCCTTGCGATAGACGCCGGGCGCAATGCCGCGGGCTATCAGGGCTGCCTCGATGGGAATAGTGCCGCTACCGCACATAGGGTCGATGAGGTCGCACTGCCCTTTCCAGCCTGTGAGCATAATGATGCCGGCTGCCAGGACTTCGTTAAGGGGAGCTTCTACGCTCTCCTGACGGTAGCCGCGACGATGCAGACTCTCGCCACTGGAATCGAGCGACAGAGTACAATCATACTCCGCAATGTGGATGTGCAGTTGCAGGTCGGGGTTAGTGACGCGGATGTTGGGACGTTCGCCAGTCTTTTCCCTCATCTGGTCAACAATGGCATCCTTGACCTTGTAGGCCACGAACTTCGAGTGACGGAACTCCGTACTGAACACCACGCTATCGACGGCAAAGGTCGTCTCGTTGGTAAGGTACTGCGTCCAGTCAATCTCCTGCACGGCACTATAAACCTCATCCGCCGAAGTAGCACGGAAGTGCTTGATGGGTTTCAGAATCTTGATGGCAGTGCGCAACTGGAAATTAGCGCGGTAGAGCAACTCCTTGTCGCCCGTAAAGGACACCATGCGGCGCCCTATCTGTATATTGTTGGCACCGAGGTCTATAAGTTCAGTTGCCAGTACTGTTTCCAAGCCCTGAAAGGTCTTGGCTATCATTTCAAATTCCATTTTTACTTTTCACATTTTTACCTTTTCACCTTTTCTTATTTTCTCCTTTTCACATTTTCACATTTTTTACAGTCCTCCCCAGTCTTCTGGTCTCACGATGTGACTCTTGCGTTTCTTTGCCTGTATCAGTTGTTCGCCTGGCTGTGTGCTCTCCGTCACCCATACGTTGCCGCCAATGACGGTACCCTTGGCAATGGTGATGCGACCCAGCACGGTGGCGTTACTATAGACAATAACGTTGTCCTCGAGAATCGGGTGACGGGCGATGCCCTTGACGGGATGGCCGTTGTCGTCGAGCGGGAAACTCTTCGCTCCGAGCGTGACACCCTGATAGAGTTTCACGTAGTTACCTATGATGCAGGTGGCACCGATGACCACACCAGTGCCGTGGTCAATGGTGAAGTGATGGCCTATCTGCGCGCCCGGATGGATGTCGATACCCGTCTCGCTATGCGCCATCTCCGTGATGAAGCGCGGAATGAGAGGCACACCCAGCAGCAGCAGCTCATGGGCAATACGGTAGCCTGTGATGGCCTTAATGACAGGGTAGCAGCTGATAATCTCGCCATACGATTCAGCAGCAGGGTCGCCGTTGTAGGCAGCTTCCACGTCGGTAGCCAGGATGCGGCGCAGCTCTGGCAGACGTTTGATGAACTCCGCTACGATGTCCTGAGCCAGTCCCACCTGCTGGGTGAGCAGATGGCAGAGGCGTTCCAGGTTGACACCAATGTGATAGGGAACCGTCTTGCTGCTAACGGTGGATTTACCATAGAAACCAGGGAAGAGGATGGCGCGACAGAGGTCAACAATCTCGGCCAGTACCGGAGCGGAAGGGAGTGGTTTGCCGTCGTCCATATCATGGAAAAGGCCGTACATGCTGTCGGGCTCAGAAAGGCGACTGACGGTCTGCCCCATCAATTCGCCAAAGTCGTTTGGACTCATTGCTTTGTGTTGTTTTCAGTAAAATCGGGCACAAAGTTACGAAGAAAAGTTGAAAAATTGAAAAGTTAAAGAAGTAAATACGAAAATGGGCGCATCATTTCGTATGACACACCCATTTTCTGTTAGATTATTGATGCAGACAATGCGTTCCTTAGCTCTAAAACAACATTATTAATTAATATTGGGAAAACATTGCCGTTAGCATTTTAGATTCACTTAATCAGAACCTTTCTTGTTGTTCCGTCAGAGTAGCGGATAATGTTGATACCCTTCTGGGGTTTGTTCAGCTTGCGGCCATTCAGGTCGAAGGCTTGTTCCTCTTGCTCGGGGGAGGTTTGGATGGGGCTGAGGCCATCTATCTCATCTTCTGTAAGTGCTACGATGTTTCCGAATTTGCTCCAAGGTGAAGTACTTTTGTACGCATCTATAGATTCTGCGAGCACGTGGAGCGTAGCAGAAGCAATAGGTGTATAAAAATATGCAGCACTGTCTGTCTCTGGGACTTCCTCTGCAAGGTAATAGACTTCCGTCAGGCCGCTGCAACTAGAGAAAGCAGAGTCTTCGATGCTAGTCACATTGTTGCCGATGGTGATGGAAGTTAGACCACTGCAACCATAGAAGGCAGAGCTGCCGATGCTTGTCACGCTATTGGGTATGGTGATAGAGGTCAGGCTACTGCAGTTAGAAGTATTTGCAAGTCGTTTTATATCAACGACTTGTGTGTTAAATGGTAGAAAAGTGTCGACGTGGATTCTGTGAAGGACAAAAAGGATGAAGATTTAACGTATTTAACTTTTGTAAACCACAAAAAGAGGGGTTTTGTGCAAGTTTTCTCATAACCATATCAGCATCTGGCTTCATCGATATGTCACCCCCAGACTTCACTTTTTTAGCTCTATTTTGCCCCATAAGCAAGATGATTTCTATGTTTTGGGGCAAAAATATGCTAAACAATAACTCTTTCTCAATAATTTTTTGTAACTTTGCCGGCAAATAATGGATAACTCAGCAATGGTGACTAAAGGCTACAGATAGAAGAGCTAAGTTCGAAGAATCGAAGAAGTCGCTTCGCTCGTTGAAGAATAACGAGAAATATAGGCTAAGAGTAACGAAAACCAAGCATCCCAAAGAACATTAGCAGCATCTGCCAAGGGGAATGATAGATTCTGATATCTTCGATAAATTGCTATTTGTTCTTAACAGGCTCTACCGTGTAGCCCTCCTGCCGAAGCAAGTTTAGTACTCCCTTTTCGCCAAGCAGATGTCCTGCGCCTACAGCAAAGAGAGTCGGTTTCCCGTTCATAAGACGAGACATCTTTGTCAGCCAGTCGGCATTGCGGTTGTCAAGCATTAAGGATCTCTCTTCCGGCGAACCACAGATGTTCATTTTCCGGTCCAATAACTCATACAGCCTATTGAGGTCACGTGACAAATAGGCCTGCGCGATGTCTTCTTCCAATTTCTCTATGATTTCACCATTGTCCACCATACACATCAGTGATTCCTTCTGTTCTTCCAATGTGTAGCCATAAAGTAAAGTCACCTGAAAGGCCATAGTTTCAAGTCCCCCCACGCTCTTCCCTTGTTTACTTGCTTCTTTCTGAAAGAAATCATCTATCATCGTGCCGCTTTTCATTAGGTTTCCGTATTTTTTGGCAAAGATGAGCAGCGAAAGATTTAGGCTTAGAGCAGTTGGGGTCAAATGGCAGAAGGATGTTAGTCGTGGGTCGCTTAGATCTGCGCCAATTATTCTCTTGACAAAAGCGTTCAGTCGGTTCATCTCTTCGGACGAAAGCAGTTTGTCAATAGTCACACCTTTGGGCAGCAGTTGTGCTTTCTTGAAGGCAAGGCTGTCCGCGTTTGTCAA
>JAILRU010000078.1 GCA_024697945.1 Bacteroidaceae bacterium
AAAGTACGAATAAGTGAGAGGAAAGCAAAACAAATAGCAAAGTTTTTATTTTCTTTCCCAAGCAGAAGCACTTTTGGCTCAGTAGTCAATGGTAATGCAAATAGAATGCAAAACGAAAAGAATCCTCCGATAATCTTCTTCAACTCGGAGAAACAGATTTCTTATCCTATGTGCCTCTGTGTCTCTGTGGTGAATTCCATATGGAATGGGCTTGTTTTTTTTCGGGGAATAATATTGGCGTCGCGTAGGCGTCGGGAATGCATTCCTCGAAAAAAAATGTTGAGCTGCACGTATCGCTTACGAAGTGACGCAACGTCAGCTGGCGGCCGTTGATGTCATCAAGCGTGAAATCCTTGGCCTCTTTTCCGATGGTACAGGCCTCGCGTGTCGTGTCGAACTTCACGCTTTCGAGTTGCGCCGATGCAGATAATGGGAGTACAAGGGCGAGTAGTATGGAGATGATGAGAACTCTGTTCTTTGTCCATTTCCATTTTACTTATTTGTATTATTTCACCGCTTCGACCGTATAGCCTTCACGCCTTAGCATGGCTATCAGCGATTCGCTGCCAAGCAAATGGCGGCATCCGACGGCTACCATGCAGGGCACCTCAGAAAAGTTTCTCTTGATGACGGGAATCCATTCCACGTTACGGTCGTATATGATCTTCTTCTGAGTGCCCTCAGTTTCCGTGCCTGGAACAAAACCAGCTTCCCTTAAGAAACTTTCCATCTTACAGGTGTCGTTCTCAAGATACACATTGGCAAACTGCTTATACCAACTAGTCAGGCTGTCACTGTTTATAATGTAGTGTACAATTGAATAGAGCATGTCGGCCTGTTTCTTTATCGGCAGAGTGTCGATTACTTCTGTGTCTATAAAATTTGAGAGAATCATACCATGTAAAGAATCGCGTTTCTCCACATATCTTGCCTTGATGCCGCGATTGTCTGTTTCTTGTTTCAAGACGACATCTACAGGAGTACCTCGTTTCCAAATAAAGCCGATATAGAGACGTATGCGACCTAACCAGTAGCGTGGATTCTTTTTCCAATACTCAGGATCCTTCATCTTGTAGTAAAGAAACTTGTTTACTTCATTAAAGTGAGCAATGCTATCGAACAACGGTTTATAGTAGGTTCCTTCCGGCATCATGTATTCTGGGCCGGGATTTTTGAGAAAATTTTTCAATTTCTCAATTTCTGCAACAAATTCAGTAGAATCAGCTTTGGTCGTTTCCGCATTCATACCTCCTTCAAAAAGAACGACTTTCACCTCCTTCAGCGCGTTCTCAATACCAGGTATGCCAAGCAATTCCTCCTTCGTAAAGTTGTGCCCGTCGCCATGGCATGTGCCGAAGAGGTAGGATTTCTGCGCAAGTCCGTTGCCACTGACAGCCCAAAGCCAGCCGGGGCAGTTGCCAGAATTGTTTTGTGACAATGTGTTCAGGGTAACAAAACTGAGGGTAAGAAAAAGGATGATTTTCTTCATTGTTTTAATTCTGTTATTAATTTACGAAAAAGACACGAATCTGATTCTGTGCATCCGTTTCAGAAGCATCGCCAAACGCCCTTCGGTCAATTATAAGTCTTAGTTCGCGCAAAAATGCGAGCATTAACCTTTATCATCTTGACCGTTTATTTTTGGCGAAATACAGAATACAAGAATCAAAAAGTCAACGCTTCACTTATGTAGTTCTATGTTATGTCCTATCTGCTCATGTTATTTTAACAAGTTCCTATTGTCGTCGTTCTCCAACACACGCATTTGGTTGATGGCTATCTGATTAAGGCGCACAAGGCGGTCACCCTGCGGCACTCCCTCATCAATGAGAACAGCATTGATGTTTTCCATATTAGCCAGACAAATCAGTTCGTTGATGGAGGCATAGTCACGGATGTTTCCTTTCAGTTCGGGATGGGCTTCGCGCCATTGCTTGGCCGTCTGTCCAAACATCGCAACATTAAGCACGTCCGCTTCCTCTGCATAGATGATGCTGGCCTGTGCCTGTGTCACCTCTTCAGGAATGAGATTCTGCTTGATGGCATCCGTGTGAATGCGGTAGTTGATTTTGGACAGCTCACGCTTTGCCGTCCATCCAAGTTGCTTCTGCTCCTCGTCTTTCAGACGTTGGAACTCCCGTATCAGGTAGACCTTGAACTCAGGGCTAATCCACATGGCGAACTCAAAGGCAATGTCTTTGTGGGCGTATGTGCCGCCATAACGTCCAGCCTTCGAGATGATTCCTATGGCATTGGTTTTCTCCGTCCATTCTTTTGCACTGAGACGGAAACGGTTCAGCCCGGCCTGAGATTTAATTATGTCGAATTCGGCACAATTAAAATTAGGATTCATCAACCGCTCCCATATTCCAAGGAACTCAATGGTATTGCGGTTGCGCAGCCAGTTAGAGAAGAAGAATTCACCATCTTTCGCCTTAAACA
>JAILRU010000037.1 GCA_024697945.1 Bacteroidaceae bacterium
GCCCAGGGCATGAGCATCAAGGATGCAGCCTTCGCTGCCTGTCAGGAACGTCTGCGTCCCATCCTGATGACGGTGCTCACGATGATTATCGGCATGATACCCCTCGTCATCGAAGGCGGTGCTGGCGCTAACGGCAACCGAGCCCTTGCCCTTGGCGTCATCGGCGGTATGAGCATTGGCACTATTGCCCTGCTCTTCGTGGTGCCGGCATTCTTCATCGTTTTCCAGAACCTGCACGAGAGGTTCCAAGGAAAGGAAAAGCCTGCCCCCGCCCCCTCCCAAACGGAGGGGAAAAGTCCTTCCCTTTAGGGGAGGATTTAGGAGAGGCTCTATAACGTAATATCGAAAGAACGAAAGAAAAGATGAAAAAGAACATAATCATTGTTGCAGCCGTGAGCATGATGCTCACGAGCTGCGGCTTATACAAGAAGTACGAACAGAAGAGCGAAATCCCGTCCGACATCATTGGCATCCCCAATGCTGCTTCAGCCGAGGCACCGCTCTCTTGGCGCGAGTTCTTCACCGACCCGCTCCTGCAGAAGCTCATAGAGCAGGTGCTGGCTAACAATACCGACTTGGCCGCTGCCCGCATAGCCGTGGAGCAAAGCGAAGCATCGCTCAAAGCAGCCAAGCTTGCCTACTTGCCCTCGCTCAGCTTTGCGCCTCAAGGGACGATAGCAAGCTTTGACTACAGCAAGGCCTCAAAGGGCTACACCTTGCCTCTGCAGATAAACTGGGAGGTGGAAGCCTTCGGCTCCATTACCAACAGAAAGCGTGCAGCGAAGGCAGTAATGCTGCAGGCACAATGCTATCAGGGCATCGTTTACTCGAATCTCGTCAGCATGGTCAGCCAGCAGTACTGCTTGCTGCAAGTGCTTGACAGACAGTTGGAAATCCTCGTCCAGACAGACAGCCTTTGGAGTGCTTCGCTCGATACGCAAAGGTCGCTTTGGGAGAACGGAAAGTCCTATTCTACTGCTGTCAACCAGCTGGAGGCATCTTGGCTCGATGTCAAGACGCAGATGGTCGATACGCGCCGCAGCATTCAAAGCGTAGAGAACGCCATCTGCCGCCTGTTGGCTGTTTCGCCTCGTCACATCGAGCGTAGCAAATGGGGCAGATATGCGTTGTCGCAGAAGCTGACACAAGGCGTATCGGCTCAGTTGCTGGAGAACCGCCCCGACGTCCGCATGGCTAACCACATGATGGAAGAGGCCTTCTACAACACGCAAGTGGCACGTTCCGCCTTCTTCCCCACCATCACGCTTTCCGGATTGGTAGGCTGGACAAACAATGCCGGTGGTGCTGTCATCAATCCCGGAAGCCTGCTGCTCAATGCTATGGGACAGCTCGTGCAGCCCATCTTCTCGCAGGGAAAGCTGAGGGCTAACCTGAAGATTTCCAAGTTGGCACAGGAGGAAATGAAGCACAACTACGTCCAGACCGTCATCGATGCCGGCAACGAGGTGAACGAAGCACTTGCCGACTATCAGGCCACTATGGAGAAGCACGGGTACTACCATCATCAAGTTGACGTCTTGCACGAGGCCTATAAAGGCACTCACGAGCTGATGGATAACGGTAAAGCCAGCTATCTGGAAGTGCTCACAGCCCAAGAGTCGCTGCTGCGTGCCCAGCTCAGCGAGGCCATGAACATGTATGATGGCAGCCAAGCCATCATTGCGCTCTACATCGCCCTTGGTGGCGGCGGAAAGTAACAGCGCAGAAGTCCTATCCTCCAGCCTCTCCGCTTATGAGGCTGTATCATAATCAACAACAACGAATTACACTGATTCAACGGATTATCTTAAATGCTGATTATCAGCGTGGCTTAAATCCGTCAAATCCGTGTAATCCGTTGTTTATATTATATTAATTGTATTTTGACACACCCTCTATTTTCACCTTTTCATTTTGTATAGTCGTTTGGTGGTTTGGTCGTTTAGGGAAATTCAAGACTCCGCGACTACCTCTGCAACTAACATTGCACCTTTCCGCTAAAGCGTGTAAGAATCGCGCCTTGGTGCTAAAGCATCCCTATCTATCGTCCAGCACGCAGTGCTTTACTTCCAGCCAGCAACGCTGGCTTTACTTCCTATTTAAATTCATTTTATAACTCCCGAAACTTAATATAATCATAATAACTTGGCGCAATCTTAACTTTTTTACGAGATTATGCCAAATTATAGCATTATTATTTGGCGCAATCAGGCTTTTTTATTAACTTTGCGCCAGAATATAAATGATGCGATATGGAAAAATCTATTGTTGGTCGTGAAAAAGAAAAGGCGGGACTGAAAGAATATATGCTTTCAGAGCGGTCAGAATTTATTGCCATCTATGGCAGACGACGTGTTGGTAAGACATATCTCGTGAAAGAACTTCTGGAGGGTCAGTTCGCCTTTAGAATGACAGGAAAAGAAAAGGCTCGTCTTAGTGATCAGTTACTTAATTTTTCTTATGCGATGGAGGATTTCTTCCAGGAAAGCAGTATCCCTAAAAGTTGGACAGAGGCCTTTCGCCTACTTTCTGTAAACTTAGAGAAGCAGGGGGATGGCACAAAAATCGTTTTCATAGACGAGTTGCCTTGGTTGGACACTCCCAAATCCAAATTCCTAAGCGCATTGGAACACTTTTGGAACGACTGGGCGTATTATAGGAATGATATCAAGCTGATTGTGTGTGGCTCAGCAACCTCTTGGATGTTGAAGAAACTGATTAATGCCAGAGGAGGATTACACAACCGCGTGACGCATAAAATGCTGATATCTCCTTTCTGTCTTGAAGAAGTGGAGCAATACTTCCAAAGCTATGGATTTAGCTATGAGCGTCCAGAGATTATTGACTGTTATATGGCAGTCGGCGGCGTGGCTTATTACCTGTCGCTATTCGAAAAGAATAAGAGCGTGGCAGAGAATATCGATGCGCTGTGTTTTACCAGAGGAGGAGAACTAACTGATGAGTTTGACAGACTATATGACTCCCTTTTCAAAAAGGCCGAGAGTCATGTCGCCGTTATCCATGCACTCAGCAGTATAGGGAAAGGAATGACGCGCCTTGAACTGATAAAAAAGACTAAGTTGACTAATAATGGGAACTTTACTACGCTACTGAAGGAATTGGAAGTATGTGAGTTTATACGCTCATACCGTCCTTTCGGAAAAGAAAAAAAAGACAAGATGTTTCAACTGACAGACCAGTTTTCACTTTTCTATCTTCACTTCATGAAAGACAAAGGTGACTATGGAAAGAATTATTGGTTGCAGAAGATTGGCAGTCCTGAATATACTTCATGGGCTGGTTATGCTTTTGAAACCGTTTGCCTGCATCACATAGACCAGATAATTAATGCATTGGGTATAAACGGGGCTTACTATTCGCCCTGCTCATGGTCATATCGTCCATCAGAGGTTGTAAAAAATGATTCTGATGCAGACGAGGATTTGAAGACTGGCGGGCAGATTGACTTGCTGATTGACAGGAAAGACAAGACCATCAGTATTTGTGAAATGAAATATTCCGAAGGGGAATATGAGATAACCAAAGCGTATGCTAGTCGTGTGGAGCAAAGACTTCGTACTTTCAGGAAGGTGACAAACACGAAGAAATCTTTTTCAAAAGTGTATGTAACTCCCTTCGGCCTATATGACAATATGTACGCGAGAAAAGTTTCTAAACAGATAATAGCAGACGATCTGTTCAAGAAAGGCTGAAAATGATGCTTGAAACGGGACAATTATTCTCTGTTTTCATATATTTTATGGTGTTTTAGTTTGTTATTTCATACGGCATATGTACTTTTGGAAACTAAAAAAGAAGCAGTATGACTCACCTTTCAGACAAGGAACACAAGAGACAGATGGCTGATATGAAGGCCTTTGATGAACCGATGCCTTTCATTGGGACCTTGGTCATGGCTGGTCTGGTGATATGTAAGCTACTGACTTAGGAAAGGACAGAGAAATAAATGTTCCCATAGTCCGCACCTTTGGTAAATCTTGGACAGACCTCTCAAGAGGCTTTAGTGATTTATAGGTGATAGGTGATGAATAATCTTTGTAGGACTTAGTATGGAATCCAGGATTTGGCAATAGAAACCCCATTTCGCTGCAAAACTTTCAAAGGTGCGAACTTCAAGAACATTTTGCCTGACAAAACCCACAATTTGCCGCGTTGGTGCGAACTTTGGGAAGATTTAGGCGTAAAAAAGCAGCCTAAAACAACATTTTATTACCGAGGTGCGGACTTCAGGAACATTATTTGCTGTGCGAACTAAAAAACTTCCCAAAGTCCGCACCTTGATACGAAAGAGAACATTTTGGTGCGGACTTCAGGAACATTTCTAGCTTTTGGCTGTCAATTTAGCTCTTCTAGATTGTAAAAACCGGTAAAAAAGGGCCCTATAACTTTTGTCAAAACTTCAATTTTGAAAAGAGTTTTTACATTATGGAAATTCATGGAACGTCTTCAATCGTCCATATATAGGGTATGAATGCTCAAATAAACGAGCATAAAATGTCGCCAAGATTCTTTACAACATTTTGAGCAACATCTGCTCCCCTACCCTATTTTACTCTTTTTTTAGGGTTTAGACCCACTGATAGACGCTGTCTTCGTACTGTTCGATGATACGCATCGACTCTGCATCAAGACCCTGCCCCTCCTTGTAGTGTTGTTTGAGAAACTGGTGGAGCGCAGCACGAACGACGTTCTGCTTCTCATACTTCTGTCGGAAAGCAATGTAGTCGAGTGCATTACGGTCATCCTCCGTCGTAAAGAAACTGAAGCCACCTATCTTCTGAATGGTACAGACACGACGCAACGGCTTCGGAGCCGGAGTCTCCTGCACAATCTGCGTACGTACTGCCTCATTACTTGCCAGTGGCTTCGGAGCCACAAAATTACGCGTTGCCTCTTCGGCTACACGGCTGATATTCAGCGATTTCTTCTTTATTGCCATAATCTTATCGTTCTTTGTACAACACTTCTACGCTGCACACTATTTATTTAATTATTGAATATTCTACTATCTACCTATTTAAATATCGCAATATACAGAAACTTGAATAGTCACATATCCGCATATTCAAATATTTACATACTCCGTTCTCGGATGAAGTTCTGGTATGCTGCATTTGCAATCTGTCCCCAACGGGAAGGTGTCCAACTCTTAGGACGAGTCTTGCGGCCAATCATGTACTCAGCAACACGCATATAATCGTCAGCCACAGGACTATTGCTGGCATATTCGAAAAGGGACATTTCATAGGCGACTGATTCTGTGCACCTTACGCTTTCTCGAACACTAACGGGGAAGAGCGGAGCCTTAACCTCTTCGATATTACTATAGTATTCTTTCACTTCACGACTGATGCTGCGGTTTTTGTTCCAACGAACCAACAGATAACCCATAATCTTGACAGGGCAACGAAGCTGTGTATGTACCTTATTAATATAGTCGAGCAGACGCGGAAGACCCTGCAAGCTGTAGATACCGGCCTCTGTAGGAACAATGACGAAATCACTGGCTACCAGAGCATTGGTGTTCATTAGTGTCTCACCGCCAGGAGCACAGTCAATGAAGATATAGTCGTACATGTCGCGTATTCTCTGACCACTCTCAGGATCGATAAGGTCAAGAAAATCAGCCAAACGACGCTCACGATTGTACATCAATTGAAGTTCTGCATTAATGTTGCTCATACTATGGCTTCCAGGCACATAATCAAGACCATTATAGCGTGTATAGATGGGCAAAGGCAATGATTCACCTGGCTGGCCATCATGAAGCCATTCATAGATTGTGCTCTCTGCTTCAAGGTGAACAGTCTTATCGACTGTATCTGTCAGGTTGCACTGAGGGTCAGTATCCACGAGCAGCACTTTCTTGCCAAGAAGCCAAAGCGCAAACCCCAGATTAACACAAGTGGTGGTCTTCGCACAACCACCCTTATCATGTAAAAGAGAAATAACTTGTGACATAATATTTTGTCATTATTAAAATCAATTGTGCTGCAAAGGTAAATCTTTTCTACAGAATCTGCAAGGAAATACCTAAATATTTTCACATATTTACATACTTTAGTATTTGAATAGAATTAAATATTTAGGAAAAACAAGGTAATTATCGATAGAAATTGGTTAAAATATGGGAATATTTATAGATATTTATGAATATACGTATATTTGCGTATAAGAGGATATAGAGATATATAAATAGTAAAGTATTCTAATATCAACATATCTTCATACCTACATACACAGATATGCTAATATTTAGATATCTGAATATAGAGATACAATCAAACATAAATATACAGGTACCTAAATATAAAGATAAGCAGATATGACTGCAACAAATGTTCCCGAAATCCGCACCAAGAGATAAAAAAGTAAAGGAGAAAATCTTCCTGAAGTCCGCACCTGAGTATAAATGATGATGTGTGTTCATAAAGTTCTCACCTATATACATGAAGTTCACACAATATGTTCCAAAGTTTCGCACCAAGTGTTCCAAAGCTTCGCACCTAACAATAGATGAAATGATGAAAATCAAGGAGTTAGTGGAAGTTATAATTAATATAAGATAGTCAATTATTATAAAATCCTGATTGTTCTTTTTAAAATCGTTTATCAAACTATCCATTTATATAGATTATAGTTCGAAGCAATGCGGTATGTATCAATAAGATAATTTAAGTTCGGTGCGAACTTTAGGAAGATATGGTGCGACGAACGGGAACAATTGATGAAGAGAACGGGAAGACTTGGTGCGAAGTTTAGGTACATTATTAATATATCCAGAGATAGGGTAGGGGTGGAAAGATAGAATAATCGTGGTAAAAGGATTTGGTGGAGTCCAGTGCAAGACATCAGCCACACACGGGTGCAAGAATGCAGAATAACTAAGGTGTGGAACACGTAGAAAAAAACGGTGCTATAAGGAAGGATCAGTTAGGTGTAGATAAACAGGATAATGGAAGTGAAAGAGATATTCCTAATCTAAGTGCGAAGGATAGATGACAACAAAGTGCGAGAGTTTGGAACATTTTCTTCTAAAAAAATTTGTTTGTTTCGATGAAATCGTTTAATTTTGCAGCAGAATTACATAAAGAAGAACAGATATGGTCAAGAAGAAGGGACCGGCTATGGTCAGCAAAAGCAATGAGTTGGTGCAGACTATAGCAAACAACCATGATTTGGATTTTATCCTCAATCCGGTCAGTTACACACAGATACGTGGGAACTTCTCGTTGGTGCAGACCAACCTGATGATTGCCATTATCGCCCAGTTGCAGGACCGCATCAGGGAACAGCTCAGTATGGGTGAGAGTACATTCCTATTCAAACCAGAAGACTTGGCGGGCAATCTCCTCAACTTTGAGATACCGCTTCGCGATTTGGGAATCAGTCCCAAAAAATACGACGAACTGGAAGCAGCTTGCGAAGCCTTGCTTCATGTTGATATGTCTTATAAGCGTTACGACGAATACGAACGTATAGAGTATTATGTGAAGCAGAACATGTTCCACAAAATCGAGTTCCCAAAGGCGGAGATAAATGCTGCTGGCGAGAAGGTTGCTTACAAGGGTGGGCAGCGCAGGAAAGGTGTTATCAAAATCTCGATGGTGGATGAGAGTGCTCGCGAGGTTTTGAACCTTCGCAAGGGCTACACCCGCCACCTGAAGGGAATCACCTCTCTTTGCCGTAGTCCACGTACGCCTCGACTTTATATCTATCTGAGTGCTTGGCGCAAGATTGGTGAATGTACGGTCAACTATATCGACTTGAAAGAATTCTTCGGAGTGCTCACTTTCAGCAAAGACCGCAAACGTATCACAGAGAACAAATATGTCAAGTACGGCGCTTTCCACCGTGACGTGCTCGACCCTGTGCTCAAAGAGATGAAGAAACTCTCTGACGAGGGCAAGGTGGAGTTCTGTTTTGAGTACGAACCAATCTATCCGCACGGTATCAGTCGTGGCGATCCAGACGGCATCCACTTCACCCTTATCGAAGGCAAGATGGGACAGGCTCAGCTTCATGAAAGCTTCTTGGGCAAGATGCGAGCTACACTCATCACTCGCTATGGACTCCAGCCGATGGAATGGACGAAATTGGAGGATTTGATTTATGACGGTCTCGACCTCAAGCCTGAATTGGCTCGTATAGACAAGTTGGTGGAAGAGAAGCAGCCAGATAATGTTCATGCATACGTCACAGAGGTTCTCTACCGCTGGTTGTTGGAAAATCAGAAGCCCAAGCAGCCGGAGTTCGTAGAAGCAGTAGAAGTGAAGGATGATGATACTGAGCGTCCTTTCGTTCAGCCCATCAATCTTCAGAAGTGGAATCTTTGGATGGAGAAGTCGCGCGAACGTCTTGGCGAGGAGTTCTACAGTAAATATATGACCTGTGCCAGTCTTTGGGCTGTACGTGACAAGGTGGTTTGGGTCTCTGTTCCCAACAAGTTCGTATCTGAGCAATGGGAAGAACATCTCAGCGAAATTGTCAGCTACTTCTACAGTGCTTTTGGTGCGGACAAAACGCTGAAGTATATTTTCCAAGAAATGTAAAACAGTCCATAGTTCATAGTCCATAGTTCATAGTTCTTGGATTCTTTAGTTCAGCCTGCGCCTGAGCTTTGCGAAGAACCAAGGCGCGATTATAGTAGCGGATCATAGTTAATATTTTGATGTCAGAACAATTAATTATAAAGGGTGAGACGAAGCAGGAGCGGTACGATGCTCTGTTGCCACAGATTGAGGCTGTGTTGGAGGGTGAATCCGACTTCATAGCGAACATGGCGAATGTAGCAGCGATGTTGCATGAGACCTTCGGCTTCTGGTGGACAGGGTTCTATCGGGTCATCGGAGAAGAGCTGGTGCTTGGTCCGTTTCAAGGTCCGATGGCTTGTACCCGTATCCGAAAGGGTAGGGGAGTGTGTGGAACGGCTTGGGTAAAGGCAGAGACACAGGTCGTGCCAGACGTTGAGTTGTTCCCAGGACACATCGCCTGTTCATCGGCTTCTCGCAGCGAAATCGTTGTACCAATCTGGCAGGAAGGAAAAATCATTGCTGTGCTCGACATTGATAGCGCGCAACTCGCTACCTTCGACGAAACAGATCGACTTTATTTAGAAAGAATCGTAGAATTGTTGGTGAATAGAGTTGGAAATAAAAGGTAAGTTATAGAAGCAATTATAAAAAGAAAAAGATATGAAGAAACTGGCATTCTTATTTTATGTGTGCTTGGCAGTCACGATGACGGCTCAGGCTCAGGTTGGAAAACCACAACCGACCAATCCCAGCGACGCTGGCACCCATTACATCAACCCCATTGTCCGAGCCGACTATCCCGACCCCGATGTCATTCGCGTGGGTACTACTTATTATATGGTCAGCACGACGATGGCTCACTTCCCTGGCGCTACCATCATCAAGTCTCAGGATTTGGTGAACTGGGAGTATTGTGCCCAGCCGCTGAAGGCTTTGCTCGACAACGACAAGTACAACCTCCGAAACGGTGAAAACGCCTACGCCAAAGGCATGTGGGCATCCACGATGAAGTACCACAATGGTAAGTTCTATCTCCTTATTAACGGCAACGACAACAGGGCTTGGCTCCTGTCAACTGCTAATCCCGAAGGCGAGTGGGATGTGAAGCGCCTCTCGCGCAACTACTATGACCCTGGTATGCTCTTCGACGGTGACAAAGTCTATATCGCTTGCGGATATTGCAACATTTCCATGTGTGAGCTCGATGCAGACTTCAACTTCCTGCGCGAAAAGGAAATCATTGTACGTGAGCGTTCTGGCCTCGAGGGTTGCCACGTTTACAAGATTGGCGAATACTACTATATCTATGCTACGTATGGAGGTTTCCCAAGCGGACAGGCTGCTTTCCGCTCGAAGAGTCCTTTCGGGCCGTTCGAAGAGAAAATGCTTGTCGAGAAGAACTATGATGGGAAGATTAATACCATCCATCAGGGAGCCCTCTTTGAGGATGTTGCCGGCAAGTGGTGGACGGTGATGCAGGAGGACCTCGGTGCTCTGGGACGCTTCCCGAATCTGCTGCCCGTAGAGTGGGAGGACGGTTGGCCTGTCGTGGCTGGCGGCGTAAGACCTCCAGTCAGCTTTGTTGACAAAGTTCCTCGTCCTGCAAGTGCTGATAAAAGCATCAAGTGTCTGCCCACCTCCGACACATTCAGCGAGAAGACTCTGGGAATGCAATGGCAGTGGAACCACAATCCCGTTCCATCAGCTTGGAGCCTCACAGAGCGTCCCGATTGGCTGCGCCTAAAAACGGCTTCCGTTACAACCCAGCTCCATCAGGCTCAAGGTATGCTTACCCAGCGTATCTTTGCCGACCCGGATAAGGCCAGCACAGGTACCATCCGCCTTGATGTCAGCAGTCTCAAGGAGGGAGACCGTGCCGGCATCTGCATCTTCCAAGACCCATACGCAATGATTTGCGTGGAGCGAACCTCCAAGAAGGGCTACCAACTCTTGTGGCAGCAGGAAAAGGTTCGTAATGCCGGCAGGAACTTCACCCCTGCAGAGAAGGCACAAACAATCAAGCCTAAGAAGGGCATCATCTATCTCCGTGCAGCTATCAAGTATGGCGAGAACAAAGCTCGGTTCTTCTATTCGCTCGACAACAAGAAGTGGGAACCCTTTGGTGGCGAGACTCCTCAGACGTTCAACCTCACCGTTTTCGTCGGCTCTCGTTTCGGTATCTTCTGCTATGCCACCAAGCAAAAAGGCGGTTATGCCGATTTCGACTGGTTCACCACCGAATAGTATTGACAAGTAACATTTATTGAACAATATATATGAATCAAAATCAGGTAAATCAACCAAAACACAACTTCTTTGCTGTTGACTTGGGTGCTACGAGTGGCAGAACAATCCTGGGTTCTATCGAAGACGGGAAACTGAAACAGCGTGAGTTGACGCGATTCCCCAACAAAATGATTCAAATGGGCGGGCATCTCTATTGGGATATCTATGCCTTGTATAACGAGATTATCCTTGGCCTGAAGCGTGCCAACGACGAGGGAATAGAACTGACCAGTATCGGCATTGACACATGGGGCGTGGATTTCGTCTGTGTGGGAGAGGATGGTGCCTTGTTGCGCAATCCCTATTGCTACCGTGATTCCCATACCGAGGGGGCGATGGAGGAATACTTCCGTATGATTCCCAAGGAGAAAGTCTATGAGAAGACAGGCATTCAGTTTATGAATTTCAATTCTCTGTTCCAGTTGTCCACGTTGCGGAGGAATAACGATTCAGCCCTGAATGCTGCCAACAAGATATTGTTCATGCCGGATGCCCTGACGTATTTGCTAACGGGCGAGGCTGTCTGCGAATACACCATTCTTTCCACCAGTCAGATGTTGGACCCCCGCACCAAGAAGATAGATACTGAACTGATTGGGGCTATCGGATTGAAGGAAAGTATGTTTGGCCGTTATGTGAATCCTTGTGAGAGGGTAGGGACCCTCACCCCAGAGGTGCAACGGCTGACCGGTCTTGGCGCTGTTTCCGTAGTGGCTGTGGCCGGACATGATACCGCTTCTGCCGTGGCTGCCGTTCCTGCCCAGAATCCCAACTTTGCCTATCTGAGTTGCGGCACGTGGAGCCTCTTGGGAATAGAGACCAAGGCAGCCATCATCAACGAGAAAAGCTACCAGTATAATTTTACAAATGAAGGCGGCATAGAGGGTACTACACGTTTCCTCAAGAATATCTGTGGCATGTGGCTTTTGGAGCGTTGCCGAAAGGAATGGAAAGATGCGCCGGCAGATGTAAATCAGGTTAATGCCGATGCTATGACAGCTGAGCCTTTCCGCAGTTTCATCAACCCAGATGATTCCCGCTTTGCCAATCCTTCCAGCATGGTGGAGGCGATTCAGGACTATTGTCGTGAGACGCGTCAGCCCGTACCTGAGACCTACAGGCAGATAGCCCGTTGCATCTTCGAGAGTCTTGCCCTCCGTTATCGTGAGGTGCTGGGCTACCTGCGCGAGCAGGCTCCTTTCCCCATAGAGAAACTGCATGTTATAGGCGGCGGCGTTTACAATCGCTACCTGATGCAGATGACGGCAGACAGCATCGGTATTCCTGTTGTCACAGGTCCGGTAGAGGGGACAGCCATAGGTAACATTATGTTGCAAGCCAAGGCTGCTGGTATCGTAGGCGATATGTTTCAGATGCGCCAGCTGATTGCCGACAGCATAGAACAGGATACCTACCTTCCCACCGATACCACCCAATGGGACAAAGCATACCAGAGATATATTGAAATTCAGAAAACCCATTAATTCTTTTAAAAAAATATGAAAACAAATCTTCTTAACCAAGCTTATGAGGTAGCCAAGCAGCGCTATGCAGAAATCGGGATCGATACAGAAAAAGTGTTGCAGCAAATGCAGGATTTCCACCTCTCGTTGCATTGTTGGCAGGCCGACGACGTAAAGGGCTTCGAGGTACAAGCCGGTGCCCTTAGCGGTGGCATCCAGAGTACAGGCGATTTCCCAGGTGCTGCCCGTAACATCGATGAACTGCAAAGTGACATCCTTAAAGCGATGAGCCTCATTCCTGGCAACCACCGTCTGAATCTGCACGAAATCTATGGAGATTTCAAAGGTAAAGTGGTGGACCGCGATGAAGTGACCGTAGAATACTTTCAGAGTTGGATTGACTGGGCCAAGGCTCACAATACCAAGCTGGATTTCAATAGTACCAGCTTCTCGCACCCCAAGAGCGGAAACCTTTCTCTCTCCAATCCCGACAAGAGTATTCGCGATTTCTGGATTGAGCACACCAAACGTTGCCGCGACATCTCCAATGCTATCGGTGAGGCACAGAACGACCCTTGTATCATGAACCTCTGGGTACATGATGGCTGCAAGGACCAAAGCGTGAACCACATGATGTATCGCCATTTCTTGAAGGAGTCCCTCGACGAGATTTTCCAGAAACGTCAGCCTATGATGAAGGATTGTCTCGAGGGTAAGGTCTTTGGTATCGGATTGGAGAGTTTCACTGTTGGCTCGCATGATTTCTATACGGCCTATTGCTCAAAGAACAATATCATTCAGACCATAGATACGGGTCACTATCATCCCACAGAAAGTCCTGCTGACAAGGTGAGTGCCCTTCTCGACTTCGTTCCAGAACTCATGCTGCACGTCAGCCGTCCTGTTCGTTGGGATTCTGACCACGTGACTATCATGGACGACCCAACTCAGGAGCTCTTCTCCGAGATTGTCCGTGCCGGAGCCCTCAATCGTGTACACTATGGTCTGGACTTCTTTGATGGCAGCATCAACCGTATTGGTGCCTATGTCATCGGTTCCCGTAGTGCCCAGAAGTGTATGCTTCGTGCCTTGCTGGAGCCCACCAAGACCATCAGCCAGTACGAGTTGGCAGGCGAAGGCTACAAGGTTCTCGCCCTCTTGGAGGAAGCAAAGGCTATGCCCTGGCAGGCAGTCTATGACGAATTCTGCGTTCGTAATGACGTTCCCGTGGGTCAGGACTTCATCCCAGAGATAGAGAAATACGAAACAGAAGTAACAAGTAAACGTTAAAATGATTATCATTGGTCTTCTCATCATTGCCATTGGCGCTTTCTGCCAGTCGAGCAGCTATGTGCCCATCAACAAGATTAAGTCTTGGAGCTGGGAGAGTTATTGGATTCAGCAGGGCGTGTTTGCCTGGGTCATATTCCCCCTTTTGGGAGCATTGCTTGCAGTGCCCGAAGGCGAAAGCCTGTTCCGGCTCTTTGCCGATGCCCCGTCGTTCAACCTGTGGATGACGGTATTCTTCGGTGTGCTGTGGGGCGTGGGCGGACTGACCTTCGGCCTTTCTATGCGCTATCTTGGTGTGGCGCTTGGTCAGTCAATCGCCTTAGGAACATGCGCAGCTCTGGGTACCATCATGGGACCCGTGCTGCTGGACATTTTCTTCCCCGAGATGAACGCGTTGGAGTCGCTTACCTTCGCTGTCATAATGGGTGTTGTGGTGACCCTCGTCGGCATTGCAGTCATTGGTGTAGCCGGAAGCATGAAGGCGGCATCACTCAGTGAGGAGGAAAAGCGGGAGGCCGTGAAGGACTTCAATTTCCCGAAGGGGCTGGCCATTGCATTGCTGGCCGGTTTCATGAGCGGATGCTTCAACGTGGGTCTGACGTTTGGCAAGGATATCAACTTTAGCGAGCTGACCGACCCCATGTTCCGCACACTGCCCGCCACTCTGCTCGTTACCCTGGGCGGTTTCGTCACCAACGCTATCTACTGCTTCTATCAGAACCAGAAGAACAAGACATGGGGCGACTATGCCAAATCCTCGGTCTGGGCCAACAACATCCTCTATTGCGCACTGGCCGGAGCCTTGTGGTACAGTCAGTTCTTCGGACTCTCGCTGGGCCGCTCGTTCTTCGAGGCAGGCGGAGCCATGGACACCCTCTCGTTCTGCATCCTGATGGCCCTCAACGTGACGTTCTCCAATGTATGGGGCATTATCCTGAAGGAGTGGAAGGGCTGCAGCCGCAAGACCATTGCCGTGCTCATCCTTGGCATCATCATCCTAATCGTCAGCACGTTTGTGCCACAATTAATATAAAAATGAATAGTCTTTTAATCTCCCGCCCCGCCTTAAAGACAGTCATCGACCAGGTAGCCGAAGTCACAGGCTACCTATGGCAGAAAGGCTGGGCGGAACGTAACGGTGGGAATATCACCGTTAATATCACAGAGTTTGCCGATGCAGAGATGGCAGCCCTTCCTGCCATTGCCCCTGTTCAGCAGATAGGCAAGGTGCTCCCATACCTGAAGGGCACATATTTCTACGTCAAGGGAACAGGAAAGCGAATGCGCGACTTGGCTCGCTATCCCATGCAAAACGGCTCCATCATCCGTATCTGTCCCGACCTGGCCAGCTACGAAATCATTGCCGATGAACCCGTGATGCCCACCAGCGAGTTGCCCAGTCACCTCTCTCTTCAGAACTACCTCTTGGAGACAGGCAGCACCTACAAGGCCACGCTTCATACCCATCCAATAGAGCTGGTGGCTATGTCGCACAACAGGCGTTTCCTCAAGGGCGATGAGCTGACACAGGTCCTTTGGTCCATGATACCCGAGACGCTCGCCTTCGCCCCGTTGGGCATAGGTATTGTACCTTATAAGATACCTGGCTCCATAGAGTTGGCGGATGCCACATTAGAGCAAATCAAGACCCACGATGTGGTGTTATGGGAGAAGCACGGCACGGTAGCTGTCGGAACTGACATCATGGATGCCTTTGACCAGACCGATGTGCTGTGCAAGGCGGCCCAGATCTATCTCTCCGCTCGTAGCTTAGGCAGTGAACCCGAGGGTATGACTGCCGAAGCGATGCACGAGATACAGGAGGTCTTTAATTTGCCCAAGAAAAGGCCCTGCTAATTTAATTTGACAGCCAGGAGAGATCAGCGTACCTTGAGTTATTCAATTGTGAACTCAGTACGCTGATTTCCTATTGTTGCGCGGAACTGACCTGGTTCGAGAACCCATAGCAAGTCCTCGTTCACGAAAGCGAGGTCGGAGGGATGGATGCTAAGCGTCACGGTCTTGGTCTCATGGGCGGCAAGTTCTACTTTGGTAAAAGCACGCAGACGCTTGACATCAGGTGTGAGCGATGCCACGAGGTCGGATACGAAAAGCAGTACAGGTTCCTTGACACTACGGTCCGACTGGTTGGTCACCTCCACAGTGAAACGGAGAGACCCTCCCAAATCTTCTCCTTCTTTGGGGAGTTTTTTGAATTCTTTTCTCCCCTTAAGAGAGGAGCCAGAGGGGGTCTCCACTCGCAGGTTAGTGTATTTGACCTCAGAGTAAGAGATTCCTGAACCAAACGTCCACTGCACGGTGGTGTTTGCATCGTAGTTGTAGGCTCCCGACATCGTTTCTACATATTCGCAGGGCTTGCAGTCGTAGGTGATGAACGAGCCGTGATACTTTGGATAAGTATAGGGCATACGGCCTGAGAAGTTGGCTTCGCCCGAAAGGAGGTTGGCAAGGGCATCGCCGCCGTAGTTGCCAGGCAGGAAGGTATGCACTACCGCCTTTGCCAACGGTTCTATCTCATTTACGATGCGGGGGCGGCCCTCGTTGAGAACAAGGACAATGGGTTTGCCGTAACTGGCAAGCGACTTCACCATCTCCAACTGATTGGCGGAGAGATTGAGGTCGTCGATGTTGCCGGGTGTTTCGGTGTAGGAGTTCTCACCGACAAATGCCACAATAACATCTGCTGCAACAATCTTTACTGCTGCGCTGCCGGCATCACTTATCTTTTTGTCGAGGCGGAAATCCTTGTCGTCATAGCGAACCATCTCGCTGTATGTGACATTCTCCCGACCGAATTTCTGTACGAGGGCATCAAGGAAGGTGTGGTACTTGCCAATCGTGGCAGCTATCTCGTTGGTCTTGTCACCTTGCCAAGTATAAGTCCAGCCTCCGTTCATCGTGCGGAAACTATTGGCATTGGGACCGCAGACGAAAAGCTTAGTACCCTGTTTTAGGGGCAATAACGACTGTTCGTTCTTCAGCAGTACCATACATTCCTCCGCCATGCTGACAGCCTCGCGAGTAAAGCCTTCGCCTCCGAAGTCGGGATAAGACTCATTGATTGACCATTGACTATTGACCGTTTTCTTTTTCTTCCCTTTAGAAGGAACCTCCCAAGTCGTCTTGTCCATTAAGCCGACGCGGATTTTTAGTCGCAGGATGCGACGAACGGCATCGTCGATGCGGGACATAGGCACACGTCCTTCGTTCACCAGCTCTGTAAGCAGGTCGCAGAAGTCCGTAGAATAGGGGTCCATCGTCATATCGATACCGGCATTGATGGCAAGGGCGATGGCATCCTTCTTGTTGGCTGCCACATGGTCGCGCTTCCATATATTGTCGATATCTGCCCAGTCGGTGACAATCATACCGTCCCAGTTGAGTCCTTCCTTGAGCCACTCGGTCAGGAGGCGGCGGTTAGCATGGAAGGGCACACCGTTGTTGTTAGCGGAGTTGACCATCAGGCTCAGCGCACCAGCCTCGCAGCACATGCGGAACGGTTGGAAGTACTTCTCCATCATGTCGCGATAGGTAACGCTCGACGGCGTGCGGTCCTTTCCGCTGACGGCTGCACCGTATGCCATATAGTGCTTCAGGCAAACCGCCACATTCTGCATACCTACATGGTTGGGGTCTTCACCCTGCAAACCTCGCGTCATTTCGGAAGCCATCACACCGTTCAGCAGCACGTCCTCGCCGAAACTCTCCCACATACGAGGCCAGAGCGGAGAGCGCGCCACATCCATAACGGGCGAATAGACCCAGGGAATGAGGCAAGCACGACTCTCGTAGGCTGTGATTTCACCAATGCGGCGAGAAATAGCGGGATTGAAGCTGGCTCCCTGTCCCACCTCCTGCGGGAAGAGTGTGGCACCCCAAGTATAGCTGGCGCCATGTATCTGGTCAACGCCGTAGATTTGTGGTATCCCACATTGTGCCATAGAGGCCTCGTTGAGGGTACGGATAATCTCTGCCCACTTCTCGGGTGTCTGTGCCACACCAAAGGGGACGTTCAGGATGGAGCCGACGCGATATTTTCCGAAGACTTCATCCACAGCTTGGGCTGAAAGCATACCGTCAGCCAGCGATGGCGAAGCGTTGTCATTGGGATTCTTAACCACTTTGTCGATAGCCAGTTCGCACATCTGTCCCACCTTGTCGCGGAGGGTCATCTTGGCAAGCAGGGTCTCGACCTGTGCCTCTACTTTCTCGTCACGGGGTATGCACTGCGAGTGAGCAGGCAGTGCTATGGTAGCAGCTGTGAAGGCTGCAAGGATAAGTTCATAGTCCATAGTTATCTTTCCCCTCATAGGGGGTAGGTAGTCTTTATCTTGTGATGCGGAGTTTCTGGTTACCGACGTGGAGGATGTACTGGCCGGGGAGAATACGCATAGCGTTGGATTTCACGTCCCACCACTCGAAAGCATTGTCGGGCAGGGGAATGCTGACTGCGGTACTGCCTCCTGCCGGCACATCGACCCTTTGGAAAGCTCGCAGGGTGCGGATGGGACCGTCGGTGTCGCCTTCCTTACTTATATATACCAGCACCGTTTCCGTGCCGTCCCACTTGCTCTTGTTGGTGACGGTGAGCGACAGCTGGCCGTTCTCGAAACGTGGTTTGCTGTAAGTGAACTTGCTGTAGCTGAGTCCGTAGCCGAAGGGATAGAGAGGTTCGCCACGGAAGTAGCGGTAGGTATGTCCTTCCATGTTGTAGTCCTCGAAGTCGGGCAACTGCTCCACGTTGCGGTAGAAGGTAACTGGCAGACGGCCGCTGGGATTGATGCGACCGAAGATAACCTCTGCCAGAGCCTGACCGCCAGCCTGACCGCCGTACCAAGCCTGTACGATGGCATCGGTGGTTTGCTGTTCTGGAACGAGTCCGATAGCGCTGCCCGAGCAGTTGGCCAGGATGACGCGCTTGCCTGCCTTGTGCAGGGCGGCAAGGATGTCCCTCTGCGTCTGCGGCAGTTCTATCATGGTGCGGTCGCCGCCCTTGAAGCCCTCTTCCTTCACCTCCATCTCCTCGCCCTCGAGGTTTGGCGAGATGCCTCCGCAGAAGATGACCGTTTCAGCATCGGCTGCGGCCTGTACCTGCTGCTCCACGTCCCTTTTCCAGGGGATGAGCGTAGCGCTCGGACAGATGTTTCGGATGCCTTCCGCCAACGTGATGGTGTGGAGAGGGAAGCCGTTGTAGTTGCCCCACATCATGGTGCTGTCCACAGCATTGGGACCCATGATAAACAGTGAAGAGTGGTTATTTTCATTTTTCACTTTTAACTTTTCACTTTTCACTTCCAATGGCAGTACGCCATTGTTACGTAGCAGTACGATGCTCTTGCGTGCGGCTTCGAGAGCCAGGTCGTTATGCTCTTTGCAGCAAAGGCGGTCGGCTGGAATCCTGTTCCAGGGATTCAGGTGCGGGTCGTCCAGGTCGCCCAGACGGAAACGCGCCTCGAGCAGACGGACCAGGCTCCGGTCGATGGTTTCTTCCTTGATGCGTCCTTCCTTAACGCCGTCGCGCAGGCTGCCGAAACTCTCACCGCACTCCACGTCCGTGCCTGCAATCACCGCCGCACTCGTTGCCGCAGTCTTGCTTTCACTGTAATGGTGGCCATAGTCCTTCCAGAAGTCATCGACCGCCCAGCAGTCGCTCGTCACCAGTCCGTCGAAGCCCCATTCCTCGCGCAGAATCTGTTGGAGCAGGCGGTCACTGCCGCAGCAGGGCTTGCCTTCGAAGCGGTTGTAGGCACACATCACCTCAGCCACCTTCGTCTCCTTGACCAGGGCACGGAAGGCATAAAGATAAGTCTCGTAGAGGTCGCGAAGCTTGATGTTCTCGGCATTGTAGCGGTGGCGGCTCCATTCCGGTCCGCTGTGAACGGCAAAGTGCTTGGCACAGGCCAGCAGCTTCTGGTAGGGCGCATCCGCAGGACCTTGCAGGCCTCGCACCACGCTCTTACCCATCACAGCCGTCAGGTATGGGTCTTCGCCGTAGGTTTCCTGTCCGCGTCCCCAGCGGGGGTCACGGAAGATGTTGATGTTGGGAGTCCAGAAGGAGAGTCCGTGGTACATCTGTCCCTGCGTGCCAAGACGATGCGCCAGGTTGTGCTTGACACGGGCTTCGTCGCTGACAGCCGTGAAGACGCGTTCCACGAGCAGCGTGTCGAACGTTGCCGCCATACCCATCGTGATGGGGAAAACCGTAGCGTGACCGTTACGCCCCACGCCGTGCAGAGCCTCGCTCCACCATTGGAATACGGGCACTTCGAGGCGTTCCACCGCCTTCGAGTGGTGCATCATAAGTCCAATCTTCTCGTCCAATGTCAGCCGCTGACAGAGGTCCAGGGCACGTTCCTTAGGACTGAGCTTCGGATTCTGATAAGGCAGTTGCGCAAGCAAAGGCGAAAAGTTGAAAGGGTAAAAAAGTGAAAAGATGAAAAGGAGAAGGGAAATTCTTAATTTTAAAGTCATAATAGTACTATTTTTTTTGCAAAGATACGATTTTCTCCCTTTCGCACAAAGAAATTTGCGGATTATTTCATCCTCAGGCACAAAATCCTTTCATCTTCCATTTTTCACTTTTCATTATTATTTTTCACTTTTCACTTTTCACTTTTTCACCTGTAGTACCCGATTCTGATGTCACCTCATTATTACAGGCCATTGGCATGAAAATACGCCTATAAGGTTAGTACAAACCCTAGTACGGAAAAATACTAACCGGAGCCGAAGTTAGTATTATCTGTTTTTGTTTGTTGGTGTAAGGGAAACACCCTAAATTTGCACCCAGGAACAGCGCGTTCCTGGGTGCTTTCGGTTTTATGACGACAAGTAAACCCACGCGCTGATTCCATGCGTTTCATGAAATGAAGGAGACAAAGGTGTAACGCAGCCTCCCCGCCAGTCGTGGTAAATGCCCGCTAACAGACTGGCATGCGTATGGGCTATAACTTGCAAAATAAAACTGAATATGAATGCAAGTTATTCAGAGAATGTAAACGTTCAGCAGGCTGAGAACCTGACTGGACAAGTAAACAGCCAAGCCCGGACGGTGGCCGACATCGTGGGCAAGGCTGTAAACCAACCTACAGCCGACGAACAGGGACGCAGTGAACGCCGCTGCGTGCTGGCCTCGATGCCGCGTATGTCGATGCGCACCTGCAGGTCTATGCCCTGCGCCGCCGCGACTTCAACCTGCTGCTGGACGACATGCGCCTGCTCATCTGCGACTTCCGGCCCCATGTGGTCATCGTGGACGGCATAGTGGAGTTCGTGGCCTCTTTCAACGACGAGTCGATGGCGAAGCAGCTCATCCACGAGCTGCTGTGCATCAGCGAGGAGAGCCGCCTGGCGATGGTCTGCGTGCTCCACACGAACAAGGCGGACGAGGACCACAACATGCGCGGCCACCTGGGGACGATGCTGGCTCAGAAGGCAGGCACGGTGCTGGAGTGCAGCAAGCAGAGCGGCATCATCACCGTCTCGTGCTCCGACGCCCGCCATCAGGAGATGCCTGACTGGAGCATCATGTTCGACGACGGCGGACACATCCTGGATGCCGACGAGCGCCGCCGCCAGGCCATCGAGCAGCGCCGTGCCGAGCTGCAGCAGAAGCGTCAGGAAGCCGCCAACGAGAAGCAGAAGGAACGCCTGGACTATGCCCTCAAGGCCATCCGCGACAATGGAGGCAGCATCAGCCGCAAACAGCTCACGGAGATACTGATCAACAAGTTTGACTTGAAACGTGATACAGTATCCAGGTTTATTACCGCTCAAATTACAGAAAAGACTCTCTATGAAGGAGGCAACAACATCATGTCCTCACCAGAACAGACGTTGGCCCTCTGAAATGCGTACTGATTATAGGGATTGAGGGATTGCACATATATATAAAGTGCAATCCCGCAATCCCTGAAATCCGCTTACAGACAAATCATTTTTAACTTTTAATTTTTACTTTTTAATTAATATGACCGATTATCGTTATCAACTTGAGTCCCGCAAGCTGACGGGACGGAACCCTC
>JAILRU010000048.1 GCA_024697945.1 Bacteroidaceae bacterium
GGTACGCTCTACGCCAGTGCTCTTGTTTCTATAGACGATGCCGCCGTTGGTGACAGCGAGTCCCGTCTCATCTATGAAGTCGCCCAGATTGAGTGAAGCCACATAGAATTGTTCGGTATAGGGAACATCATCGGCAGTGAGAGTCAGCGTGGATGTGCGGCTGTTGCCAAGGCTGCAATGATGATAAGAGGCGGTCTCGGTACAGGTGGCGGTCAGCGTGTTGCCGCTGGCATTGAACGAGAACGTGTGACCGGGGTCTTCGGGGTCTGGTACTTCCACCTCAACTTCATAGGTGACGGTGATGTAGCCTTTCCCGAATCCGAATTCCGACTGTAGAGACGCATTGTGGCCATCATCCTTAAACATTATTTTCAGAGGATTGCTTTGTGACACCTCGATGCTGCCTTCAAAAGTGGCCGACCTGTTGTAAGCCTGATTATCGCTTGACGGGACATCATAGTCGCTATTGTTTCCCTGCAGATGTAAGAGCGTCGAGGTGTTGGTCTTATCTCGACCGACGTACATTTGAATGCCGCTAGTCACTAATGAGAAATTATTCAATTCCACTTTGGTAACAGTTCCTTCAAGGTTGGTGAATCGCAATTCGCCGTGATTATCAAGAATGTTTCCTCTAAGTTTGGTAGTATTTGCACCGAATGTCGTTGACAGAGAGAAACAGTTGTCACCGTCTTGAATTGTATTATAGTAATAAAGCCTTTTTCCTTCAGCGTTGAGCAGTGTAAGACTGTTTTCCAACGTTGTCGAACCCGATGCGCCGCCGTCCATCTGCCACGTCGCGGTTCTTGTTTCCTTCACTGTTGCAGCCCACGCTGTCTGCGCCATCGTGAGCACTGCGGCGAGGATGAGGATGAGATTGTATTTCTGTCTTGTCGTTTGCATTTTCTTTTTAATTGTTTATGTTTTATGGTTTAACTTTATTTGTCCCGTTGGGCATAAAAAACACAGCGGCTTGTTCTGCAATCGTGCAGGACAAGCCGTATATCTCTCCATCGCGCGCCGACACAAGTGTCGTCGCTCAATGTCTTTTTAGTCAGTAAGGGGGAAGTGTGAGTGAGTGAGTGAGTGAGTGAGTGAGTGAGTGAGTGAGTGAGTGAGTGAGTGAGTGAGTGAGTAATCAAATTTTCGACATCACCAAACATCCGGGCCACTTTTTCATCGCCCTTAACATTATTTAATATATATAATATATGTCCCTGATGCTCCATCATCATCCTATCCGTTAATGTCGTTTGGGTGGTGATTGATTTAGAATAGGTCGGAATGTGTGCCGGTGCCTGTGAACAGAAGTATCAGTTCCGTATCGTTCTGCTCCCAAATCAGGAGCCAGTCGGCTTTCAGGTGACACTCCCATGTGCCGACATATTGTCCAGACAGTTTGTGAGGACGGTATGTAGCAGGCAACGAACCATTCTCGGCAAGTAGCGCAATTGCATCCTTGAGGAGCTGCATATCGTAGCCGCGCTTCTCACAACGCTTAAGATCTTTCTGGAAGCGCTTTGAGGGTACGACTGTGTACTTCATACGTTGATGCCTAAATCCTTAAACATATCCTCGACAGAATTGTATGCTTTCAATCTGCCGTGCTTCATGTCCTCATGGGCTTGCTCGATGGATTTCACCACACTATCCTTCAAATAACAGCCTGTCTCCGGATCATAGATACGTGTCTCGGGTGTTGCCTTTGGTGTGACTTTTGAAACGAACACTCCCAATGCCTGTAGGTACGCCTTCAGAGCCTTGCCGCTGGCAGTGCGCTCATTCAATGTGATTGCATAAGTTGCCATAATATATATATTGTCTTTATTTGTTTTGAATATAGAAAGCCAGGTGTGGAATGTTCCTTTATCTGAAGGCGTCGCTCAGGAGTTTCACCTCGATGGTGGGATTGATGTTCTTATAGAGAATATGATAGACGGTATCGAGGATGGGCATGTTGACATGCAGGTGCTTGTTGATGTTCATCATACACTTCGTGGCAAAGTATCCCTCGGCAATCATCTCCATCTCTATCTGGGCTGTCTTGACATTGTAGCCCTGCCCTATCATCGTTCCGAAGACACGGTTGCGGCTGAAGTTGGAATAACCGGTCACGAGCAGGTCACCCATATAGACGCTGTCGATGATGTTGCGCTCGATGGGATGCACGGTGTTGAGGAAGCGCTCCATCTCCTGAGCTGCATTGCTCATGAGGACGGCCTGGAAGTTGTCGCCGTACTTCAGACCGTGACAGATGCCTGCCGCGATGGCATAGACGTTCTTCAGGACACTGGCATACTCGATGCCTATGACGTCGCTACTCGTCTTGGCCTTCACGTAATCGCTCGATATCATCTTGACGAAAGCCTTAGCCTTCTCCTGGTCGGCACAGCCTATGGTGAGATATGTGAGACGATTGAGGGCTACCTCCTCGGCATGGCTCGGTCCTCCGAGCACCGCGAGGTTCTCCTCAGGTACATTATATATTTGGTTGAAGTAGTCGGAACAGATGAGGTTCTCGTCGGGCACGATTCCCTTGATGGCTGTCACGATGAACTTGTCGCGCAGACGGACATGAAGCCGCTTGAGGTGTCCCTTCAGATAGGGGGACGGCGTGACGAAGATGAGCGTCTGACAGGCTTCCACCACATGGTTGATGTCGCTGTCGAACGTGATGCGGTTCACGTCGAAATGTACGCTGGTGAGATAGGCGGGATTGTGACCGAGTCGCTTGAAGTCCTCGATGCGGTCGTCCCTGCGGAGATACCACCAGATGTGGTCATTCTTCTCGAGAAGCATCTTGGCAATCGCCGTTGCCCAGCTGCCACCACCCAGAACTGCTATGTTTCCTAATTCGCTCAATTTGAATTTTGAATTTATAAAATTTGAATTTATCAAGCTGTCCAGCTTGCTATTGCCTCTTGTGAGGGCTTTTCGACCTCGAGTTTATACTTCTTGATGATTTCAATAATCTGTTGCTGAATCTTGGCAGGAGCGACGCCTTGCAGCGTGCTCACCAAGTTGTAGCCAGCCTTACGCAGGATGGGGATGATGTCGGCAGGAACGCCTTTCTCAAGGAAGAGTTCGTCCTTGTCGCGAGGAGCCTTCACTTCGGGCTTCATCTGCGGGAAGAAGAGGACTTCCTGTATGAAGGGCTTGCCGGTCATGAGCATGGCCAGTCGGTCTATGCCAATGCCGATGCCGCTGGTGGGAGGCATGCCGTATTGCAGGGCACGCAGGAAGTCGTGGTCGATCACCATTGCCTCATCGTCACCCTTGTCGGCAAGCTTCATCTGCTCGATGAATCGCTCTTCCTGGTCGATGGGGTCGTTCAGCTCGGAGTAGGCATTGGCGAGCTCCTTGCCGTTCACCATCAGCTCGAAGCGCTCGGTCAAGCCAGGCTTTGAGCGATGCATCTTGGTGAGGGGAGACATCTCGACAGGATAGTCCGTGATGAAGGTGGGCTGGATGAAGGTGCCCTCGCAAGTCTCACCGAATATCTCGTCGATGAGCTTGCCTTTGCCCATCGTTTCATCCACCTCTATGCCGAGTTTCTTGGCAACTTCGCGTATCTCTTCCTCACTCATGCCGTCGAGATCATAGCCCGTCTTCTCCTTGATGGCATCGAGGATGGGCAGACGACGGAAGGGAGCCTTGAAGCTGATGACCTTGCCGTCAATCTCCGTCTCGGGCTTGCCGTTGACAGCCACGCAAATCTCCTCGAGAAGCTGCTCTGTGAAGGACATCATCCAGTTGTAGTCCTTGTAGCTGACGTAAAGCTCCATGCATGTGAACTCGGGATTGTGGTTCTTGTCCATGCCCTCGTTGCGGAAGTTCTTGCCAATCTCATAGACGCCCTCGAAGCCGCCAACGATGAGCCTCTTGAGGTAAAGCTCGGTGGCAATACGCATGTACATTGGGATGTTCAGAGCGTTGAAGTGCGTGATGAAAGGACGAGCCGTTGCACCACCTGCGATGGCTTGCAAGGTAGGAGTCTCAACCTCCGTGTAGCCATGACGGTCGAAGAAAGCACGCATGGTTCGCAGAATAATGCTACGCTTCAGGAAAGTATCCTTAACACCCTCGTTTACGACAAGGTCAACATAGCGTTGACGATAGCGAAGCTCAGGGTCGTCGAAGGAATCATAGACATTCCCCTCTGCATCAGTCTTAACGATAGGCAGAGGTCTCAGACTCTTGGAGAGCACGGTCAGCTCTTGGGCATGAACGCTTATCTCGCCTGTCTGGGTACGGAACACATAGCCCTTAATGCCGATGAAGTCGCCCAGGTCGAGCAACTTCTTGAAGACGGTATTGTAGAGGGTCGTGTCCTCACCGTTTGCCAAAGCGTCCCTCGTTACATACACCTGTATTCTTCCCTTACTGTCCTGCAACTCTGCAAAGGCAGCTTTGCCCATGATACGCTTCGACATGATGCGGCCTGCGATGCAGACATTCTGGCTGTTTTCGGGTGTTGCCGTTTCACGTATGTCTTTACCCTCCTCGTCCTTGCCTATGATGGGCAGGTCAACGAAGTTCTCTTTGATTTCTGTACTAAAGGCATTGGTTGGATACTCAGCAGCAGGGTATGGGTCAATCCCCAAGTCACGCAGTTGCTGCAAGTTGTTGCGACGGATAATCTCCTGTTCGCTCAGTTCAAGTATGTTCATCGAATCAATTTACGATTTACTGTTGACAATTTATTATGTTATGAATTCCGGAATTATATTCCAACATTCAAATTCGCGGGTGCAAATTTACGACATATAATTCAAAATTCAAAATTAAGAAATTCAAATTTATATTATTTTGAACGTAAATGGACTTCGAATTCAGAAATAAAAAGAAAAACTTTTGTTTTCCTTTTGTATTTAGCTCGCTTATTTGTATCTTTGCACGCACAAATCATCCCCTCCCCCTAAATTCACCCAAGGAGAGGGGAAAATATCTATGAATAAAATAAGAACTAAATAATATGGAAACAAGGAAAATAAAGCGTGCGTTGGTGTCCGTCTTTCATAAGGACGGTCTGGAGGAAATCCTTCGCACTCTGCATGCTCAGGGTGTTGAACTGCTCTCTACCGGCGGCACTCAGGCCTTCATCGAGAGTCTCGGCATCCCCTGCAGGAAGGTGGAGGACGTCACCACCTACCCCAGCATCCTGGGCGGTCGCGTCAAGACCTTGCACCCGAAAGTGTTTGGTGGCATTCTGGGACGGCGTGAGAACGAAGGCGACCAACAACAGATGCAGCAGTACGACATACCAGCTATCGACCTCGTCATAGTGGACCTTTACCCCTTCGAGGACACAGTGGCAGCAGGTGCAAGCCAGGCTGATATCATCGAAAAGATAGACATTGGCGGCATCAGCCTCATCCGAGCTGCCGCGAAGAACTTCCGCGATGTCATCATCGTACCCTCCAAGGCCGAATATGCTCCCCTACTCGACCTTTTGAAAAAGCAAGGTGCTCAAAGCGAGATTGAAGACCGCAAGTGGTTCGCCACAAAAGCCTTCGGTGTTAGCAGCCACTATGACACAGCAATACATGCATGGTTTTCAAAAAATTGAAAAGGTGGAAAGGTGAAAAGGTGAAAAGGTAAAAGATTTATTCGAAATCTCGAAATAACGAAATTTCGAAATATCGTCAAAAAGGAATTTAAATTGTAAAATCGTAAAATTGTCAAATTATATATGAACTGGTTTTCCCTTAACAAAGAAATAGCGATGGACCTGGGAACGGCCAACACCATCATCATCTGCGATGGTAAGATAGTCGTTGACGAGCCCAGTGTAGTAGCGCTTGACCGCCGCACAGAGCGCATGATTGCCGTTGGTGACAAAGCCAAGATGATGTACGAAAAGACCAATCCGGACATCCGCACCATCCGTCCCCTTCGTGATGGTGTCATTGCAGACTTCAATGCTTGCGAGCAGATGATGCGCGGTCTCATCAAGATGGTGCATTCAGGAAATCGCCTCTTCTCTCCCTCGCTGAAGATGGTCATTGGTGTTCCCAGTGGAAGTACTGAGGTGGAGCTTCGTGCTGTCCGTGACAGTGCTGAGCATGCAGGAGGCCGTGAGGTCTATCTCATCTTCGAACCTATGGCAGCAGCCATCGGCATTGGTCTCGATGTCCTTGCACCTGAAGGCAACATGATTGTTGATATTGGTGGTGGTAGCACCGAGATTGCCGTCATCTCACTGGGTGGTATAGTAGCAGACAAGAGTCTCCGCATTGCTGGTGATGAATTGACCTCAGACATCCAGGAGTACATGAGCCGCCAGCACAACGTCAAGGTCAGCGAACGCATGGCAGAACGCATCAAGATTCACGTCGGTGCTGCTATGGCAGACTTGGGTGAAGATGCTCCAGAGGACTATGTGGTTCATGGTCCTAACCGCATCACAGCACTCCCGATGGAGGTTCCTGTGTGCTATCAGGAGATTGCCCACTGCCTGGAGAAGACTATCGCAAAAATTGAGACTGCTGTTCTCAGTGCACTTGAAGAGACTCCGCCAGAACTCTATGCCGATATCGTGAAGAATGGTATATGGCTGACAGGCGGAGGTGCCCTGCTCAGAGGTCTTGCAAGGCGTCTGACGGAGAAAATCAACATTGAGTTCCATGTGGCCGAAGACCCGTTGCACAGTGTTGCAAAAGGTACCGGAGTTGCCCTGAAAAATATCAACAACTTCGCCTTCCTGATGTAATCGTGCACGATTTTATCGAGCGCATAAAAGCCTATGTCCACTGGGCCATCTTCCTCATCCTGGAAGTGCTCAGTGGATTCCTGCTTTTCCAATATAACCATTACCAAGGCAGTGTCTGGTTCACTCAGGCCAACATCGCCAGTGCTATGGTGCATGAATGGGAAGAGGAAGCACTCTCATACCTGAGAATGCCTGCTGAGAATGCCGCCCTCACTCGCAGGAACGTCATCCTGCAACAACAGAACGACTTGCTGAGACATGAACTTGCTTTAATTGAAGTTAAGAATGAAGGATCAAGAGTGAAGAAGAAAAGTTACTCTGATTCTCTTCGCTCTTCTCTCGACAGCTCTTCCATGATTCCGGCAAAAATCATCGACAACAGCGTCAGAAGGAGGGACAACATGCTGGTCATTGACGTCGGTAGTAACGATGGTGTTGCTCCTGAGATGGGTGTTGTAAGCGGGACAGGTGTAGTCGGCATCATCAGCGAAGTCACTGCACATCATGCCCTCGTTATGTCCATTCTCAACAGCCACAGCAGTATCAGTTGTCGGTTGCGAGGAACAGAATACTTCGGCTACCTCAAGTGGAAAGGCGGCAGGCCATTAAGAGCCTGCATGGATGATGTACCCCGCCATGCACACATCCAGAAAGGCGATGTCGTAGAGACAAGCGGCTTCAGCAATGTCTTCCCTGCAGGCATCTTCCTTGGGAAAGTGGCGGAAATCAAGAACAGCAGTGACGGTCTGGCCTACGAGCTTGAAATCCTCCTGAGCACAGACCTGGCCAACATCAGGCACGTCAACGTTATCAAGAATCACAGCAAAGAAGAACTCGACTCCCTTCTGTCAAAATGATAGTTACATTTCTAAAACGCTTAGCATGGGCATTGTTGCTGCTTCTGGTACAGGTGCTCATTCTCGACAAGGTTCATCCCTGGGGGTATGGAGCGCCCTTGCTGTGTCCGCTTATTGTTATCACCCTGCCCCTTGGGACATCTCGCACAGAAGCCTTGCTATGGGGATTTTGCGTAGGACTCGTTGCAGACATCTTTGCTGGCACCCCTGGCATCAGTTCCGCAGCCCTGACCCTCATAGCATTCATACAGCCGCCTTTGTTAGAGCTCATGGCTCCCCGCGACTCCGAAGAACAACTGCATCCATCCTTCTCTGAGATGGGACGTTGGAATCACTTCCAGTTCATTGCCCTGCTGCTGCTGCTCCATCATGTAGTGTACTTTGCCCTCGAGGGATTCTCCTATTTCTTCCTCGAGGATATTGCCATCAGCATGGGAGTGAGCTATGCCGCATCCCTGATACTGATTATACTGGTAGAACACGTCCGTGGGAAAGAAAAGTGAAGAGTGAAGGATTTGCCACAGCCGTAAATGGTTAATGTTCAATGAAAGCTGAGAACAACTACGAACTTGAGAAGCGTAAATACGTGATTGGCGGTGCAGCAGTGGTCATCATCATTGTCTATCTGCTTCGTCTCTTCACGTTGCAACTGCTCAGCGAAGACTTCAAGGTGAGTGCAGACTCCAATGCTTTCCTGAAGCGCATACAGTATCCTGCCCGAGGTGCCATATCAGACCGCAATGGCAAACTGCTCGTTTACAACCAACCGGCTTACGACGTGATGGTCACCATGATAGAACAAGTGGGTGTTGATACCCTGGACCTTTGTGAGAGTCTCGACATCACTCGAGAATGGTACGAGCACAGAATGGAAGAGATAAAAGACAGAAAGCGCAACCCAGGTTACAGTTCCTACACACAGCAGCTCTTCATGAGCCAGCTCTCCACAGAAGAGTTCAGCCGGTTCCAGGAGAAACTCTTCCGCTTCCCTGGCTTCTACATTCGTAAGCGTAGTATCCGTCAATACAACTATCCCAATGCTGCTCATCTACTTGGTGATGTAGGAGAGGTTGGGCCCGAAGACATAGAAGCTGATAAATACTACCGTAGTGGAGACTACATTGGCAAACTTGGGGTAGAACGCTCATACGAGACTGTGCTACGTGGGGAGAAAGGCATGGAGATTCTCTTGAGAGATGCCAAGGGACGCATCAAAGGGCGCTATCAGAACGGCAAATTCGACCGTGCTCCTATCCCTGGACGCAACCTGACGATGAGCATAGACATTGAGTTGCAAGCCCTTGGTGAGCGCTTGATGAAAGGCAAACTGGGCAGCATTGTTGCCATAGAGCCAAGCACAGGCGAAGTGCTGTGTATGGTGTCAAGTCCTACATACGACCCACGCATCATGATTGGCAGACAGCGAGGAAAAAGTCAGAAACAACTTGCCAAAGACCCACACAAGCCGCTTCTCAATCGTGCCATCATGGGACAATACCCACCAGGCTCTACCTTCAAGACGAGTCAGGCGCTTACATACCTGCAGGAGGGCATCATCACTCCAGCTACAGCCTTCCCTTGCAGCCGAGGATTCCATTTCAGGGGACTTACGGTAGGCTGTCACGGACATGGCTCCCCTCTGCCCCTTGTTCCTGCCATTGCCACCTCATGCAACGGTTACTTCTGCTGGGGACTCTACTACATGTTCGGCAACAGAAGCAAGTACAAGACAGTACAAGATGCCATGACGACATGGAAGGACTACATGGTCAGCATGGGATTCGGCTACAAGCTTGGCATCGACCTGCCAGGCGAGAAGCGCGGCATGATTCCTAATGCAAAGTACTATGACAAAGCATATAAGAAGAGCTGGAGCGGCCTAACTGTCATCAGCATCAGTATCGGACAGGGAGAGGTCAACCTCACACCTTTGCAGATTGCAAACCTTGGTGCAACTATCGCAAACCGAGGCTATTACATCGTTCCACACGTCATCAAGGAGGTACAGGGCATGCCCCTCGACACGCTCTACACAAAGAAGCACTACACGAAGGTTGACCGGCATCACTATGAGACTGTTGTGGCAGGCATGCGTCAGGCTGTACTGGGAGGAACTTGCCGCGTTGCCAACACCTCCTTCTATGAAGTCTGCGGCAAGACAGGTACTGCTCAGAACCCTCACGGACAGGACCATAGTGTCTTCATGGGATTTGCTCCTCGAGAAGACCCAAAGATTGCTATCTGTGTCTATGTGGAGAACGGAAGCTGGGGAGCAACATACGGTGTCCCCATCGGAGCACTCATGATGGAGCAGTACATCAACGGCAAGCTCTCCGAGGCAAGTCAAACCCGTGCCACAGAGTTTGAGAACAAGCATCTTTATCGTGTGGACAATGGACCACAGACAATAGTCAACAGTCAGAATGAAAAACTCTAAACAAGAAAAGAAGGCACCATCGCTATTTAAGTCGCTCGACTGGCTTACCATCTTCATATACGTGGTACTGCTGGCATTGGGTTGGATGAGTGTGTGCGGTGCCAGCTATGACTACGACCAGGCTGGCAGCATCATTGACTTCTCTACCCGCAGCGGCATGCAAATAGTCTGGATAGGCAGTTCGTTGCTCCTTGCCTCCCTCATCCTCATGACAGACGACCGACTCTTTGAGACACTCTCCTACATTATATATATATGTTTCATCGGGCTGCTGTTTGCCACACCCTTCCTGGCACATGACATCAAGGGTTCCATGTCGTGGATAAAGATAGGAAACTCCAGCATTCAGCCAGCAGAATTTGCCAAGTTCGGTGTAGCACTCTGTCTAGCAAAAGTCATAAGCACTTACAACTTCGATGTCAGGAAGTGGCGCGACTTCATAATATGCATCGCAATAATTGTTGTCCCGATGGGACTGATTATAATGCAGAAAGAGACAGGTACAGCCTTGGTCTATAGTGCATTCTTCCTTATGCTCTATCGCGAGGGGATGCCTGGTTGCCTGCTCTTCACCGCTCTATCGGCAGTAGTATATTTTGTGGTAGGAGTTCGCTTTGCAGAAGATCCGCTCTTGGGAGTCGAGGAGATGAGTCTCGGACACGGACTTGTCATGTTTCTCATACAAATTTTCACGACAGGACTACTCCTGGTCTATGGGAACAAGGAGCAAGGGACGAAGAACAAGAGCACCTTCATCAGGATGTTCCTCTACATGTTGCTCATCGACTGTGCTGCCATTTTCGTAGCCCGTTATATCTATCCCTGCAATTCCGTATGGGCAATGGTCTTTGCCTGTGGAGCATCAGGTCTCTATCTGCTCTACCTTGCCCTGCGTGACCGATTCCTCCAATACTGCCTCATTGCCCTTTTCACGTTGGGGAGCATGGGATTCTTCTATTCCGCAGACTTCGTGATGAACAGAATCATGGAGCCCCATCAGCAGACACGTATCCGAGTGCTGCTTGGTCTGGAGGACGACCCCAGAGGTGCAGGATATAATGTCATACAGGCCAAGATAGCCATCGGTTCGGGCGGGTTGGAAGGCAAGGGTTTCCTCAACGGCACACAGACCAAGCTGAAATACGTGCCGGAGCAGGACACCGACTTCATCTTCTGTACTGTTGGCGAGGAAGAAGGCTTCATAGGCTGTGCCATCGTACTGCTGCTTTTCTTGTCGCTCATACTGAGGCTCTTGTATTTGTCAGAGAGACAGCCCTACACGTTCGGCAGGGTATATGGATACAGTGTGCTGAGCATCTTCCTTTTCCATGTCTTTATTAACGTCGGCATGGTGCTCGGATTGACTCCAGTCATAGGCATTCCACTGCCATTCTTCAGCTATGGTGGCTCATCGCTCTGGGGATTCACAATTCTGCTGTTTATCTTCCTCAGAATAGACGCCGGACGCCTTAGAGTTCACAATTCAAAACAGTAATTTGACATTTAATGAAAAAAAATCTTAATTCTCGCTTTCTAATTCTTAAAATTTTTATAAATTTGCACGAAATAACTAACATCTTTTAAAAACCGATTGAATTAATTGCCTTAATTTCTAATATGAAAAAGAGCCTATTAAATGCACTCGCAATTATCACCCTGGTGATGGCAGGATGTACCGAAGACATTGACACCTCGGCACGCTATGTATTCAAGGAAGAAACCATCACAAGCTACCTGAGCAAACACGAGCAGTACAGCGAATACTACCGTCTGCTTGGTGAGGTCATGGTTAGTAACATCAGTGAGACCAACGTACGTCAGCTGCTCTCAGCACGCGGACACTACACAGTCTTTGCACCAACCAACGATGCCATTCAGGAGTATCTCGACTCCCTTGTTTCTCAGGGACTCCTCACAGAGGCAAACTGGGAATCCTTCCCCAGTCAGCGGAAACTTGACTCCATCCGTCAGGTCATAGTCTTCAACAGTATCATCGACAGTGGCGATGACTATAGCTACTATGAGATAAACGGATTCCCGCCACAGACATCCACATCCTCCAGTGTGGAGATTCCTCTGCCCAACATGAACGACCGCAAACTTGTAGTGCAATACACCGATGTGGCAGACAGCCTGTACATCAACGACTGCTTCATAGACATCAAGAACCGCGACATCCTCTGCATCAATGGTGTCATCCATGCCATGCACAATGTCATTTCGCCCAGCAACAACACAATGGACTACCTGCTGAGGAAGTACATTGAGAACGAGAAGAGCAACTATGTCGTTTCTGCAAAGATAGTCCAGGCATGTGGACTGTTTGACCAGCTCTCCGTTTGGCGTGATGACAAATATGAGGAAATCTTCGAGGCAGGCGCAAGGATACCGACCAGCATGGATAGCTATGAGGACAATACCAAGCAGACTTTCCATACGCCAGAGCATCGCTACATCGGCTTCACCTTCTTTGCTGAGACCGATAAATTCTGGGCTAATGCCATTGGGAAGGATGTTACGGAAATCACATTAGAGGACGTCATGGAATACCTTGACGCAGAAGGTGTTTATCCCGAGGCAAAACGCGACAACAACTACAAGTCCGAAGACAACCTACTATATCAGTTCATCACCTATCATTTCCTCCCAGAGCGTCTGAGTGCAGACAAGCTTGTCTATCACTACAACGAGAAGGGTTACAACCTGAACAACAAGACTCCGACTGTGCCCGTGATGGAGTATTACACCACTATGGGTAAGCGCCGTCTGCTGAAGCTCTTTGAGAGCCGCGAGAGCAATGGTGTCTATATCAACCGTTTCCCGAATCTTGACAATGAACGCAGGGGCTCATATCATGAGATTTCCTGTGATGCCGACAAGGTTGGTATTAAAGTGGGTGAACCAAATCTTGTTGGTGAGAACAACATCCGCAATGGTATCATCTATCCCATCGACAAGCTGTTGTACTATAGCTACGAGACACGTGCCAACCTGCAGAAGTATCGTATCCGTTGGGCTGTGCCAAGCATGTGGCCAGAGTTCATGAACAACGACATCCGTTGCTCCGAGATTACAGACGAGAAGCACAAGAACGTCTATATTCCCACAGACGAGCAATACAAGTATCTCGAGGATGTGGACATCTCCAAGGACACTGAGTTCTACTATTGGACAGGTCGTGGCAATGGCTGGCAGAACATGCAGGGCGATGAGATGACCATCCGTGGACTCACAGACTGCATCATGCGACTCCCGCCAGTTCCCATGCGTGGCACCTACGAGTTGAGATTTGCCATCCAGTCTGGTGGTAACAAGCGCGGCATGGTACAGTTCTACTGGGGCAGCAATAAGGACAAGCTTGCTGCTATGGGTATTCCTATGGACCTCCGCCAGGCAGCAGACAATACACTTCATACTCTGGGAGGTAATGTACCAAGTGACATCGGTTACGCACAAGACACTGACGATGACGACTACAACGCAGAGGTTGACAAGCGTATGCGTAACTTCGGCTTCATGAAGGGCTGTAACCAGTACTGCGCAGGCGGACCTGGTACTTCTACAATGATGCGAGGCTCCAACATCTGCATACGTCGTATCATCATACGTGAGACGATGGATCCCGATGTAACCTACTACATCAGGTTCAAGACTGTGATGGACAGCAAGCTGCTCTTCTTCTACATGGACTACATGGAGTATTGCGCCAAGGAAGTCTATGACAACCCCGAACATCCGGAAGACATCTGGTAAGACAGCCACACACAAAACAAATATAATTAGGGATGCGCCAAAAAGTGCATCCCTAAATTTATTTTATGGATTATTATGTGTATTCAGTACCCAATTCTGATGTCGTGGCGGGGAGGGTTGGCAGATTATCGTTATCAATTGGAGTCCCGCGAATCCGCCACAAGCGACCTTTCCCTTTGCACGTAGCGTGCCGTCCTTCCTGTCGGAGCGATAGTATTCCTTGGCAGGAAGGATTAGTAATCCTATGAAGATAGGGATAGTAATCCTTCGACGATAGGGATAGGACGCTAACGAACAAACAACCAGTCGCGTCATTTTTGCGGAAAGGTAGCTCTGCAATTGTGGAAAGGCCTTTGCGCAAAATATCAAAGGCTTTTGTCGAAAGCACCTCAAACGCCTCAAACGTCTTTGCGTCTTTTAGCAAAAACACAGCATACGGTTGGTGGGGGACGAACAGAATATACATTATATATAATAATTAATAATAATGTACGTCAGTTTGGAGTGTGTCCATAATGTGCGTCTCAAAAAAAACACGTAAGACGTTTGAGGCGTTTGAGACGTCCCCATGAAGATGTGTTACTCCTGCTTTTGTTTACAAATTTTAACATGAGGTTTTTGCGAAATCCATCTACAAACCATCAAAAATGTCGTACCTTTGCAGCGTGATTCTTACACGCTTTAGCGGAAAGGCGCAATGTTAGATGCGGACGTAGTCGCGGAAGAAAAGGTAAAAAATTAAAAAGGTTTGAATGTGTAAAAGTGAAAAATGTATCAATTATGGACGGTTGGGGGCTTGAAGTCTTGAAATTTTGAATTAATTGTTGTAAATTTGACTACGTCGAAAGTACTTCCGCTCGACAATAAAAAGAAAAACTTTGGTTTTCTTTTGTATTGTGCTCGCTTATTCGTACCTTTGCACACGGCCTGCGGCCTAAATAAAAATTATAAATGATAGATTGACTATGGACTATGGACTCATAACTATGGACTATGTCTGTCGTCCGCTGTTTGTTGTCCTGGTTGCTATTCTTCTGCTGACTGCTTGTCAGGAGGATGTGGATATGTCGGCGCGCTATGTTTTCAAGGAATATACGATAACTGACTACCTGAAGAACCATCCCGATGATTACAGCACTTATTGTGACCTGCTCTACAAGGTACCTGTCGGCGTGGTCAGTGAGACTACCCTGGGACAGCTTCTCTCAGCCAGAGGTCACTATACAGTCTTCGCCCCAACCAACGCAGCTATCGACAGTTTCCTGGTTGAACTGTGCCGAAAGGAACCCGAACTGATGAGTGCTCCCACGTGGGATGCCTTCTACTCGGAGGTGAAACGGGACTCCATACGCAAAGTCATTGTTATGAACAGCATCATCGACGGAGGGGATGTGGATGTTTACCATACTTACGATTTCCCAACCCAGAACAACAGCGAGTTTGTCAGGAGCAATATGATGGACCGGAAACTGATGGTGAACTATACGAAGCAACCCGATGAGATTCTCATCAACGACTGCCCCATCAACATCAAAAACCGTGATATCCCTGCCATAAACGGCATCATTCACCAAATGGAGAAGGTAATTGCACCGGAAAACAATACGATGGCTACCATGCTGAGTGAATACATTTCGGGTAAGAAGGTGGGCTTCTCCATCATGGCCCGCCTGTGTCTGGCTTGCGGACTGATGGACACGCTTTCAAAGGTGAGGGACGAAACGTATGAACGGCTCTACCAGACAGGACTCATCGCCTCCAAGGTTCCAGCTAATGGCATGGCCTCTGTCACCCCTGGCTATTCCTTCTCACCCAAGCACAGGAAGTACGGCTTCACCATTTTTGCAGAACCCGATTCCTTCTGGGAAATGGAGTTGGGGAAGGCAGCCTCGGAAATATCGCTGGCAGAGGTTCAGAACTGGGTTGAGGCTCAGGGCTTCTATCCGGAGTATCAAGCCACAGAGGATTATAAGGCCGAGAACAACCTGCTCTACCAGTGGACCACCTATCATGTCATAGACTACAAGCTGGCTCCCAACCGCCTCGTGTTCCATTTCTGCGAATACGGCTACAGGTATTCCTCCAGCACCAAGTACACCATTCCTGTGATGGAATACTACACGACAATGGGCAAGCGACGCCTCCTGAAGATTTACGAGAGTCCTGAGTCAGACGGCATCTACCTGAACCGCTTCCCCATCATTGACAGTGGTAGGACAGGCTCTGGGCACGAAATAGGCTGTGACCCAGAAAACACGGGAAACCGAGTTGACAGGGAAGACCCCGACCTGGAACTCCACAGCGCTACAAACGGATACATGTATGCCATAGACAAGCCACTGGCCTTCTCCCAGGATGTGAGGGACAAGTTGGGTAAGCAACGAATACGCATGGATGCCATGAGCTGGTTCCAAGAGGCTGAGAACAGCGACATACGCTGTCAGCTGATAGATGACAATGAACACGGCTGGGTGCATATACCCTACGATGCCGAATACCACTTCTTCAAGAACCTCAACATCAACGAGGGCTCATCCTTCGTCTATTGCAACGGATACGGGAAGAACTGGAGCAACTACTGCTGCGATGAGATAAAGTGCGTGGGACGATGGGACCTGACGTTCAAATTGCCTCCCGTTCCCAAACGCAACACGTATGAAATCCGCTACCGTGTGATTGCTAATGACAACCGTGGAGTAGCTCAGATTTATTTCGGGAAAGACCCGAACAAGATGTATGCTGCTGGCATCCCAGTGGATTTGACGATGGGAGGAGATAACCCACGCACGGGATGGGCAGCTGATACGGACGACCAGGATTATAATGCTGAGGTTGACAAGCGCATGCGCAATTTGGGATACATGAAAGGCGAGCGTTCCATCGACTGCCTGAACTATTCTGCCAACTCCAGGTCCACCACTATGCGACACATCATCCGGCACATCTTTATCCGACAGACTATGGACCCCGATGAGACCTATTATATAAGGTTTAAGAGTGTTCTGGACAAGATTACGCCAGAATTCTACATGGATGGGCTGGAATGGTGTCCCAAGGAGGTTTATGACAATCCCGAAACGCCGGAAGATATCTGGTGAATCAATGACTTTTCTTCAGCCAGCTATCGCCGCGGAATCTAAGGAGGAAGATAAGCCCACGGAAGCAGAGCTCTATTGCCATTGCAATCCATACGCCGCGCAGTCCCATACCAGAGACTAACAGGAGGGCAAGGGATATACGCACAAACCAAATGCTTGCCAGATTCATCGTACAGGGAATCAGGGTGTCTTTTGCTCCTACAAATATGCCGTAGCAGACAATGCTGGCAGCAAACATGGGCTCGGCAAAGGCTTCTATGCGAAGCACCTGTACGGTGAGCCTCTGCACATCGACATCGGGTGTCATGACACTCATAAGGGCAGGCGAGCAGCAGTACATCACCACTCCCATCAGGGTCATGAAGGTCATGCCCATGCCCAAGGTGATGCGTCCGAAACTGCGTGCCAAGAAGCGTCGGCCTGCTCCAAGACTTTGTCCCACAAGTGTCGTGGCTGCATCGGAGATGCCATAGCCAGGCATGTAGCAAAGTGCCTCAACAGTGATGCCAAAGCTGTTTGCAGCAATCGCAACCGTTCCTAATGGTGCGACAATAATCGTGCTCATGATTTGGGCACCGCACAGGATGACATGTTCCACTGCAATCGGTGCAGCAATGCGGAAGCTCTCACGCAAAGTGTTCTTCTGAGGAAGGAAGGAACCCGGGGGCTCGCTATCCTGCCGGAGCGAGAGTTCTTTGCTTCGCACAACGGTGAAATAGCACATCAACATGGAGCAGATGCCGAAGGCGATGGCTGTGCCCAGCACGGCACCTACGACTCCAAGGTCTGCGCCTGGGATTGTTATAGACCATTGACCGTTGGCCATTGACCATTGATAGGTGCGGGTAGGGAAGATGAGTAGCCAGTTGAAGAGGACATCAAGCAGGCATAGCCCGATGTTCAGGATGCTGGGAATGTGCATGTTGCCACTGCAGCGGAGCATACCGGCGCAGAGCGAGTTGAGCATTGAGAAGGGCAGACAGAGCGAGAAGAACATGAAGTAGAGGCTTGCATCGTGACAGATGTCCGCGCCGCCTCCCAACCAATGGGGCAGGTAGCTGCTAATGCAGACCCCGATGCCGCTGAGCATCAAAGCGAAAAGGATGCAAGAGAGAAAACTTTGCCTGAGTACTTGACGCGCACCGACAAAGTCGCTGGCACCAATCTTATGCGCCACTTGAACGTAAAAGCCGACGCTGACAGCTGCACAGAGACTGCCGAAGAGCCAGATGGTGGTGCTGACCAGACCGATGCTGGCACTGGCGTGAGCTCCAAGACTGCCTACCATGCTGGCATCGATGTACTGCATCATGATGTGCACGAGCTGTGCCATCATGCTGGGAAAACTGAGCAAGGCGGTAAGCTTGACCTGTGACAGGGTGTCAAGCTTGCCGCCTTCTCGTATAAGCGAGAGCAACCTATCTTTACTCTGCGTGTATTTCATTGATTATACAGTCTGCAGGAGCCTTCTGATTCCCGTCGATGATGAGTTCTCCGATATGTCCGGCTACTGTTATGCTGCCGCTGGTGGGATTCTTGATGCTGTGTATGTCCCCTTTGATAGTGGCTTTTACCGTACTGTACTCAAGAGCAAGGTTGGCATCGGCTCCAAAGGTGCAGTCCACCAGGGTCAGATTCTCGCAATAGCATAGTGGCTGTTCGCCTGTGATATGACAGCGGATGAGAGTAAGGCCCCGGCTGTACCATGCCAGATACTCACCGTTGATTTCGCAGTCTGTAATGGTGACGTTCTCGCAGTCCCAAAGTGCATCCTTACTGTTGAGCAGGGAGTTCTTTATCTCCACGTTCTTGCTGTACTGGAAGGCATAGTTACCCTCTAAATGCAGATGGTCAATGTAGATGTTGTCGGTGCGCATCCCCAAATAATCAGCATTCAGTATTTCGCTGTTCCGTATATCCACATGGTCGCAATCCCAAAGCGTCTCTAATGCATTGGTGAAATGGCAGTTCTGTACTTCGATGCCCTGCATGCGGCGGAACATCTTGGGCGCGTCCACCAGACAATCTACAAGCCTGCCCTCTTTGCTGTACCATAGCGAAGAGCGTGCCGAGGTCTCGAAACGGCATTTGCTGGCTAAGAACTTCTTGCATTCCCAGAAGACATACTTGCCCTCGAAAGTGCAGTCGTAGGCTTCGATATTGCCACTCTCCTTGATGCTTGACTCACCGAGGTGGATGGTCACACGTTCCAGCCTGGCATCGTGCAACTTATAGAGTGGCCGCTCACCTCCAAATTCCTTATCCTGAATAACAACCATCTATATTTTATTTACTATTTTACGATTTACGATGTACTATTTATTTACGTAAATAGTAAATTGTCAAATCGTAAATGAAATTAGTCTTCCATCAATTTCCTATACCTTATCCTCTTTGGCTCTTCAAGACCGAGGCGCTTGAGCTTGTTTGCCTCGTATTCAGTGTAGCTGCCTTCGAAGTAGAAGACATTGCCGTCGCCTTCGTATGCAAGGATATGCGTGCAGATGCGGTCCAGAAACCAACGGTCGTGACTGATGACAACGGCACAGCCTGCGAAGTTCTCCAGACCTTCTTCCAAAGCACGCAGCGTGTTGACGTCGATATCGTTGGTCGGCTCGTCGAGCAACAGCACGTTGCCTTCCTGCTTGAGTGCCATGGCGAGGTGCAGTCGGTTACGCTCACCACCAGACAGCACGCCACACTTCTTCTCCTGGTCAGCTCCATTGAAGTTGAAGCGGCTCAGATAGGCACGAACGTTGATGTCTCGTCCGCCCATTCTTATCAGCTCGTTGCCTTGCGAGATGACCTGGAACACACTTTCGTCTGCCTTTATATCCTTGTGGCTCTGGTCTACGTATGCCAGTTTGACCGTCTCTCCCACCTCGAAGGTTCCTGAGTCGGGTTGCTCCAAGCCCATAATCATGCGGAACAGAGTTGTCTTGCCTGCTCCATTGGGGCCAATAACACCTACGATTCCATTGGGGGGCAACATGAAGTCCAGATTCTTGATGAGCACCTTGTCGCCGTATGCTTTGTTCAGTCCGTGAGCCTCTATCACCTTGTTGCCCAGACGAGGGCCGTTAGGAATGAAGATTTCCAGCTTCTCCTCGCGCTCTTTCTGCTCCTCGTTCAGCATCTTGTCATAAGAGTTCAGACGGGCCTTACCCTTTGCCTGACGGGCTTTTGGAGCCATACGTACCCATTCCAGCTCCCGCTCCAAAGCCTTGCGCCGCTTGCTGGCCACCTTCTCTTCCTGAGCCATACGCTTGGTCTTTTGCTCAAGCCATGAGGAGTAGTTGCCCTGCCAGGGTATGCCTTCGCCTCGGTCGAGCTCCAGAATCCAACCAGCTACATCATCAAGGAAATAACGGTCATGAGTGACGGCGATGACGGTTCCCTCATATTGCGTGAGGTGCTGTTCGAGCCAGTCAATACTCTCTGCATCAAGATGGTTGGTAGGCTCGTCGAGCAACAGTACATCGGGCTTCTGCAAGAGCAGGCGACAAAGTGCAACACGACGGCGTTCTCCACCAGAGAGGTTCCTGACGGGTTGGTCGGCTGGAGGACAACGCAGCGCATCCATTGCACGTTCCAGTTTGCTGTCAAGGTTCCATGCGTCGGTGCTGTCGATGATGTCCTGTAGCTCACCCTGACGAGCAAAGAGCTGGTTCATCTTGTCCTCGTCCTCATAGTATTCAGGCAGGCCGAACTTCTGATTTATCTCCTCATATTCTTTCAGGGCATCCACGATGTGCTGCACACCTTCCTTCACCACTTCTATGACCGTCTTGTCATCGTCAAGCTTGGGTTCCTGCTCCAAATAGCCGACACTATAGCCTGGACTCCATACCACATTCCCCTGATATTGCTGCTCAATGCCGGCAATAATCTTCATGAGGGTTGACTTACCAGCACCATTCATGCCTACGATGCCAATCTTAGCGCCGTAGAAGAAAGAGAGGTAGATGTTCTTGAGGATTTGTTTCTGGTTCTGCTGGATGACCTTGCTCACGCCGACCATCGAGAAGATGACCTTCTTGTCATCTGTCGTTGCCATAGCTTATTCCAATTTGTCGTTGCTGAGCTTTATCGCCTTGTAGGCTTGCTGCGTAGTGAGCACCGTCTTGAATTTTGCGTAGTGCTTGCGATGTATTGCCGGTTCCTTCTCCTCCTGTTTCTGCTTGGCCTCGAAGAGCTGATCGCATTGAGCTGGAGTGAGCTTGTTTGCATCGATGGCATCCTGCAACTCGTCTTTGAGATTCTTGTAGGAGTCTTTCAGGTCCCCAAGTTCTTTAAGATAGGCATCGAGCAGAGGCCTGAACTTTTCTTGTACATCACTTTTAAGCCTGAGGTTCTTCAGGACGTAGGCTATACGTGCATCCCGTTTCTTGCCAGCTTGGGCAGTGGTGGGCATGGCAGCGGACAAGCTGATGAGCATGGCCGCGATGAGCATGAAATGTTTCATAATCATAATATTTATATATAAGTTAAAAGGAAGTTAAAGAGGAAGCTAAAGGGATTCTATTTTCCAGCGAAGCGGCTATAGATAACCTGCATCTTGATGGGATTGGCTGCTGTGCCACGTACCAGCTTGGTGCTGCAGAGACTCAAGTCTTGATTGACAGACACTTGTGTGGTATATCCGTAGCTGTCCGTCGTAGAGGCGGCTGTGACGGGTACTAACACTACATGGTTCCACTCAGGATGTGCAGCCTCCCATTCTTCTTCTGTCATGTTCTGTGCCTTCATACCTGCCAACTTCTCATTATGGCAATAAGAAATGAGGCGACTGATGTTGCTGAAATTGTAAGAGTTGTAGGTCGGGAAGAAGGATGTGGTGAAAGACTGCTGGGAGTCGCTAACCTGATGCTCCTCAAAGAATCGAGTGAAGTTCTGTTTACGCACAAGCAAAAGTTCCTGCGGAATGCCTAAAGCATAGTCGTCATCCTGTGCATCTTCGTCCTGATTGTTGACACGGGTGAGGGAAAGGGAGGCACGGGTGATGCTGTCGTTTTCGTGTCCCCTGTAGATTTCATCTACGGGAAGAATGAGTTCGGTGCATATGCCTGCTGGCGTCTTGAGGTATGTGTAGTTTTCGTTGCCTATAAGCTTTTCAAGATTGGAGCTCTCGAACTCTGTACATTGAATCACTTCCGGAGTGGCTGAGAAGCGACAATATCCTGCGATTATAGAATCAGGGTATGCCTCGCTTTTGAAGCGGAAGTTAAGGTTCATGGTGCATACTTCCAGATTGAGCATGGTACCGGTGCCTCCAACTGTGCGGAACAGGAAGCCCGGACAGACGTTGCGGATAAAGGTGTAGGAATCGCGGAAGAATCCAGGATTGCTGTAGTACGTTTCCATGATGTTCTCTCCAAATTCTCTCGGCAAGACAATGCGAACATTGTCTGAGTAGTCCTGTTTGCTACGATAAGCTTCGCTCAATGCATAGTCGGTGGCAGTGAATACTTTGGTGGTGATAGGTCCCTGTTCCGTATCCGTGAATTGCCAGAGGTCTGTGTTGGTGTAAAGCTTTGCAGACTCTTTGAGAAGCTTGTTCTCGTTCATGCTGAGGGGCCATACTTCAACCTTCATCGGGTTGTTCTTGTCGCCAAAGGTGTCTTTGATGAAAAGATGTAGCTCAATGGAATCACAGAGATACCCATCCTCACCGGGAATGATGTCTGCCCTCTCGGGAAATGAGTAGTTCTCAAAGGAATGGAACTGAGTGGCAAAAGTGGCTGTGATGGCTTCGTCTGTTTCCGGGTCAATAACTCTGCCTAAATAGCAGGTTGTACTGCTGGCCGACACAACTGCATTGAGCATGTCGTTCGAGAGGACACCAAAGGATTCGTTCGAAGTACTGACAGCATCCTGCACGGGAAATACTCCCAATGAACCTGTATCCTCGGTGCAACTTATCAGTAGGAAGGCTATGACCAAGATAGTAGCAGGCCATACCCGCAAAGATTTTTCCACGTTTCTTAACACTACTTTAACTCTAAACTCTAAACTTTCAACTCTCAACTCCAAAAACTCACTCCTCTTCCTCCTCCACTCTTCCGATGTTCCAGATGGTATCGTAGAAAGGAGTGTAGCTGATGCCATAGTTCTCAACGCTGACAGGTTGCATGCAAGGCTTTTCCAACCCTTCTGCATATTTTGTCAACTCTTCGTTCTCTGCAAGGAAACCAATACCATCTGCATACTTGATGCCTAGCTTGTTAAGCATGGGAACGAGCTTTTTCTCGCCCAGGCCTCTTGTGGCTGAGATTGTGGCATTGCGGTAAGATATGATACCCTCAATGTTTGCAGGGATTGGGGCAGCAAGCATCTGCGTCGAAGGAGTGAAGATGACCTTGCAGTCGCGGAACGAAGGCTCCTCAGCGTATGCGGTCTTGGCATAAAGGGGAAGGAAACTGCTCATCCAGCCCAGGCAATGTATGATGTCGGGGGCCCATTTCAGCTTCTTGATGGTTTCCAGAACACCGCGGGCAAAGAAAGCGGCACGTTCGGCATTATCCTCATACTCTTCACCTTCAATGTCAAAAGCCATTTTGCGCCCAGTGAAGAAGTCGTCGTTGTCGATGAAGTAAATCTGCATTTTGGCAGCCATAATGCTTGCCACTTTGATGACGAGAGGATGGTCTGTGTCATCCACGACAATGTTCATGCCACTCAGCCTGATAACTTCGTGCAGTTGGTTGCGACGCTCGTTGATGATACCCCATTTGGGCATAAAAGAGCGTATCTCCCTGCTCTTTTCCTGAACAGCCTGAGGCAGATATCTGCCCATTGTTGCCATATCGCTTTCAGGCACAAAAGGCAGCATCTCTTGTGTGACAAAGAGTATCTTCTTGGCTTTCGTCATCTTTTTTATGCTATAAAAGCTGTGCAAAATTACAATTTTTTTTTCAATTTACAATGAAAATGTGCTGCTTTTCGTGCTTTTTGGAATAAAAAATACAAAATAATTCTAAAATCTTATCCCTTAATTCTTAATTTATTCGTATCTTTGCACGATTTTCTGTATATACCATGGAAGTAATAAGCAAAATCTCCCAACTTCGTGAGCGTTTGTCGCAACTCCGTAACGAGGGAAAAAGTATCGGTCTGGTGCCCACTATGGGTGCTTTGCACGAGGGACATGCCTCACTTGTTAGAAGAAGCGTGAAGGAAAATGACGTTACCGTAGTAAGTGTTTTCCTGAATCCAACTCAGTTTAATGACCCAAAAGATTTGGAACGCTATCCGCGTACTCTTGAGGCTGATTGCCGTTTGCTCGATGAATGCGGTGCAGACATTGCCTTCGCACCGAGCGTAAAGGAAATCTACCCTGAACCGGATACCCGCCTGTTCAGTTATCCTCCCACTGATAGTGTCATGGAAGGGGCTATGCGTCCAGGACATTTCAACGGCGTTTGTCAAATAGTGAGCAAACTCTTGTCGTACGTTGAGCCAGACCGAGCCTATTTCGGAGAAAAGGACTATCAGCAGATTGCCGTTATTCGCCGCATGGTTGACGACCTCGGTTTCAAGTTGCAGATTGTGCCTTGTCCCGTAGTACGGCAGAGCGACGGACTGGCACTGAGCAGCCGCAATACGCTCCTTTCTGACGAGGAACGTGTCACTGCTGCCAATATCTACCGCATTTTGGACAAAAGCCGTTCCCTTGGCTTGACGGTTCAGGAGACCCACGATTATGTCGTCGGGGAAATAAACAGCATCCCTGGTCTGACGGTGCAGTACTTCAGCATCGTAGATGGGGATAGCTTGGCAGATGTAACCTCATGGGACGAAGCACCAAGCGTTGTGGGATGTATCACGGTCTTCTGTGGAACAAAACCAATAAGACTCATAGACCATATTAGATATAAATAGATATGATGATTGAAGTATTGAAATCAAAGCTTCACATGGTAACAGTTACTGAAGCTAATCTCAATTATATGGGTAGCATTACCATCGACGAGGATCTGATGGATGCTGCAGGACTCATAGCCGGAGAGAAAGTCCAGGTTGTGAACAACAACAACGGAGAGCGTTTCGAGACTTATGTTATTCGTGGCGAACGTGGTACGGGCTGCATCTGTCTCAACGGCGCTGCGGCTCGCAAGGTGCTAGTTGGAGATACCGTCATTATCATCTCATACGCCCTTATGGACTTCGAGGAGGCACGCTCTTTCAAGCCAAAGGTTGTCTTCCCAAAGAATAACCGACTTTAATTCATTGTATTAGACATTCAGGAATAGAGCTATAGATTAAAAGGAGGGTGGCACTGCCATCCTCCTTTTTGATTCCACATTCGTGGAGTCTTTGTGGGAATCCTATTCGTCTCCCCACAAATTCCAGTCAGCTTCTGGCGCACGGGCACTGCCATCGCTGCCACCGCCATCCTCTATGTTAGCATTGTTGTTGAGACTTTCACAGAGGAGATTCGCTGGCAGGGCGCTTTCCACGTTTACGATAGGTGTCGAATATGCTTTTTTCATTATTAGGTAAAGTTTTTACTCTTCGCCAAGCAGAATCTTCATCATCTCACAGGCTGAATATGGAACAGGAGTGCCGGGACCGAAGATGCAGGCAACACCAGCATTGTAGAGGAAGTCGTAGTCCTGTGCAGGGATGACACCGCCGGCGGTAACCATGATGTCCTCACGGCCCAGCTTCTTCAGCTCTTCGATGAGCTGAGGAATGAGGGTCTTGTGACCTGCTGCCAGAGAGCTGGCTCCTACGATATCCACGTCGTTCTCTACTGCCTGACGAGCTGCTTCAGCTGGTGTCTGGAACAAGGGTCCCATATCCACGTCGAAGCCACAGTCGGCATAACCCGTGGCAACAACTTTAGCACCACGGTCGTGACCGTCCTGACCCATCTTGGCAACCATGATGCGAGGACGACGGCCTTCCTTCTTGGCAAACTCATCGGTCATGGCACAAGCCTTGTCGAAGAATTTGTCGTTCTTACTTTCACTTCTATACACGCCTGAAATTGTTCTGATTACTGCTTTGTAACGGCCCACGATGGCTTCGCAGGCATCACTGATTTCACCCAAAGTGGCACGATGGCCTGCAGCCGTGACTGCCAGGTCGAGCAAGTTGTGCTCGCTCTTCTTGCCTTCGTTGAACTCGCGGACACACTCCGTAATGGCCTCCAGGTCTTTCTTGACCTGAGCCTCGTCGCGCTTTGCCCTGAGTTGCTTCAAGGACTCTTCCTGCTGCAGACGAACTGCGGTGTTGTCAATCTCCAGAATGTCGATAGGGTCTTCGTGGTCGAGACGGTACTTGTTCACACCGACGATGGTCTGTACGCCGCTGTCGATGCGAGCCTGAGTACGTGCCGAAGCCTCTTCAATACGCATCTTTGGCAGACCGGTCTCGATGGCCTTAGCCATACCGCCAAGCTTCTCGATTTCCTGAATGTGCTCCCAAGCCTTGTGGTACAACTCGTAGGTGAGCTTCTCCACATAGTAGGAACCAGCCCATGGGTCGATGTGCTTGCAGACCTGTGTCTCGTTCTGGATGTAAATCTGCGTGTTACGTGCAATACGGGCACTGAAGTCAGTAGGCAGGGCAATTGCCTCGTCCAGGGCGTTGGTGTGCAGAGACTGGGTATGACCCAGCACGGCAGCCATAGCCTCGATACAGGTACGGCCCACGTTGTTGAAGGGGTCTTGCTCTGTCAGAGACCAACCAGATGTCTGAGAGTGGGTACGCAGAGCCATTGACTTCGGGTTCTTGGCTCCGAAGCTCTTCACAATCTTCGCCCACAGTAGGCGACCTGCACGCATCTTCGCAATTTCCATGAAGTGGTTCACGCCGATGGCCCAGAAGAAGCTGAGACGTGGAGCGAAAGCATCCACCTCGATTCCCGCATTGATACCTGCACGCAGGTAGTCCATACCGTCGGCCAGAGTGTAGGCCAGCTCGATGTCAGCCGTTGCACCAGCCTCTTGCATGTGGTAGCCGGAGATGGAGATGCTGTTGAACTTCGGCATCTTCTGAGAGGTGAACTCGAAGATGTCGGCAATAATCTTCATCGAGAATGCTGGCGGATAGATGTAGGTGTTACGCACCATGAACTCCTTCAGAATATCGTTCTGGATGGTACCTGCCATCTCTTCCAACTGAGCACCTTGCTCCAAGCCTGCATTGATGTAGAAGGCGAGGACGGGCAGCACGGCGCCGTTCATCGTCATGGAGACGGACATCTTGTTCAAGGGGATGCCGTCGAACAAGACCTTCATGTTCTCCAAGGAGCAGATGCTCACACCAGCCTTACCCACGTCGCCTACAACACGCTGGTTGTCGGGGTCATAGCCACGGTGTGTGGGAAGGTCGAAGGCAACGGACAGACCTTTCTGACCGGAAGCCAGGTTCCTGCGATAGAATGCGTTGGACTCTTCTGCCGTAGAGAAGCCGGCATACTGACGGATAGTCCACGGGCGGAAGGGGTACATCATGCTGTACGGGCCACGAAGGAAGGGAGGAATGCCAGCAGCGAAGTTCAGGTGCTCCATGCCTTCGAGGTCTTCCTTAGTATATACGGGTTGAATGTCAATCTGCTCGGCTGTCTTCCAGTTGGCAGTGATACCATTCTCCTTTTGCCAGGCCTGGCCGTTCTTAGCCTCAATGCCTGCAAAAATATCTATGTTATTGAATTGTTTGCGTGCCATAATCAGATTCCGAGTTTTGCATTGTACTCCTTAAGAGTCTCAAGCTGGTTAGACCTTACATGGATGAAGTTCTCGATGCCTGCTGCCTTGAGGTCCTCTGTGCAGGCGGGTGCACCTGCTACAACGTAGAGAGCACGGCCGTTCAGATACTTGAAGGCAGGGATAGCATATTCAGCATACTCGTCGTCGCTGGAGCAGATGACAACGATGTCGGCACCTGCGGCGAGGGCTGCGTCAACACCTTCCTCAACAGTCTTGAAGCCCAGGTTGTCAATAACCTGATAGCCTGCAGCAGCCAGGAAGTTACAGCTGAACTGGGCACGGGCCTGACGCATAGCCAGGTTGCCGATGGTCAGCATGAATGCAACGGGGACCTTCGCAGCCTTCTCTGTCTTGAGGCGCAGAGCCTCGAAGTCACTTGCAAGACGTGATGTCTTGATGGCAGGAATCTCACTCTCGCAGCCACAGCTATTCTTACAGCAGCACTCAACAGGTTCTTTCCCTTCGCTCTTCTCCGTGAAGTTGGGGAACTGGTTGGTGCCAAGCAGGAATTCCTTGCGCTTGTCGGCATTGGCATGACGGGCAGCATTAGTCTCGTTGATGGTCTTCTGAACAGAACCAGCCTTAGCAGCAGCCAGGAAACCGCCTTCTTCCTCTACGGCGAGGAAGAGCTTCCAAGCCTGGCCTGCCAAAGCAGAGGTCAGTTCCTCGATGAAATAAGAACCGCCTGCCACATCCACCATGCGGTCGAAGTGGCACTCGTCTTTCAGCAGCAACTGCTGGTTGCGGGCAATGCGCTCTGCAAAGTCAGTCGGAGTCTCGTAGGGCACGTCGAAGGGAGTCACCACGATACTGTCCACGCCTCCCAGGGCAGCCGACATAGCCTCGGTCTGAGAGCGAAGCATATTCACGTAGCTGTCGAAGAGCGTCTGGTTGTAGGTCGTGGTGAAAGCGCAGACGTGCATCTTGGCGCTCTCCTTGCAAGCCGTATATTGGCTTACAATCTGAGCCCACAGCATACGGGCAGCACGTACCTTCGCAATCTCCATGAAATAAACGCCGTTGATGCCCAGGTTGAACTTGATGCTCTGGGCAGCCAGTTCAGGAGCCACACCAGCTTCAGTCAGTTCTGCCAGGTACTCATTGCCCCAAGCCAGGGCATAGCCAAGGTCCTGATAGCTGTAGGCACCGGCATTCGTGAGCTTGAAGGCATTCACTGCGATGGGGCGGAACTTGGGATAGGCGGCAAACGTCTCCACCAGCGTCTTGGCATTAGCCAGCACGTCGGTCGTGTCCTTGCCCTTCATGAGCATCTTCTCCAATGGGTCGAAGCTGAGGCTGCCCTCAATCTTCTGAGCGTCAGCACCCTTCTTCTGGAAGTAAGCCACGAGAATCTGAGCCAGCTCGACTGCCTTGCACTGGCAGGTGCAGAAGTTCAGCTCAACACAATCCACATAGATGCCCTCCAGCAGGGTGTCGATGTACTCGGCACTCACTTTCTCCTTGGGGATGCAGAAGCCCAGGCTTGTCACACCCTTGTTCAGGATGTCCATTACCTTCGCATTAGCCTCCTTCGGGCAATCACACTTGATGTCCTGACGGACATACCATTCATTGTTGTCGGCCTTGTTGCCGCGAACATAGGGGAACTCGCCTGGGAGGGCGTTCACGAGGGGTAGCTTGTCCACATCCTCCTTCAGGTAGAAAGGCTCCATGCTGAAACCCTCGTTGGTTCTCCACACCATTTTCTTCTGATAATCCGCACCCTTGAGGTCCACCTCAATCTTGTCGCGCCATTCCTGGCGGCTCGGGGCGGTAAAGTCAGAAAAGAGTTTTTCTTTACTATCTGCCATAATTAAAAATAGAAATATGTTGTTTTTAGGTTTATGCTTAAAAGCGCACAAAGGTACAAATAAAAGTGAAAAGTGAAAAGTGAAAAGTGAAAAATTATTCGTTTGTCTGCTATTTTATGCTTTTTTCCTTTAAACTTTGGACTATGAATTCGCGATAAATTTGAATTTTTCATTCATTCATCCTTTCATTTTTTCATTTTTTATCGTACCTTTGCACCCGAATACAAATAGTAAATCGTAAATCGATAAATCGTAAATTACAATAAGGTGTCTTGGTTTCTTAATCTTCTCACAAACACATCTGCCGTAGGCCATATCGTGATGCTCTATGCCTTCGTCATTGCAGCAGGCATCGCTTTGGGGCGCGTTAAGATAGGCGGCAGGAAGAACGGTATAGCCCTGGGCGTGACGTTTGTCCTCTTCGTAGGTATCCTCATGGGACATCTCTATACCAGTGCCGGAGTCGTGTCGGCCGAGGGCTATGCCGCCCCCGAAAACGTGCTGACCTTCATCCAGGACTTCGGCCTCATCCTCTTTGTCTATTGCATAGGTTTGCAGGTCGGTCCCGGCTTCTTGGAGTCCTTCAAGACAGGTGGACTCAAGATGAACCTTATCGCCATAGGTATCGTGCTGCTGAACGTAGCGTGCTGCATCGGCCTCTTCTTCCTGATATTCTACCAGGGCGGCAGCATGGCAGGCGAGAACAGCCGCAGTCTCGCCATGATGGTGGGCGTCCTGTGCGGAGCCGTCACCAATACCCCAGGACTTGGTGCGGCAACAGAAGCCTGCAACCAGATATTCGGGGCCGACGCCCCCTCCATAGCCAACGGCTACGCTTGCGCCTATCCCCTTGGCGTAGTGGGTATCATACTGGCTACCATCGCCGTCCGTTACCTCACGCGCACCTCTCTTAAAAAAGAACAGGAAGCCCTCGAACAGGAAATGGCAGCCAATCCCCATGCCACTCCCCATCGTATGACCATCAGCTGCAAGAACCCCTATATCGTGGGCAAGACCATCATGCAGATTCGCGAGTTCCTGGGGCACGACTTCGTGTGCAGCCGAATCCTCCAGAACGGACATGTCCGCATCCCCAACCGCGACACCGTACTTGGCGATGGCGACCTCCTCTATCTCACCTGTGCCGAGGCAGACACCGAGGCCGTCAAGGCCTTCATCGGTCCCGAGGACGACAGCATCGTATGGGAAGAGCAGGACGTACCGATGGTGAGCAAGCACGTGCTGGTCACCCAGCCCAAGATGGCGGGCAAGACCTTGGGCGAGGTACATTTCAGCAGCGTCTATGGCGTCAATGTCACACGAGTGCGTCGTGGCGACCTCAACCTCTTTGGCGAGCGCAACCTGCGCCTCCAGATAGGCGACCGTCTCGTGGTCGTAGGTCCCGAAGATGCTGTGGACCGCGTGGCAGCAAAGATGGGCAACAGCGTGAAGAAGCTCGACCATCCCAACCTCTCAGCCATCTTCATTGGCATACTCATCGGCATCATCTTCGGCTCCATACCCTTCGCCCTGCCTGGCGTACCCACACCCGTCAAGCTGGGACTCGCAGGCGGTCCCCTCTGCGTGGCCATTGCCATCAGCGCATACGGTTACCGGTTCAAGCTCAATGCCTACGTCACCACCAGTGCCAACTTCATGTTGCGCGAGATAGGGCTTGCCCTCTTCCTTGCCAGTGTCGGCATCAAGGCAGGAGCCAACTTCGTCGATACCGTCGTGGATGGCGAGGGACTGACCTACGTCTGGTGCGGCTTTGTCATCACCGTTTTACCCATCCTCATCATGGGTATTGTGGCACGCAAGTGGGCAAAGATAAACTATTTCACTTTGATGGGACTCATAGCAGGAGCCACCACCGACCCGCCCGCACTCGCCTTTGCCAATCAGACCTCCGATGGCGATGCCCCCGCCGTCGGCTACTCCACTGTCTATCCCCTGAGCATGTTCCTCCGCATCCTCACTGCCCAGCTCATCATCCTGCTCCTCTGCGTCGCATGACGCCGATAAAGCCTAAATTCAGATTGCAAAAACGACTTTTACAGCCTGCAAGAATAGAGTTTACACGCTGCAAACACTATCTTTGCAACGAGCAAAGCGCCGTTTTTATGCCATTAAGTCCCTACGTTTTTTTCAGTGCGTAGGAAATATTTTTTCTCTTCGGAGGAAAAATATTTCCTGTGCGTAGCAGTAAAATCTGCTTCTCAATGGCGATTTTGAGAAAAAGGATAGTATTTTTATGCATTTTTAGTGCCAAATTCGCAATTTAATGTCACAATGTCACACCGCAACCATCTGTCAATCAACAAGTATGATATTGTGACATTAAAATCGCAAAAAAATACATGGAGGAGCGGTGTCCATGAATTAGCGTCCTATCCCTCCTGCTGGAGGATTACTATCCCTCCCTTCGAAGGATTACTATTCCTTCCTGCATAGGATTAGTATTCCTTCCTGCCAAGGAATACTATCGCTCTGGCAGGAAGGACGGCACGCTACAAGCAAAGGGAAAGGTCGCTTGTGGCGGATTCTCGTCCGTCCGTCAGAACCACTATATATATGTGTGGTTCTGACAAACGGACAAAAATCTTTCCGCGGGACTCCAATTGATAACGATATACTGTGTCCATAATGATAATAATTTTGAGGATTTAGGACTTGTTGTCTGTAAGCGGATTTCAGGGATTGTGGGATTGCACTTCATATATATATGCAATCCCACAATCCCTATAATCAATATGCATTTCAGAGGGCTTTCCCTCACATTGGGAAGGCTTTTTTGTGCCTGAGGCTGAAATAATCCGCCAATTTCTTTGTACGTATTGTATTTAATTGTATTTTTGCAGCAGACTCGAATGGCCCGAAAGGGTGGCGAGTCAAAATCTTATTGGAAAAAGGACGTTTACGAACGTTATCTTCGACTGTCGAATCTCGCAAATTCTAGTCCAGAAGAAACGCAACCGAAACGTCTGCGTTGGGTGTATTGTATCCTGTTCTTTGTTTGAATGGTGTCAATATATCTTGACGTGGGCTATCGAGTTGCTTATCCTGGACAAGGCAATGCGAGAGCCCGACAGTGGGATAAGCGAAGTAGAGCACCCACGTCTTTCCATTTATCATTACTAACCGCTAAATCTGGTGTGCTATAGGCAAATGATTAGACTACATACTAACCAAACTATAATACATTATGAAGCAAAAATCTTTACTCATTCTGCTGCTTGCCATGTTGACAAACACAACACTATATGCCTATGATGCATATATTGGTAATGGCATTTACTACAACTTCTCAGAAAACGAAGCAATTGTAACGTCAGGTGATTATGACTACTCTGGCGATGTAGTAATTCCAGAATCAGTCACTTACAAAAGCAGAACTTATAGTGTGACTACTATTGATAGTTATGCCTTTTATAATTGTAGTGGGCTAACCTCCATCACAATTCCAAGCTCCTTGAAGAAGATAATGATGGGAGCGTTCGAGGGTTGTACTTCGCTTTCAAAGGTCATTGTGAAGGATATTGCAGCATGGTGTGGTATTATATATGATGGTGGTAATGCTTTTTCAAATATTAACATTCCTCTGTTTTATGCTCATCATCTTTATAGTGATGAAAATACGGAAATTACAGAAGTGATTATTCCAGAAGGTGTAACAAGGATTGAGGCACGCGCATTCCGCGATGCGAAGTATATTACCTCAGTTACAATTCCAAGTAGTGTAACCTACATCGGAAGGGAAGCCTTCCGAGGTATGCATCTTTTGACCTCCATAAATATTCCTCAGACAATTACATCTATAGAGCCATATGCATTCCAAGATTGTCGAGCTTTGCCCAATATCAGCATCCCCAATGGAGTAACGGATATTGGGTATCATGCTTTCAGGGAATGCCTAGCATTGACTTCCATTACCATACCTAATAGCGTAGTGAACATTGGTGAGTGTGCATTCAAAGAATGCATAAGCCTGAAAGATTTCTATTGCAATGCAATAAATATCCCTGCAACAGACAGCGGAGTGTTTAGTTCTTCGCCCATCAATTATGCAACACTTCATGTGCCATCGTTTTCTTTGGATGCATACAGCACAACAGAGCCTTGGAGTGGCTTTGGTGCGGTTATTGCTATTGGAAGCGAAGTGAATCCTGAGACGATTGAAATTGCTTCATCAAAAGAATTGGCAGACTTTGCCACTCGTGTCAATGCTGGCGAATCATCACTCTGTGCTGTGCTTAAAACAGACATTGACCTTTCTGAAATCAATAGTTCCTGGATTCCGATTGGAAATGCAAATATTCCATACATGGGAATCTTTGATGGTCAAGGACACTCCATTACAGGTTTCGAACTCACAGCCATTGGTGATTACAATGGGCTGTTTGGCTACGTCTACAATGCGACTGTTAAAAACTTCAGCATCAGTGGCATACTAACATCACAGAATGACTGGAATGGTGTCGTAGGAAGAGCTGATGGCGCATCTGTTGTCAGCGGCATTCATAGTTCACTTACTATAAACGTTTCAAATTATATGGCTCACACAGGTGGGGTGGTTGGCGGTAGTTCTCCTATCCATGGCATCAATCATACTGTTCTTGTAGAAGGCTGCGAATATAGCGGGACCCTAACACATAGTGGCGAAGGTGACTGTCAGGCAGGCATTTTGGGTTATACCTCCGGTGGTGGTGTCAAGAATTGTATTTTTAGCGGAACAATTATTGGTGAGAACAGTTATTATAGCGGTATTTTAGGATATTGCAAGAATATAAACTTTAGAGGTGTACAGAACTGTCTTTCTATTGGTAAAATTGTCGCAGATGTCGGTTGTACAACCGCAGCAGCTATTATTGGAAACTGGAACGGTTCTGCAACAACGAACGTAAATAACAACTATTATTGTCTCCAAAATGGTTCCACTACCACTATCGGCATAGGCAACAACGCATTAAATTGCGAAACTCCTCATGCGGTAACAGCAGAGCAACTTGCCAGCGGTGAAATATGCTATGCACTGAATGGTGACCAGACAGAAATCAATTGGTATCAAACGTTGGGCGATGATGATTTCCCCGTACTTGACAATAGTCATCTTCCCATCCGCTTCATTGATGGTTCGTACGTCAACGATGTTCAATACACCATCTTTTTTGAAACCGATGGCGGCAGTCCGATAGAAAGTATTACTCAGTATGTTGGTAGTACAATTACTCCTCCAGAGAACCCAACAAAAGAAGGTTATACATTCATTGGCTGGGAACCTTCAATTCCAGAGACTATGCCCGCAGGTGGTATGACTTGTGTCGCTCAATGGCAAATCAATAGCTATACTTTAACTTACATGGTTGATGGTGAAAGATACAAGACCTCAACCGTTGTTTATGGCTCGGAGATTACTACTGAAACAGAGCCAACGAAGGAAGGCTATACTTTCTCAGGTTGGACTGATTTGCCTGAAACAATGCCAGACCATGATGTTGTCGTAACAGGAACATTTACTATCAATAGCTATGCCCTTGTTTACTTCGTCGATGGTGAGGAATATAGCAGGAGCGAAGTTGAATATGGCACTAAAATTACGCCATTGGAAGCACCAACGAACGAAGGTTATACTTTCTCGGGCTGGAGCTATATACCTGAAACTATGCCGGCAGGGGATGTGGTAGTCATGGGCTCGTTCTCCATCAACAGCTACACACTGACCTACATGGTGGATGGTGAGGTTTACAAGACTTCAACCATTGTCTATGGTTCGGAGATTACACCTGAAGCAGAGCCTACTAAGGAAGGTTATACCTTCTCAGGTTGGAGTGAGATACCAGAGACGATGCCAGCAGGGGATTACGTCGTGACAGGAACGTTCACAGTAAACAGCTATACATTATCTTATATTGTAGATGGTGAGGAATACAAGACTTCATCTGTCGAATACGGCACAACACTCACGCCTGAAGAAGAGCCCACAAGGGAAGGCTACACCTTCTCAGGATGGAGCGAGATTCCTGATACGATGCCTGCGGAAGATGTCGTGATAACTGGTTCTTTCATCATCAACCAGTACCTGCTCACATATATCCTTGATGGAGAAGAATACAAATCCTACAAGGTTGACTACAACTCGACCATAACACCCGAACCTGCACCTGTCAAGAAAGGCATGACCTTCTCAGGCTGGGGCGAGGTGCCCGAAACGATGCCTGCCTGCGACTTAACCCTGACAGGCACTTACAGCTGGTCGAAGGAAACGGTTGACGGGGTAATCTACCAAGTCACCGACACTCTGAGCAACTACGCTTCCGTCGTTGGCACAGAAAGCATAATCGAGGAGACAACGATTCTGCCTTATATTGAAATAGGAGGTGACATCTATGAGGTTTATAGCATTGCTGAGGATGCCCTGCCCAAGACGGTAACGATATATGTTCCCGTAGGGAAGTTGCTGCTTTGGTTGTGGACGAACGGGTATGAAGACATCAGGGAAACTGACAGCGGCAGAAACCTGGCTGCTCCGGAAGTGTCGCTGGTTGCGGTGACGGCAAGCTCATTGACCCTGTTCTATGCGAATGAATATCCTGAGTTGACAGAAACGGTAATGGTATCAGGCTCGCCAGTAGAGAAGAAGCAGAACGGATATAAAGTTATGCTCAGAGAATTGGAGCCGGACAACCTGTACGAGGAACTCGCTACCCTGACCCTGACCTATGAAGATGCATCATACACAAAGTCCTTCTCGTTCAGGACGAATCCTCTTACCCTAACCACCGAACAGCCAAAGGTTGTATCTTTGGGTAATGTTGTTGTGGCAGCCAAATCGAACCTTGACGATACAGAGTTGAACGTGGGCTTTGAATGGAGGCGTATCGACTGGACGGACGACTTCGCATCGAACTATGGTACAGCCTATCTCTTTGAAGGCATGATGGAAGGCTACATCCGCAACCTTAATGCTGACAAGCTATGGAAATACAGACCCTACTATACATCCAATGCAGGCAACAGCTACTATGGAAGTTGGGTGGGCATAGACCCCTCGAACACAAGTTACTTCCTGCCTACAATCCATACATATTCAAGAATCATTCAGTTAGGTAACTGGGCCGAGATATGGGGCTATGTGATGCGAGGCACAGACAACATTTCAAAACAGGGCTTCATATACTGGAATATGTTATTCCCTTCATCCCGAAGGAACGCGAATGGCATACCTTCTGATGCAAAGACTATACTGTCCAGCGGCAATGTGATGTCAGCAACGCTGGAAAATCTGGAATACGACACGGAATACTGCTATATGGCCTTCGTGACGACCACAGAAGGAGAGACGTTCTATGGAGAACCGCAAACATTCAGGACCGACCCTGTTGACCCCGATGCTATCAGCACCACACCTGCTGTTCCCGAGGTGGAGGAACAGGTTTATGACCTCAATGGCCGCAAGCTGAACAAACCCCAGAAGGGTATCAACATCATCCGCTACTCAGACGGAACAACAAGAAAGGTCATGATAAAATGACCAACTTATAATTGATAACGGCAGCGATGACTTCAAATGAGGTTGTCGCTGCCGTTTTGTACAGTAATGGTACAATATACTCTTCGCAAACCTTTGGCAAGTACATAGCAAACCCTTCGCAAACCTAGGCAAACCCTTTGGACTTGCCAAGGGTTTGCCTACACTATGCCAAGAGCGAGAGAAGAGCGAAGATGTAAGATGGCTGATGGCTGATGAAAAGGCGCAATGTTAACCAAGCGGACGCACCAGCGTCATACGTCGATAGTTGTACGAGAGCCAATAGCTCCGCTTCAAGGATTCGGACAGGAAAGAATGGTCAATCAGATGCTTTGCCAAAGGGTGCTCTTTGGCAAAGAAATCCAATTCCCGTTTCACCAATCTTTCAGTCATACCAAAAATCTCAATAAAATGCGATTTTGTATTTCTTTTTACATGGAAAGTTACGTAATTGGAGCAAAATCGCAACTTATTGCGACCCGAGTTCTCATGTACGGTCAAGTTTAGGCGTATAAAAAAGAAAAGAGACCTTGTAATTTGTACTTATTTCAGCAGGTCGGCGTAGGTGTCGATGGCGGCATTGACTCGTGTGATGGCTTCCTCCATAGTGCATTGGAGTTTGCCGCCGCTGGCGTTCTTGTGACCGCCGCCATTGAAGAAGCGCGATGCCATCTGGTCGCATGGGAAGTCGCCGACGCTGCGCAGGCTGAGCTTCATGGTGCCGGGATGCTCGGTGTCTTCGTTGATGAAGATGCTGAGACGCATGCCGAGTATCTGCAGGGGGATGTTGACGATGCCTTCTGTATCTCCATTCTTGATCTTGAACAGGCGACGCTGCTCGTTCGTGAGCGTCATGATGGCGGTGTGGCGGTCGTGGAGCACCTTCATGTTGACGTAGAGCAAATAGCCTTGCAACCGCAAACGGGCCTCGGAAGCCGTCCAGAAAACGTTGCGATAGATCTGGTCCTTGTCGATGCCGCGAGCCAGCAGATGACTGATGTACTCGTAGATGACAGGGCGGTTGGAGTTGAACGAGAAGGCGCCTGTGTCGCACATCATGGCTGCATAGAGACAGATGGCCTCATCGATGGAGATGTCGTCGAGTTCGCCTTGCTGATGTAGCAGGTGACAGATGACTTCGCCCGTGGCACACATCTCAGGATGGGAGATGGTGACCTGACAGAAGTCAGCTGGGTCGAGATGATGGTCGATGAGGACGCGCGGGGCTTTGCTCTGCATGATGGCTTCCTCCAAGCCAGCAAGTCGGTTGGGCTGGTTCAGGTCGCAGACGATGACGAGGTCGGCTACGTCGATAGCAGCCTTTATCTTTTCCTGATGCTTTGCGTTCGTGTGTATGAGGATGCTGTCAGTACCCGGCATCCACTTGAGGAAGTCGGGAAAGATGTTGGGCACGATGACTGTTGCCTGCTTGCCTCTCCGCTCAAGGTAGTGCTTCAGGGCAAGTGCTGAACCGATAGCATCGCCGTCGGGGTTGACGTGGGCGCAGATGACGACATGAGAGCTGCGCTCTATTAGTTCACTATTGATAATTGACAATTGACAATTCATAAGTCACAATTATTTGACGAAGTGGCATATTCCGCGACGTAGGCTCAGGCATTGAAGAACGCAGCAGGAGTATTGTGGAAATATATCGTTCGGTATCTGCCGTCTGTTTGCGCGTTTGCCGTTGTCTTGTTGTCTTTTCTCTGTTCATCCTCCGGTTTCGGAGCTTCCGGGAAGGACTTCCCTTCGTTCAGTATCTCCTGGGCCTTGAGGATGGTGGGGTCGTCCTTTCCGAGGAACATCAGGTAGTCCTTCATTTCCCCTACATTATATATTATAGTGCCGTAGATGTTGCGCTCGAAGAGCTGGCGGCTTTTCTGGAGCATGAGGTTGCGGCGGCGCAACTGGTGCTTCTCGCCAAACTGGGCAAACTTCTCCAACAGGTTCTCCCGACGCAGGAACTTCTCCATGCGGTCCGCCGTCTGGAGCGAGGTGAGCTTGGCGCGGTTCTCGTCGGAGTAGGAGAAAGCAAACTGGCGAATGAGTCCGGTCAGGACTGCCTCGCGGTAGTAGGAAGTCACACCCGTCGTATCCTCTGGCACGAAGACATCGGGCGTGATACCGCCGCCGCCATAGACGATGCGGCCGATGCTGGTCTGGAACTGCTCGCCCTCTTGATGAATGCTGTCCTGCGAGAAGAACTCACCGCGCTCGTAGCGCATAATGAGGTCGTTCTCGTACTCCTCGCCATGTCCCTTTTCGTAGGGCTTCTGGATGCAGCGTCCGCTGGGCGTGTAGTAACGGGCTACGGTAAGACGTACCACGCTGCCGTCGCGGAACTCCATCGGTTCTTGCACAAGGCCCTTGCCGAAGGTGCGCCGCCCGACGATGGTACCTCTGTCGTTGTCCTGGATGGCACCGGCAAAGATTTCGCTGGCGCTGGCGCTTCCTTCATCCACAAGCACGACGATGGGAAGCTTCTGGAAGCTGCCACGTCCGTCGCTGTAGAATTCCTTGCGAGGACTCTTACGTCCCTCGGTATAGACAATCAGATTACCGCCCGGCAGGAACTCGTTGACCATCTGGATGGCTATGTGCATGTAGCCGCCACGATTACCGCGAAGGTCAACGATGAGCTGCTTCATGCCCTCCATGTTAAGTTCGGCCAGGGCAACAAGCATTTCGGCATAGGTCTGTTCGCCAAAGTTCTTGACGCGGAGGTAACCGGTCTTTTCGCCCATCATGAAGAAGGCATCGACACTGACCACAGGTATGTCGCCGCGAACAACCGTGAAGTATTGAATGTCGGTCGAACCGTGGCGACGAATGCCGAGATTGACCTTGGAGCCTTTTGGCCCCTTGAGATGCTTCATCACCTTATCGGAATCCATGCCGACGAGCGACACGGTATCGGCCGTCACGATGCGGTCGCCTGCCAGGATGCCCACCTTCTCGGCAGGACCTCCATGTATGACAGACATCACGTTGACGGTGTCCTGTTCCATAGTGAACTGTACGCCGATGCCACTGAAGGAGCCCTTCAGGTCCTCGACCGACTCCTCGGCTTCCTTTGGGCCGAAATAGCTGCTGTGCGGGTCGAGTTCACTAAGAATCTGCGGCATGGCATCCTCGACCAGCGTGTTCATATCGACGGTATCGACGTAGTTGTTGTCGATAAGCTGCAAAAGATAGCCCACCTTGCTGCTGCCAGTGTTGATGATGTTGATGCGGCCGCCGGAGAAATGGCTGGTGTAGAAAGTGCCGATAAAGATGCCCACGATGGTGCCAATGGCAATCAGGAGGGGCGTAAAGCGGTGCTTGTCCATTTTATTTCTAAGTAATCTGAGTTATTCTGTCTTAATCAACTTGACTTCGATGCCGGCGCGACGCAGGAGGTCAACGCCATCGGTCAGACGGTATTCGCGGCTATAGATGACGCGCTTTATGCCCGCCTGAATAATGAGCTTGGCACACTCGATGCAAGGCGAATCGGTGACGTAGAGCGTTGAGCCGTCGCTATTGTTGCCGCTTCTGGCAATCTTCGTGATAGCATTTGCCTCGGCATGCAACACGTAAGGCTTGGTCACGCCATTTTCTTCGCAGATATTCTCGAAGCCCGAGGGTGTACCATTGTAGCCGTCGCTGATAATCATCTTGTCCTTCACGATGAGTGCTCCCACCTGACGGCGCTGGCAATAGCTGTTCTCGCTCCATATCTGAGCCATGCGGAGATAGCGGAGGTCGAGGGCATGCTGCTTACTGGTAGGAGAAGTTTGCGAGCACGGGATGCCGTTTCGTTTCAGCAGGGCCTTGATGTCTGGCTCCTTGCCACGGAAGTTCACATAGAGCTGCATGGGGTCGGCTGTTCCTCCTTGCGAGAGGATTGTGCTACGGAAACGCTCTGCTGTCTCCTTGTCGAAGATGCCTTTTTCCAGGAAGAGACTGAAGGCATCGGCATCGAGCACCTCGGCCCACTTGTAGCTGTAATAACCTGCTGCATAGCCGCCGCTCATGATGTGGGAGAACTGTACGCTCATATTTGTACCCGCGACGGCAGGCAGCAACTGTGTCCGGCTCCATGCTTTTCGTTCGAAGTCCATGATGTCGTCGGTGAGAGGTCCTGTCAGCGTATAATAGGCCATGTCGAGCATACAGAAGCTGAGCTGGCGGATGCAAGCATAGCCGCAATGGAAGTTACGGCTCTGACGTATGCGCTCGATAAGCTCGTCGGGTAGTGGTTCTCCTGTCTCGAAGTGATTGGCAAATGTGTGCAGGAACTCAGGCTCGACTGCGAAGTTCTCCATCAGTTGTGATGGGAGTTCCACGAAGTCACGCAGGACGTTTGTGCCGCTCAACGGCTGATAGTGCACCTTCGAGAAGATGCTGTGCAAGGCGTGGCCGAACTCATGCAGGAAAGTCTCCACCTCGCTCAAAGTGAGCAGCGAAGGCTTCTCTTTTGTGGGCTTTGTCAGGTTCATGACGATGCTGACGTGCGGACGGTGGTCGTTGCCAGCCTCGTCGATGTATTGTTCGCTGAAGTCTGTCATCCAGGCTCCGCTCTGCTTGCTGGCACGCGGGAAGAAATCGGCATAAAGGACAGCCAGGAAGCTGCCGTCAGCATCGAAAACCTCGTAGGCTTCGACATCGGGATGATAAACTTCAATTTGGGGTTGTAGGCGGAACGTGATGCCGTAAAGCTTTGTGGCAAGTCCGAAGATACCGTCCTTGACTTTTTGCAACTGGAAATAGGGACGGAGCATCTCGCTGTCGATATTGTGCTTCTGCAACTGCAACTTGTGGCTATAGTAGCCCCAATCCCAGGGTTGCAGACCATCCTCTAAGGGAGAACCTATGAGGGCCTTCACCTCTTCAAGCTCCGTTTTTGCCACAGGCATATAGGCTTCGTAGAGTTTGTCGATGAGGTCGTTCACGCGACCTGTAGTCTTTGCCATTCTGTTTCCCAAGGCATATTCGGCGTAGCATTTGTAGCCAAGCAGGGAAGCAAGCTCATGCCTGAGATTGACGATTTGTCGCACAATCTCGCGGTTGTCGCATGCATCGCCTTTGCAGCAGAGCGTATTCTTTGCCATATACATCTGCTGACGCAGTTCGCGGTTGTCGGCGTAGGTGAGGAATGGTCCATAGCTGGGTGCATGAAGGGTAAAGAGCCAACCCTCCTTGCCCTTTTCCTTTGCAGCTAGAGCTGCAGCATCCTTTGCCGTGTCGGGCAGACCTGAAAGCTGACTTGGGTCGGTGATGTGAAGCTCGTAGTCGTTGGTCTGCTTGAGCTCGTTCTGACTGAACAGCAACCCCAATTGAGCAAGTTCTGTCTCTATGGCAGCAAATCGCTCCTTGTTCTCTTTACTGAGTAGGGCCCCGCTGCGAACGAAAGCGTCGTAGGTATCATCCAGGAGCTTCTGCTCTTCAGGGTTTAGCCCTTTATCACCTTCACCTTTTAACTTTTTAACCCTCTCAAAGAGATTCTCGTTGTGCATGATGCGGGCATAGTGCTCGGTTAGCAATGGCGAGAGCTTCTGTGCCAGGGCATCCATCTCGTCGGAAGTGTTGGCGTTGACAAGGTTGAAGAAGATGCTGGTTGTGCGCTCCAACAATTCGCCTGTCCTTGGGGCGATGGTATTCTGGAATGTCGGCGGCTCCGGATTATTGATGATGGCAGCCACGGCCTCGTCCTCTTGCCTCATGGCCTCGAGAATGGCAGGTTCGAAGTCCTCAAGCTTTATGCGCGAGAAGGGTGCCGTCCCGTGTAGCGTCTGAAATTTAGGTTCAAGTAATATGTTCATATATTGTTTTCAACTCTTTATTTTTTACCTTTTAAACCTTTCACATTTTCACACTTTCACATTTTAAAATGTTCTCTATGTCGTGTATGATGAAATGTCCCCTGCCTAAGCGGATGCTACCTTCCTTGTCCCATCGGTTGAGTATCTGTGAAACGGTGATACGTCTTTCATCGATGTAATGGGCGAGTTCTTTCATGTGAATGAAGATTTCCACTTCGCCTTTGCAATCGTAAAAGATGATGCTGAGAAAGTGTCGCAGGCGGTCTTCTGCATTGTCTAATTGGCAAGGACGGAGTGCAGTTTCCCTCTTTTGCGCTATGGCTGAAAGAGTATTGAGCATGTTAAGCCGGAATACTTCACTCTTCATCAGGTGGCTTCCAATCAGTCCCTTACGTATGCCCAACATCTTGACTTCGGTCTTAGCCCGATAGGTGTATTCGTAGGTCGGCGTAAGTCCGAAGAGTCTGTCAACCTCGATAACGGCAGGTGCTTTCAGCAAGGAGTGGCTGGCATAGATGCCATCGGATGACTGGTGCTCCCGTTGAAGCTCGCCCTCGACCAAATAGAGCAGTTGGGAACAATTGTCACCTTGACGGATGAGGGGTGAGGAAGAGGCGGGAAACTCGTCTGCGTCGAGTCTCAGGGCTTCCTCCCAGCCAAGCAATTCCCTACTGCTGATGCCCTGAAGCAACGGCAATCTGGTGAAGAGCGCATATCGAGTACTGAGGTCTTTCATTTGACGATGAGTTTGCTGAACCCTTCCGTAAACCATGTGCAGTATGCGCCCTGTTCGTCGGAATAAATGAAGTATGCTTGCAGTTGAGGCTGCTTTTCGAGGACTTTCTTTGCCTGCTCCAAACCCAATACCATGAAGGCTGTAGCGAAGGCATCTGCTTCGGCACAGGTAGGCGCCATAACGGTACTCGAAAGGATGTCCTGCTGGGCAGGATAACCTGTCCGAGGGTTGATGGTATGTGCTATCTTACGCCCGTTGCTGATGTAGTAGTTGCGGTAGTTTCCGCTGGTGGCAATTGCTTTCCCCGAGAGGGCCATGATATCCTGCAGTTCCGTATTGGTGGAGGTTGAATCGTCGTCGGGCTTGTTAATGCCGATGCGCCAAGGCTCGCCTTTTTCGTTGACCCCCTCCGTGACGACTTCGCCACCAATCTCCACCATGAAGTCATGGATGTCATGATTGCGAAGGACTTGTGCCGCTTTATCCACGCCATAACCTTTTGCTATGGCGCTAAAGTCAAGGATGGAAAGCGGGTTGTCCTTCATAAGCCTGCCATCATTGAGATGGATTGATGAGAGACCCACCATAGCACGGAGACTATCGACCTGTGCGCTGTCGGGCAGTTGTCCATTCTTGAACCCAAAGCCCCAGGCGTTAACCAATGGAGCTACAGTAGGGTCAAAGGCCCCATCGGTGGCACTATTGATGATGAAAGAAAGCTGCAACACCTCGCTCAGCATCTCGTCGGCTTTGTCCGTCTCGCCTTTGTTTATCCGACTGATGGTACTCTGCGGGTTGAACATCGAAAGCGAGGCATCTACTTTCTGCAACTCTGCCTCAATCTCTGCCTTGAGGTCTTTGTCGCAGAGGTATTTGGCATGATAGAGTGTTCCGAAGACTGTGCCCTCGTTGTGAATCATTGAGCACTGAGCATTGGCCGTCGGTCTCCAAAAGATAAGAAAACACGCAATGGCAATAACAGCAAGGATTCCCAGATATAATCTACGATTTTCCATTGACTCTTCAATTTTCACTCTCCTTGTCCGGTTCGGGTGTTAGCTCAGGCGGCAGAACTGGAGGAGTCTTCACTTTCTTTTTCGTTTTGCCTACATCGAATATGAGGTTCACCGTGCCGCCAAAGCAATTGTCGTCGTTCTTGCCGAAGCCAGGAACGAAGTATGGCTCCCCGCCATCGGGATACTTCAAGCTGATGCGTTTCTTGTAGCGTATGCTCCAACCGAGGCGTACGAAACTCCATAGCTTGGTTTCGACACCAACACCCAACTCAAGCCAATGACCTGTTGCCTTCTCCCCTTTGAGTAGTAATGGTCCGGTTGTGCCATAGACAGGATCGGTGAATGTCGGATTACCTATGTCGTACTTAAAGCTGCTGAAGCCATAGCGAACAATGCCGAAAAGACGGTTGCCGTTGTGTTTCTTGTTGAAATTGTAGTCGAGGCCGAAACGCATATAGGGCGCCGTGGCGCTGAACGTGTTGCCTGTCTCTGCACCCTCCCGACTGCAGTCACCTATACCAAGCTCTGCAACAGGAAAGTACTTGTCGTAGAGGTTGATTCGGGCACTGACTTCCATATTGGCGAACTTGGCATTCATAGCTTTCATGGCAAAGCCGACGACATCGGCACTAACCGCGACGCCGCTAAACAGGGGGGCTTTGTCCTTCTTCTCTTCCTTGCTCTTGTTCTGGGCATACGGCGTGGCACAGAACAGTCCCACCAAAAGCAGAACCAACCATCGACGTCCCAAAGAGAGAGTCAGAGGGGAATCAAAGCAAATGTATCTGCAGGTTAGTGGTCGTTTCATAGTTCACGGAAGAGCGTATGACGGTAATGGATTCGATAAATTCGTTTGTATTGCGTACACCTTGGATGGTGTGGAAAAGAGTCGTCGGACAGTCAGGCGATTCGTAATGAACCTGATTGGTTTTCGACACCCATATCGTATCCTGGAGGAAGTAGGCTTCACCCTCGGAGTCTCTGCCCTTGATGCTGAGTATGAGCGTGTCCTCTGCCTGCCAATAGCTCAAGGGTAGAGTGAGCTGGGAGGTTTTCACAGACCTGTTGAGCAGGATAGCATCAGTGCCACAGGCCGTAATGGTCAGCGTATCGTTGATAGCCACAGCCTCACCGTCTTTGTCGAATGCCCCATACATTGCGACAGTATTGTAGAGCGTACAATCATACGACTCACATGCAGCGAGTATCAGGATGCCTGATAATATGAACAGAAGCCGTTGCCTCATATTGTTTTTTCAATCTGATAGTTATTGCGTTCGGGAGCATTACGGCTGATAAGCTCTCCCAAGAAACCAGCTACGAAGAGCTGAGTACCCAGAATCATCATCGTCAGAGCGATATAGAAATAGGGGCTGTTGGTGACGAGAGGGTGAGGAATGCCGTTCCAGATGCAGTACAGCTTCGTGCCGCCTACCACCATCACAGCCAGCAGACCGAGTATGAACATCACAGTCCCGATGAAGCCGAAGACGTGCATCGGCTTAAGTCCAAAGCTGTCCAAGAACCATAATGAAAGCAGGTCCAGATAGCCGTTGACGAAGCGGTTTAGCCCCATAAACTTCGACTTGCCAAACTTGCGAGCCTGGTGATGGACGCGCTTCTCGCCGATATGGGTAAAACCAGCGTTCTTGGCAAGGTATGGAATGTAGCGATGCATCTCACCATAGACCTCGATGTTCTTGACCACCTCGCTACGGTAGGCCTTCAGTCCGCAGTTGAAATCGTGCAGGTTATGGATGCCGCTCACTTGTCTTGCCGTCGCATTGAAGAGCTTGGTGGGAATAGTCTTCGACAGAGGGTCACCCTTGCTGCGGTTCATCTTGTAACCGCTTACCAGGTCGTACCCCTCCTCTGTAATCATGCGATATAGCTCAGGAATTTCGTCGGGGGAGTCCTGCAGGTCGGCATCCATCGTGATGACCACATTACCCTGTGCTGCTCCGAAGCCACAATAGAGGGCTGGGCTCTTGCCATAATTGCGGCGGAACTTAATACCATGTACCGTCTCGGGATTCTCAGCCTTGAGCTGCTCGATGACTTCCCACGAGTGGTCTGTACTACCATCGCTGACAAAGATAACTTCGTAGGAGAAACCGTGCGTCTCCATCACCTGCTTTATCCATCTGAAGAGCTCAGGCAGGGACTCATCTTCGTTGTACAGAGGAACAACAACACTTATATCTTTCATTTTATCATTTTTTACTCTTTCAACTTTTCAACTTTTCTTACTGGCAGCGCCGCAAGCAGGGAGACTGGGAACGCCAGTATTAGATTGTAGAATGCCATTTGCAACACGATGTCCCGGATGGACATCGATTGAAACACTTTCTGTATTTCTTCCAGATTCGATTCAGGGAACAGTTTTTGCAAGGTTTGGCGGTACTCCTCGCTTTGCATGGCCTTACTCATCAACGAGATGAAACGCCCGTCATCGAGCAGAAGAAAATAGGCATATTGCGCAGCATCTGTCAGCAGGCCAGCCAGCAAACATGTAACAAACGACAAACGCCAAATATACAACCAACTCGATGGGTTGAGCTGGCGGTAGTTCGTCAGTTGCTTGTAGAGCACATAGATGCTGATGAGACCCAAAGCCGATCCCAGCGTCGAAAGGAGCGGACGTTCAAAGGCGTACATCGCGCACAAAAAGCTTGCCGACCACATCAGTCCTATCGGAAGGGCCATCCATCCAGCTACATCTATCAGCTTTTCTCTTTTCACCTTTTCATTTGTCATTTATCATTTAGGGCGTAGCCCGCTCTTTCAATTATGAGCGGGCAAAGATACGAAAAAAAGCCATATAAATAATGTAATAGAGGCAAAAAAAAGCGTGAAAGCGTAAAATTCTTCATTCTTCACTATAATTTTGAATTTTGAATTTTGAATTTTGAATTATATGTCGTACCTTTGCACCCGCTTAACATGGGAAAGTCCTATACGGCATGCTCCCGGTGAATCCCCCAGGGCTTGACCGCAGCAAGGGCAGCAGGTTGTAGCGGCGCGATATAGTAAGCTTTCCCACCTGCCTCTTTAGCTCAGTTGGCCAGAGCACGTGATTTGTAATCTCGGGGTCGTTGGTTCGAATCCGACAAGAGGCTCTCTCATCAGTATGTCACGCGACAGGTCGTTTGACCTGTCGCGTCATTTTTGCGGAATAGTAGTTCCTAAATTGCGCAAAGGCCTTTGTTCAAGATTTCAAAGGCCTTTGCGCAAAAGGAAGCCACAGGTTTATGATTCCTGGGTAGAAAAAGTGGGGACTATTCAGCGGGTTAGTAGTTCAGGCGGAACATGATGGGCAAGGCGAAGCGGCTGCGGACGATGTTGCCGTCCTTGTCCTTGGCGGGTTCCCACTTTGGCATCATCTTCAGGACGCGCTCGCCTTCCTTGAAGAGCAAGTCGCCCAGGTCTTGTCCTGCCTCAAGTTTTTCCTGATTGTCGGGATGCTCCTTTTGATATGCTGTCACCTCTATCTCGGAGAGTTCTTTACCAGGTCCGCGAACCTTCTTGATATTGGTGAGGCTGCCATCCTTCTCAACAACGAAATTGATGATGACACGGCCCTCGAAGCCAAACTCCTGACAGAGTTTAGGATAGCGGATGTTCTGGGCCAGGAACTTGAAGCACTCCCCATCGCCGCCTGGATACTTTGCATTCTCGTGCACAACATTGTAGATGCTGTCCTCCTTTGCCTCTGCTGCTCTTGTTTCTATAGAGAGCACAGATGAACCATCAGGCAGGGTAGTAAGATTGTTTTTAATCTCTTTGCCTTGCACGGCTTTGATGGCTTCGTGCGGAGTCATCTCCTTTCCATCGACAACAACTTTTGGAGCCTCTTTAGTCTTAATTACGATGACACCATTGGAACCTTTATCTCCCCACTTGGCGGTGGCGGCATCCTTCTGAAGCACGGTAATGCTCTCAACATCCTCGGGATTGACATTAAGTAGTTTAGTGAACTGCTCCTCTCTTTCGAGGTTGACATTCTTCATATCCTCAGGGATTTCGTAGATTTGGTCATTGAGGACAATCAGTGGCTGAGCATTACCAGTACCACGCACACGCATGGTTGTACTTTTCTCTTTTTCTTCCTCAAAAGCTTGCAGGTTAAGAGAATTCTCCGTACCTTTGCCCTCGAGTTTCGAAACTGTCTCCTCGATAGGAGCGACGAACTTAGGCGTTGCGAAGGCACTGAGTGCCAGCGCAGCCACCGGGATGACATAGAGCGCCTTGCTCCGCATCCACGGATTTGACTTGATTTTCTTCATCATAGTGATACGTTTTTTAGTTAAACTATGGTTAAAGCTGTTGGCAAAAGCGTAGGAACCTGAGCCAACGGCTTTTCTTATGAGCAATAACTGATAGCCCTGAGCCGAGACGCCCTGCTGCAGGACGTACTTGTCGGCCTCGTATTCGTGGACGTCCCGAAGGCTGATGCCCAGCACATAGACCAGCGGATTCCACCATTGCACCATCTGAACGAGCGTGAGCAGCACGACGTCCCAAGAGTGATGCCCCTGAATGTGCCCCATCTCGTGCAGCATAATCTCGCGGCCAGCCTCGTTGTAGTCCTGCTCGTTGATGACGATGTTCCGCATCCAACTGAAGGGAGCCACGTCGCCCGAGTGGCAATAGATGCGGACGCCTTGTTCGTCCTGCTGCCAGAGGGCTCCGCGACGCAAGCCGAACTGCAGGCGGCCTATCTGCCACAGCCTAACCACCAGCAACAAGGCCATACCTATTATATATGTAATGGTTAAAAGATGAAAGAGTGAAAAGGTGAAAGAGTTCGCGCCCTGTTCCTCTGCCACGATTTGCACTTCGGGCAGGACGTGGACGGGGATTCCCAGTTCGAGCATCTGCAACTGGGCGGCCTGTACGACGGGCTGATGGTCGAGGGACATCCAGGACACGTTGCACAGCGGCAGCACGAGCGAAAGGAACAGGATGCCCAGCAGCATCATACGGTTAAAGCGGAAGAAACTCTCGCGCTGCAGCATCAGCATGTATGGCAAGTAGAGCAACGACAGGACGATTGCGGACTTGATGGAATAGAGAAGCATAGCGGAAACCATTGTTATTTACGATTTGACGATTTACGATTTACAATTTAATTTTGAATTATGAACTAATTCCAGCAGTTCTTTTATTTCGTCGGGCGAGAGGTTCTCTTCCTTGACGAAGTAGTTGAGCATGGACTTCAGGCTTCCGCCGAAGAAGTTCTTCTTCACTTCCTGCATCGTGCGGCGCGTGTACTCTGCCCGTGTCACCAGGGGCACATAGCGGTGGGTCTTGCCCTGTCCGCCCACTTTGTGGAAGTCCAGGAAGCCCTTTTCGTAGAGCACCTTCAGGTAGGTGGCAATCGTTGTGTAGGCAGGCTTGGGTTCCTCGCAATGTTCCAGTACGTCCCACGCACAGGCTCCGTCCTGGATGTTCCAAAGGATGTTCATTACTTCGAACTCGACCTTGGTCAGTGTGTTGTCCTTACGTTTCATATATATTAGTCGTTTGGGGAGTTATTCGTTTGGGATGTTTCCGAGGGCAAAGTAAGGGAGTTTTTCTGAATCTCGCAATATTTAGATATCGAAAACTTACGATATTCCCCGCTTTTTAACATTTATTCGTAGTAATGCAACACTTTTTACGGCCTGACTGCCGGTTTTCTTCTCTTTAACTACCACTTTTACTCCCTATTTAACTCCCACTTTTACATCACATACTTCAGCATTATGGCGCGATTACGTCGAGAAACTCGCGAAAAGCGGAGAAAACTTGCTGGATTCGCCCATCATGTAGGGAAAAAAGTGTATCTTTGTGCCCAAGAATATGCGATAAATGGCTAAATCCAAGATTGAAAACAAGGGAAGTGTCAACATCAAGAACAAGAAGGCTGAGTTCGACTACATCTTGATGGACAAATATACTGCCGGCATTGTGCTCACGGGTACAGAGATAAAGAGTATCCGCAAGGGTAAGGCGAGTCTGGTCGATACGTACTGCATGGTCCTCTTCGGCGAGGTGTGGGTGAAGAACATGTACATCGCCCAGTACGAGCAGGGGTCGTATAACAACCACGTGGAGCGGCGCGACCGCAAGCTGCTGCTCAACCGCAAGGAGATACGCAAGATCCAGAACACGGTGAAGGCGCCGGGCTTCAGCATCGTGCCTGTGCTCCTGTTCATCGACGAGAACGGGAGGGCGAAGCTGGACATCCACATCGCCCGAGGCAAGAAGGAGTACGACAAGCGCGAGACGCTGAAGGAGAAGGAAGACCGCAGGGACATATCAAGGCAGTTCAAGAAGAATTATTAAAGGGAATGGGAAAGGGCTCCGCGACTACAATCGCGCCTTGGTGCTAAAGCATCCAAGAAGTTAAAGAGAAGTTAAAAAGAAGTTATAGGGAAGTTAAAGAGAATGGAAGGGAAGTTAAAGGGAATGGAAAGACAGTTACAATTTACTCTTCTTTGCTTGGTGGTGCTGATGGTGGCCTGTTCCAAGCGCGAGGCGAAGGACAGGGTGGACGCTCTGCCCGAGATTTTTCCCGACTACATCGGCGTCACGGTGCCGAGGAACATCTGCCCCATGAACTTCTCCGTGCCTGGGGCGGAGCACGTACGGGTTATCGTGGAGAACGACAAGGGCGAGACGCTTGACGTGAGCGGCAGCGACCACATCGAGATACCGGTCAGGACGTGGAAGAAGGCCCTCTCCGACTCCCTGTCTGTCACCGTCTCCGCCTGGGACAAGGAGCATCCGGACGGCGTGACCTACAAGCCCTTCACCATCCACATCGCCCGCGACAGCATCGACCCGTGGATAGCCTACCGCCTGCTGCCGCCGGGCTACGAGGGATGGAACCACATGGGCATCTACCAGCGCAACATCGAGTGCTTCGACGTCGAGCCCATCATCGAGAACTCGCAGAACAACAAGGGCTGCGTCAACTGCCACTCCTTCGCCAACTACGACCCACGCGACTTCACCTTCCACGCCCGTGGCAAGAACGGCGGCACCATAGTGATGCGCGACGGCAAGATGCGGAAGGTCGATATCAAAGAGATGAGTGGCGGCCGCCACGGCTCGTACAACATCTGGCATCCCTCGAAGCGCTACATCGCCTTCTCCAGCAACTCCACGCACCAGAGCTTCTACGGTGAGAGCAGGGACAAGATAGAGGTCTATGACTTGTGGTCCGACCTGATAGTATATGACATAGACAACGAGCGCATCCTACAGGACGAGCGCTTCACCGACAGCCTCAACCTCGAGATGTTCCCCTCGTTCTCGCCCGACGGCAAATGGCTCTACTTCAGTACGGCCAAGCCCGTGAGGATGCCGATGGAAGCGGACAAGCTGCACTACAGCATCGTGCGCGTCCCCTTCGACGAGCAGACGGGCGAGCTCGGCGAAGTAGATACGGTCTATAGCACCTACGAGCACGGAGGAGGCACAGCCATGATGCCGAGACTGACTCCGGACGGCCGCTACATGCTCTTCTCGCTGGGAGACTGCGGGGGATACAATCTCTACCACTCTGAGTCGGAACTCATGATGATGGCTCTCGAGACGGGCGAACTGGTGCCGACGGACATCCTGAACAGCCCCAGAGCCGAGAGCTTCCACTCCTGGAGCAGTAACGGACGATGGGTGATGTACGTGACCAAGCGCTTCGACGGACGCTACACGCGGCTCATGATGGCGTACTGGGACGGCGAGCGGTTCCACAAGCCCTTCCTGCTGCCACAGCGGAACCCCGAGGAGAACATCATGCTGCTGATGGCGTACAACGTCCCGGAGTTCATCAAGGGACGCGTCGTCATCGGGAAGAACGATATGGCGAGAATGTTTGAATAATATATATATAATATATAATGTATAATAAACAATATGAAACAGGCGGCTCGGAAGCGAAGAAGGCTACGGTTTTCTATATATTGCTGCTTGTTCTGATGCATATCTATGTCCTCTACACCGGCTCGCAGTTCCGCTATACCTACCTGTCGATGGAGGGTGACGACTTCTGGGTGGCGACGTGGGACTTCTGGCGGCTCAAGCTCGGCATGACGCCCGCCCTGACCAACTGGCTGGCGGACTACCTCATGCAGTTCTACGGCAAGCCCTACGTCGGAGCCACCATCCAGGCCGTTGTGATCGGAGCGACCGGAGTCCTGTTCAGGGCACTCCTCTCTGGGAAGGGATGGTGGACGTTTCTTGCCCTCCTGCCGCCCGTCCTCCTCGCCTTCTGCTACCCGTTCAGCCTGTCTTTCCAACTGCAGACTCTCTTCTTCTTCGCCATGTTCCTGGGCATCTCGTGGATACCGAGGGACAACTGGAGGCGGCTGGCGAGGTTGGTTGCCATACCCGTCAGCTTCATGCTGATGATACTCCCATTCCAGTTCGTGCTGGCGTTCCCCTTAGTCCTCCGGAGCAAAGACGAAGGAGAAAGGCGGCCCAAAGATTTGTTGAAGTCCGCATGTGGTTTGGTGGCAGTAGTACTCCTCTACCTGACGCCCCATATCTACAGCCAGCAGGTCGCCTTCATACCCTTCGAGAACCGCTTTGTGGACATTACTGCCTACTGGGAGCCCCTGACGAGCCAACACCTGCGTAACAACGAGAACATCCGCAAGATGGTCTGCCTCGCCAGTGAAGGGCGGTGGAAGGACCTCCTCTACAAGGAGGGCATACAGAGGGATGCCCAGCGAGGCAACGCCATAGCGCTACGTTACGCCCTACTCGCCGAGAGCGCTCTCGGCACGCTGCCAGAGAACCTACTCTACTACCCCATCAACGACGAGAGACTCTTCCTCTTCCAGAACGACCAGAACGTAGTGGCTCAGCAGATTAACAGACTCTTCTACCTGAACCTCGGCATCTGCGACGAGGCATTCCACCAGGCCATGGAGTATGGGCTGCTGCAGCGGAACGGTATCTGCTTCAGCAGCCTGAGGCAGATGGTAGATTACAGCACCGAGGCGGGAGACTGGGAGATAGCCGAGCGGTTCCTCCACGTCCTCTCCAAGTCCACCCTCCACAAGCGATTCGTTGAGGAGAGGCAAGCCAAAATCCAAAATCCAAAAGGCCTCACGTCGAATGGAGAAAGCGAGGCTCCCCAGCGGGCTGACAACTTCGTCGGAGGCTATCCACTGCCCATCGAGATGCTACGACTGGCACGGTACTACGGGGGAAAGGGGACTGCAGAACAAGGACAACAGCCCGCCGACATAAAGAAGATGGTCGATTACGCCCTTTGTTGCTACATCCTGCGGAACGACGCGAACAGCTTCAGGATAGTCCTCGGGGCGTACGACTACTACAAAGACGGCCCCCTCCCCCACGCCTACAGCGAGTTCCTCAGCCCCGCGAAGGAACAATAGCCGCAGAGGGAAGGGACGGAAGTCAAACATACAAACAAGTGAGCAAAGGGCGTGCCGAATGTGGCACGCCCTCGCTATAGGGTCTCCCTCCCACTAATTTATCTATGATTTAAAAAAATGTGTACAATTGCATAAAAAATTATTAACCCTCGGGAGGGAGACTTGGGAATGAAGTCTTAGTCCGCGTCGCCGCCGCCTGGGTTGTCACCGCCGCTGCCTGGGTTGTCGCCGCCGCTGCCGCCGGGATTTGAGCCCGGGTCTTTGCCAGAATAGAATTGTTAAAAAAAGGTTAATACTATTGGTTAGTCACTCTCAGTCCATATCTTTAATTTTTTCAGGCTATAGACCCCGTTTTTTCAGTACAGGGAAAGTTTCGTTTCAGTACAGGAAAACCGCCGTTTCACTACACTAAAACCGCCGTTTCAGTACACTAAAAAAAAAGTCGCCCTTTAGCCTTACTTATGCAAAGATACACAAAAAAATCAGGCCTGCAATGGCAAGCCTGATTTTTTTAACAATGATTAACACTTTTCTGTGCCTTTCGCCGTGGCGGAAGCACCGCCCTCGCTGATTGAGATTTCAGTTACAAAGCTTCGATAATGTACGTCTGGGGCATGGTTATCCTAATAGGCTGCAAAGGAAAGCAATATTATCGAAATATCATGTGATTATCCTACTAAATAAACGCTATAGCCCCAAAAAGTCATCGACGGCATCGATGATGCAGTCCATCTCGAAGCCGTGGGAGAGGAGGTGGCGGACGAGCTTGCCCTTGCGCTGGTAGGGGTTGTCGTCGCGCAACGTGCGGTCCTTGGCACGAAGCACCTCCCCGAGCGTCTGCAAGTAGGTGTCCTCCGGGATGGCGGTCATGCCCTCGTCAATCTCCTCGTCGGTCAGCCGCAGGTGGCGCAGCATCTGCCTGATCTTCGTGCGACCCCAGTGGTTGTAGCAGAACTTGTCGTGGCAATAGGCCCGCGCAAAGCGCATGTGGTCGATGTACTTCTCTCGCGTCAGGTAGGCGATGATGTCGTCGGCTTCTGCCCCCGACGCGCCCCATGCCAGGAGCTTCTCCCGCACCTGGCTGGCACAGTGCTCGCTGCCGCTGCAAAGCCGCGCAGCCCTACCAAGAGCCTGCTCCTTATTGAATTCATAATTCATAATGCTTTACTGAAATCTCTGAAGTTAAAATGGAAGTTAAAGAGGAAGTTAAAATGGAAGTTAAAAAGGACAATAGTAATTAATGCAAACAGCCAGCATCCCATGCTATCGTCCACAAGTGAAACGAGTTTACTCCCACGAGCGAAGCGAGTTAACTCCCTATTTAACTTCATTTTATAACTCCCGAAACTTAAATTGTTTATAAACGCCCTACTACAAACCTATCGTTATCGTATTGGTCCTTTACCGTTTCAATGTCCCTATAACCTTTCTGCCGCAGGAGCTCCGCCACGTGCCGGGCGTGGGCCCTGTTCGCCTCGAAGAAGAGCCAGCCGTCAGCCGCGAGATGCCGGAGTCCGTAGTCGGCTATCGCCCGATAGAAGACGAGCGGGTCGTCGTCCGGAACGAAGAGGGCGAGCCGCGGCTCGTGCAGCAGGACATTCTCGTCCATCTCCGCCGCCTCCCGCTCGCAGACGTATGGAGGATTGCTGACGATGCAATGGAATGGAGAATGAAGAATGAAGCTCCGCACCTTATCAGTGCGCCTTGGTGCTGAAGCATCCAAGAATGAAGAATTTGCTGCCGCCCTCAATTTTGAATTTTGAATTGTGGATTTTGAATTACTTAGAATGTCCTCTTTCACAAACTCCAGCGCAGCGCCGAGGCGTTCGGCATTCCTGCGGGCATAGGAGAGCGCTTCGTCGGAGATGTCGAGAGCCGTCACCTGATAGCCGTCGAGGGCAAGCGTGATGGCGATGCAACCGCTGCCCGTCCCCACGTCGAGGATGCTGCTCGCGGGTGCCACGTGCTGCCGGACGAGCCGCACCAGTTCCTGCGTCTCCGGCCTCGGGATGAGTACGCCCGGACCGACCAGGAACTCGCGTCCGCAGAACTCCTCAGCGCCCAAAACGTACTGCACCGGTTCTCCTTTCGCCATTCTATGGATAATTATTTGCAGCTCGGCTTGGTCGTCTGCCGATAAGTTCGTATCTTTGCCGAGGAGAATGTCGGTGCGCGACAGGCCGAACCGCCGCTGCATGACGAGCTCATAGAGCGCCCGCGCCTCGCCAGCACCATATCTCTGCTGCAACAATTGAAGTTCTTCGTTTACCATTTGCGAGACAAAGGTACAAAGAAATTATGAATTATGGATTATGAACCATGAATTAAATATGCTCCATGATATAAAATACATGCGTCGCTGCATCCAGTTGGCTCGATGCGGAGAAGCCGGCGCCGCACCGAACCCTATGGTGGGAGCCGTGGTGGTCTGCGACGGACGCATCATCGGCGAAGGCTATCACCGGCGCTGTGGCGGTCCGCATGCCGAGGTGAACGCCATCGGCAGCGTGCGGGAGAGGCATCTGCTCGGCCAGAGCACTATCTACGTCAGCCTCGAACCCTGCTCCCACTTCGGCAAGACTCCGCCCTGCACCGACCTCATCATCCGCAGCGGCATACCGCGAGTCGTGGTGGGCTGCACCGACCCCTTCGCCAAAGTCAACGGGCAGGGCATCAAGAAGCTGCAGGATGCCGGATGCGAGGTCGTCGTGGGTGTCCTGGAGCAGGAGTGCCGCGAGCTGAACCGCCGCTTCTTCACTTTCCACCAGAAGCACCGGCCCTGGATAACCCTCAAATGGGCGCAGAGCGAGGATGGATTCATAGCGCCCCCCTCTTCCTCGGGGAAGGGGGAAATCGAGGGGGCAGTATTCTTCTCCAATGCCCTGACCCAGACACTGGTGCATCGCATGAGGGCACGACACCAGGCCATCCTCGTCGGCACCACGACCGCTCTGGTGGACAATCCGACACTCACCACGCGCCTTTGGCCCGGTCCCAATCCCCTGCGACTCACCATCGACCGGCACAACAGCCTTCCCCCTACCCTTCACCTCAAAGACGGCAGCACACCCACCGTCGTCTATACCCACGAAAGCCTCAACGAGATACTTTCCGACCTCTACAACCGTGGCATACAAAGTCTCCTCGTGGAAGGCGGTGCCAAGCTGCTGCAGAGCTTCATCGACGCAGGCCTATGGGACGAAGCCCGCATAGAGACGGCTCCCGTCCGCTTGGGACAAGGCGTGGCGGCACCTCACCTCGCAGACAGCCAGTTGGAAAGCGAGCAATCCTATGGCGGACATCTCCTGCAACACTACCGCCACAAGTCGTCATAACACATAATGAACCCCGAAAGTCTCTCGTTCAACTTTCGGGGTTCATCTCAATTAATAGGCTGTCGCTCTGAACAGCTCAGCACCGGCAACTCTTAGAAGTAGTAGCCGAATGTCAGCTTCAAGCCAAACTTTGTGTAGTCCTTGAAGTGGTTCAGGCACATGTCAACAAACAAGGACGGCTCGATGCTCACATGGTCGTTCAGGTAGAAACAGTAACCTACCTCCGGCGTCAGATAGACATTGTGTACCACATCGTCGGCATCTACGCCCCACTCACTGGAATCCACGCCGCCGCTGTTCAGTCCGTACTTCATGCCGCCACCGAAGAAGAAGCCGTTGTCCTGCAAGTAGTAACGTCCGCCTAAGCCCAAGTTGAACTCGTTGGCCTTGTCGATGTGGTCCCATCCAATCAGGCCGTTCAGCATCCAGTTGTCAGCGATGAAGTAACCGCCGCCAGCTTCGATGTTCATACAAAAACCGGAAGCCTTAGAGTAACTGAGGCCAAAGCCACTGACTGAAGCATTGAAATACTTCGTTCCTTTCTCGAACTGTGCAGATGCGCTCAGTGAGAATGTTGCAATAAGCAACGCAATAAAGATCTTTTTCATAATGATTAATGTTAATTGGTTATGGGTTGTTTATACATTATTTATTATCTCTTGTATATTTTCTATTATATATTGTAAAAAGGATGGCAAGTACTGCCATTACGGCAATGCCCACAGGGAGACCGATTCCCAGCGAGAGGCCGAAGCCCTCGGGAGCGATGAAGATGTAACTGGTACATACCACCGTCATGAAGAGCGCAGGCAGTAGGGCTATCCAATAGAAGAGTCTCTTCTTGGCAAGCCATACCGTAGCCGCCCAAAGCATGATGCAGGCAAGCGTCTGATTCGTCCAGGCGAAGTAGCGCCAAAGAACTGTGAAGTCGATGAAGAACAGGACTGTCGTGATGGCAAAAAGCGGCAGGCAGAGCATGAGACGCTTGCTGATGCTCTTCTGGCTGAGGTGCAGGAAGTCGGCAGCAATGAGTCGGGCACTGCGGAAAGCGGTGTCGCCGCTGGTGATGGGCGCTGCCACAACACCAAGGATGGCGAGGATGGCTCCCACGGTTCCCATCCAACCTGTACTAATCTCCTTGACCACAATGGCGGGATTGCCAAGAGCTGCAAGCTTCTCATAGGCCGTAGCACCCTCTTCTCCTGGCAACATGCTGGCGAACTTCACCGCAGCAGCAGCCCAGATGAGCGCTACAACACCCTCTGTAATCATCGCGCCGTAGAAGATGGGACGGCCCAGGCGTTCGTTGGTCACACATCGAGCCATGAGCGGACTCTGTGTTCCATGGAAACCGCTTATCGCACCACAGGCAATGGTGATGCAGAGCATTGGGAAGATGGGCAGGCCTTTCGGATGATGTGTCACGAAAGGTGCATCCGTAAGCTCGGGCATCCAGCCCTCTTGTGTGTAGATACCCCAGCAAATGCCTATTGCCATCAGCAACAAGGCAAAGCCGAACACGGGATAAACCCTGCCGATGAGCTTGTCGATGGGCAACAACGTGGCGAGGATGAAATACAGGAAGATGGCAGTCAACCAGAAGCCGTTCGAGAAGAACCAACCCTTGTCGGGCGTCATGTTGTCGAGCAGGGAAGCAGGCGTCACAACGAACACGGCACCTACCAGCACCAGAAGTACCAATGCTCCGACTCGCATCACGATTCGCATCCCATCGCCCAACTCGTTACCGATAATCTCGGGCAAGGAGACGCCGCCTTGGCGAATACATATCATGCCACAGAGGTAGTCGTGAACCGCTCCGGCAAAGATGCAGCCGAGCACAATCCACAGATAGGCTGCTGGGCCGAACAGGATACCCATGATGGCTCCGAAGATGGGACCTGTGCCTGCAATATTGAGGAATTGGATGAGGAAGACACGCCAGGCAGGCATCGGCATAAAATCAACTCCGTCCTGCTTCTCGTAGCAAGGCATCTTCGTCGCATCGCTGGGTTTGATAACGCGCTCTACGAATGCGCCATAAAGCAGATAGCCCAGCAACAGGCAAACAAGGGATAGTGTAAATGTTATCATCTTTTTATTTACGATTTACTATTTATTTACGATTTCATTGTGTTTAGGTTCTTTATCATAAACCAAAGAGCAATCACGGCGGTAAAGGCTCCGCCAACGATATAACCCGTTGTCGTGTCAAGACCGAAGCCGTTCTCCTTGTCTATCAGGATGAAGCAGGCACTCACGGCACACATGAAGACGGCGGGGAAGTAGGCAATGAGCCACGACCAGCCGGACATGATGCCTTTGCCATCGGTGCGATGCCGTAGGAAATGCGCAATGGTGAAGAAAGTAAAGGTGGCCAGTACTTGATTGAACCATGAAACATAGAGCCACAGCACCTTGAAGCTGCTGACGTTCAGCATGGCGATGGCAACGGCAAACAGCGGGGCGGTGAGTATGAGACGCTTTACGAGGGGCTTTTGGTCGTAGTGACTGAAGTCGGCCACTATCATACGAGCCGCACGGAAAGCACTGCCGCCCGTACTCATCGGTGCTGCAACGATACCCAGTACTGCCAGCACAAGTCCGGCATTGCCCAGCCAGTCATTGCACATCCTCTCGACCAAAAGGCCCGGATTCATCTTCACCGTTCCGCAAGATGTCATCGCATTGTAGAGTTTCTCGTAAGGCGTAGCACCAGCAATGTCCATCATATCGACGAACTTCATGGCAGCAGCAGCCCATATGAGAGCAACCACGCCTTCAGTCACCATCGCTCCGTAGAAGCAGCGAAGGCCGTACTTCTCGTTCTTGATGCAACGCGCCATCATGGGACTCTGCGTAGCATGGAAGCCACTTACGGCTCCACAGGCAATCGTGATGAACAGACCTGGGAACAATGGCGTATAGGGAACAGGGTAATGGTCCGTGAAGGAGTCTGCTATGCTGGGGATGTTGCCTTCATGCGTGAAGATGCCTACACCGATGAGCAGAGCCATGATGAGCAGAGCCGCTCCGAAGATGGGATAGACAGTCCCGATGACTTTGTTGATAGAGAAGACCGTAACGGCAAGGTAGAAAATGAGTATTGCGACGGTCCATATCAGGTTGGTATCGGCAACGTCGAACAACCGCAAGGTCAGTTGTTCCATCAATCCGGCAGGAATCAACACGAACGATGCACCGACACAAATCATCAGTACAAGGGAGACGATACGCATCACCAGTCGGCAGACGCTTCCCAGCTCGTCACCTATTATCTCTGGCAGTCCCATACCGTCACGCCGTATGCTTATCATGCCAGCCATGTAATCGTGCATGGCTCCGCCCAAGATACAGCCCAATACAATCCAAAGAAAAGCAGCAGGTCCGTAGAGCACTCCCATCATCGCACCGAAAATGGGTCCCGTCCCTGCAATGTTGAGGAACTGTACGGTATAAACCTTCCACGTAGGCATGGGGATGTAGTCTGCTCCGTCCTGCTTCGTGTAACAAGGTGTCTTCCTGTTCGGGTCAACACCGAAAACCTTCTCTACAAAACTGCCGTATGCAAAATAACCCAGCACCAAGCAGGCCAAAGCTATGCAAAATGTGACCACCTTCTTATATACTATTTAACGATTTACTATTTACAATTTTCAATTCACAGCGCAAAGATACAAAAAAATGAAGAATGAAGGATTAAGAATTAAGAATTATTTCGTAATTTTGCGGCATGAAATACATATTCCTTACTATTATATGTTTTGCAGCAAGCTTTTCTTGCATGGAATTAGGTGCTCAAGTTCCTGCGTGGGGACTTGCTGCAAAGCCAAAACCTGTAGTTCAACAAAGCCAATCATCCGAAGATATTTCAGATTTTTTCCGGCCTGCTCCACCAGCTCCCAAGCACGAGGTTCGTGCCGTTTGGCTGACGACGATAATGGGCTTGGACTGGCCCAAGACAATGGCAACAGGCGAAGGAAGCAGGCAACAACAAAAGGAGGAACTGTGCCAGATACTTGACGAGTTACAGGCTTGCCACATCAATACCGTGGTGTTGCAGACGCGCCTCCGAGGTTCCGTCATCTATCCGAGTCGCATCGAGCCTTGGGACATTTGTCTGACAGGGCAGTTTGACCGCGACCCAGGCTACGACCCGCTGGTTTTTGCCATCGAGGAAACACACCGTCGAGGAATGGAGCTGCATGCCTGGTTGGTGACAGTTCCTGCCTTTAAAATCGTCAATGCCAAGAAGATGGGAAAGAAAAGTCTGATGCGAACACATCCAGAGCTGTTGAAAAAACACGGCGAGCAATACTATCTCGACCCAGGTTTGCCTGGCTCTTCCAAATATCTGACTGCCATTTGCCAAGAGCTTGTAAGCAATTACGACATAGACGGCATACACTTCGACTACATCCGCTATCCTGAGAACCCCGAATCTTTCCCCGATGCTGCGACCTACAAGAAATATGGCAAAGGCAAAGACAAGCGTTCGTGGCGACGGGACAATATCACAAAGATGGTTCGTGATGCCTATGAAGCCGTCAAAGAATTGAAGCCGTGGGTTCGTGTCAGTTGTTCTCCTGTAGGCAAGTTCAAAGACCTGAGCCGCTATTCTGCAAAGGGTTGGTCGGCTTTCGGCGCCGTTTATCAGGATGCACAGGGCTGGCTGCGCGATGGTATCATGGACATGCTGCTCCCGATGATGTACTTCCAGGGCGACCACTTCTACCCCTTTGCCGTCGATTGGCAGGAGAACTGTTACGGCCGTCCCGTTGCACCAGGCCTGGGCATCTACTTCTTGTCTCCGAAAGAGAAAGACTGGGACTTGGGCATCATACAGCGTGAACTCTGCTATCTGCGCCAGATGGGGCTTGGCGGACAAGCCTACTTCCGGAGCCGCTTCCTGACGGACAACACGAAAGGCATCTACGACTTCCTCCAAAAGGACTACTACCCCTACTCTGCCCTGCTGCCTCCCATGACTTGGGAAAATGCCCAAATGCCCGAAACGCCTCGGCTTGTTTCAAGAGAGCGTGTCGGAGGCATCAACGAACGATTGGAGTGGACAGGCCAAGAGGGTTGCCGCTACGTCATCTATGCCAGCTCCCGTCTGCCTATCGATATAAGCAATCCTGCAAACATCGTCAAGGTAACTTACGACAACAGTTTCACTTACAGCCTTCTTGGGGCTTATTATCACAACTACCACATTGCCGTAACAGCCCTCGACCGCTACGGCAACGAGAGCCAGCCCCTCCTTTTTTAACTTTTCAGTTTTTTACCTTTTCAATTTTTCCCTTAGGAACCGAGCTGTGTAGCTTTCCTTGCATTTTGCGACCTCCTCCGGGGTACCTTCGACAAGAAGGGTTCCGCCTGCATCTCCGCCTTCCGGGCCAAGGTCAATAATATAGTCGGCACATTTGATGACCTCAAGATTGTGCTCGATGATGATGATGGTGTGGCCTCTGGCGATGAGGGCATCGAAAGCAGAAAGCAGCTTGCGGATATCGTGGAAGTGAAGGCCGGTGGTCGGTTCGTCGAAAATGAAGACAGTGGGCTGATGCTTTTCCATTCCCAAATAGTAGGCGAGCTTGACACGTTGATTCTCGCCACCGGAGAGTGTGGATGAAGACTGCCCGAGTTTGATGTAGCCCAGACCGACGTCCTGCAATGGCTTCAGCAATGAAAAGATGCGCTTCTGCCCATGTTCCGTGAAGAACTCAATGGCCTGATTGATAGTCATGTCGAGCACATCGCAGACATTCTTCCCGTGGAAACGCACATCCAGTATCTCCGACTTGAAGCGCTGTCCGTGACAACTCTCGCAAGGCAGTACCAAGTCCGCCATGAACTGCATCTCGATGGTGACGGTTCCCTCACCCTTACACTCCTCACAACGGCCTCCGTCGGTATTGAAGCTGAAGTATGCGGGTGTATAACCCATCTGCTGTGAGAGCGGTTGGGCAGCGAAGAGCTTCCTTATCTCGTCCCACGCCTTGACGTAGGTTACAGGATTCGAGCGCGTACTCTTGCCGATAGGATTCTGGTCCACGAACTCGATAGCACTCACCATCTTCATGTCGCCCTCCAAGCGCAGGAACTCGCCCGGACGGTCAGCCACCTCATCCAACTGCCGCTTCATGGCATTATAGAAAATGTCGCGCACAAGGCTGCTCTTTCCACTGCCGCTCACACCCGTCACACAGGTCATCAAACCCAAGGGAAAACGCACATCGATGCCCTTCAGGTTATTGGCCCGTGCTCCCTTCACCTCGATATAGCTACTGGAATGGCGACGGGATTCAGGAACAGGAATCGTCTCAGTTCCAGTAAGGAAACGGAGCGTATGAGATGAGTCGCCTGCTGAGCTAATTCCCTCCGCCGGACCATTATACACGACCTCACCGCCCAGACGTCCTGCCTCCGGACCGATGTCGATGAGCCAGTCAGCAGCACGAATAATCTCTTCGTCATGCTCCACTACAATAACGGTATTGCCCAAATCGCGCAACTGCTTCAGCACTTTGATGAGCCGCTCCGTATCACGACTGTGCAGGCCTATGCTCGGTTCGTCGAGGATATAGAGGCTACCCACGAGACTACTGCCCAAGGAAGTGGCAAGGTTGATGCGCTGACTCTCACCGCCCGACAGGCTGTTGGAAGGACGATTCAAAGTCAGGTAGCCCAAGCCTACATCCAACAGGTATTGCAGGCGGTTCTTGATTTCCGTGAGGATACGTTTGGCAATCTTTTCCTCATGCTCACTGAGCTTTAGGTTCTCCACCCACGGCAACAGCTGACTGACAGAGATATTCACCAAATCTGTAATACTGCAACCGCCCACCTTCACATAGTTTGCTTCCGGACGAAGCCTGGTGCCGTGACACTTCGGACAAACTGTCTTGCCGCGATAGCGAGCCAGCATCACGCGGTTCTGTATCTTGTACTGTCCCTGACGCAGGTACTCGAAGAAGGCATCGATGGAAAGCAGGCCCCACTCGCGTTCCTCTGGCATAATCTGCCATTCCTCCGGCACAAGGACATCTGCTCCTCCCAGTCTTTCAATTTTTAATTTTGAAGTTTGAATTCCTGAAGGCACCCCGTGCCAAAGCCAGTCCTTTTCCTCCTGAGTCAGTTCGAAATAGGGTTTGAAAATGGGGAAACCGCGTTCTGAGTTCATACGGATGAACCAGTCTTTCCATTCTATCATCTTCTCCCCTCGCCAGCAGACAACTGCCCCGTCATAGACACTCAACGCAGAGTTAGGAATGACTATCTGTTCGTCGATGCCAATCACCTTTCCGAAGCCTTCGCACTCAGGACAGGCCCCGATAGGCGAGTTGAAGGCAAAGAGCTTGTCTGTAGGTTCCTCGAAGGTGATGCCATCAGCTTCGAACGATGAGTGAAAAGTGAAGAATGAAGAATCAGAATTACCTTCATCCGCTAAGTTGTTACTATCATTTTTCACTTTTAACTTTTCACTTTTCACTACTTTTAGTACCACTGTGCCGTGTCCCTCGTAGAAAGCCGTCTCGCACGAATCAACCAGGCGAGCTATCGTATCGCGGTCGTTTCCGGAAACCATGCGGTCAATGACCAGATAAAGCCCCCCTTCATCTCTCCCCGAGTGGGGAGTGTCTTGAGTCATTGGGGATAGGAAATCTTCAATTCGCATTACTTCGCCATTGGCGAAAACCCTTGCAAATCCGCTCTTTCGATACATCTCCAGCTGCTCTTCCAGGGTACGTCCCTCTGGCAGTCTGATGGGACACATCACCATCAGTTTCGTGCCCTCGGGCTGGGCAAGCATGCATTGCACCACATCTTCCGTCGTATGCCGTTTCACCTCCTTGCCGCTCACGGGGCTATAGGTATGTCCGACTCGGGCAAACAGGAGGCGCAGGTACTCGTAAATCTCCGTACTTGTGCCGACAGTACTACGCGGATTGCGGCTCGACACCTTCTGCTCGATGGCAATAGCTGGCGGGATGCCCTTGATGTAGTCACACTCCGGCTTGTTCATGCGCCCCAGAAACTGGCGGGCGTAGGCACTCAGGCTCTCCACATAGCGTCGCTGTCCCTCGGCATAGAGCGTATCGAAAGCCAAGCTGCTCTTACCGCTACCGCTCAGACCGGTCACAACCACCAACTTGCCTCGTGGAATCTCCAGGGAGATATTCTTGAGGTTATTGACCCTTGCACCTTTTATTTGAATGGAATCTTCCATGTTTTCATTCTTTCATTTTTCCTATTATCCTATACGTTCCGCTCTGAAGCTCAATGGGTTTCGTGGCATCCAGGATGGTGGGAGGCGTGTCTGTCTTCTTGTCACGCTGATTCTCGTTGTAGATAAGGCCATAGCGCATGAGGCTGGTGGGTGGCATCTCCGCAGTCTTGCACTTCAGGCAAGCAGGGATTTCGAGGGTAGCCGTCGTGCCTGGCGGGATGGACAGGCGAATATCGAAGGTCTGTTCCGACAGGTTCCAATCTACCGTGATGTCGCCGTAGGGAGTGGGTTTCATGGCACGGACGAAACTGATGCCACTGACCATTTGAGGTCTTATGAAGAAGTGACGGTAGGCCGTCGCCTTTTCGTCGGGCACGATGCCAGCCAAAGCCTGATAGAACCACGAACCGATGCCGTTGTAGCAGTTGTGGATGCGGCTCCTTCGGGCATTCCAGTGCTCCCACGTGGTGGTGGCGCCGTTCTCTATCATATACAGGTAGCCTGGGAAGCTGCGCTGCTTCAGCATATCGTACATCACTTGTGCTTCCCCTGCCCGAGTGAGCCATTGGGTGACAATGGGAACGCCCACCAGTCCTGTAAACAGATGTCCTTGCCAGCGGCCGTAAATATCCTTCTTGAGCTGGCTGTTCACCTTGTCCCTCAGGGCTTTCGGCGTAGCACCCACGAAGAGGGGGAAGGCGGCATCGAGCTGCAAACCGCTAGCATAGGTCGCCTCCTTCTTATTATAGAACTTCTGGTGAATCTTCCCGTTGATGTCCTGCTGCTTCTGCTGGTACAAGGCGGCATCATCGGGTTTACCCAAGACCTCAGCAACACGCGCCATGATTCCATACACCCAACTCATGGAGCAGCTGTTCACGTCGTCGATGCTCTCCGTATGATGCTGGTGTTCCTCGTTGGGCAGCGCCCAGTCGCCCAGGAACCAGTGCTTGAGCTGTGAGGTGGGCCATCGGTTTTCCAGGCTCAGCAGACCGTCTGGCATGTACTTCTCAGCGTATTGCAAGTAGCGTTGCATGTTCGGGTAGAACTGTTCCAGCATCCGCTTGTCGCCATACTGCAGGTAGGTCTGCCAGGGTGCATTGGCGATGAAGGCACACCAGAAGGGGCCTCCGCCGCAAACCCATGTAGCAGGAGCCACATGCGGCACCTCGCCGTCCTCGCCCTGAGCATCGCCGTAGGCCTGCAGCCAGTTCTTGTAGAGCGGATACATGTCGTACATCGTCTGAGCTGCCAGGATAGACGCATTGCCGTCGCCTCCGTAGCCCTGACGCTCGTGGTGGGGACAATCCACCATGTAGCCACTCTGCGTCAGGCATTTGAAGGTATAGTGCACCATGTTGTGGATAGCGTTGATGTCCTCGTCGTTGCAGACGAAGGCCGACTCCTTTTCGTAGCCCGTATAGATGCTCAGTCCCTCGATGTCCGAGAGTTTGGGCTGGTGTCCCAAGCCCTGAATCTTCATGTAACGGTAGGCATGATAGGTGAACTTGTTGCAGAACGACTCCTCGCCCACTCCGCTGGCTATGTAGCGGTCGGTATATACGCCGTAGTCGAAGTCGCCGTTCAGCGCCAGCATGTCGCAGTAGCTGATGCTCACCTGCTGACCCTTGCGCAGATCTCCCAGACGGATGCGCACCCAGCCGACGATGCTCCTACCCATATCAACCATCCACGTATCATCCCCGAAGCGCGTTATCTTCTGCGCCTGAATAGCCTGCTGAACCTTGTTGGGTTCGCACATCATGGGGGAAGGCCCCCTCCCCGCTCCCCCTTTGGGTGAGGGCTCAACTGAAAATTGTGAATTAACAACGGCCTGTTGCCACTCGGCTTTTTCAAGGGTGGCGTGTGTGAGGTCAGGGAGAAGTTCTTCGGCCACCACCTTGTCGCCACCAAAGGCGTAGGGGTTGACCGAACCGTCGAAATAGTAGCCGCTCGTGCGGGCCTGCCAAGTCTCATCGGTCTTCACCAGGGTTTCCCATTGACCATCCGCCATTTGGTCTATCTGTGCCATCACGTAGGGACCGCCAGCCTCCACGCCGGGTTTTCCTGCCTCATACCATCCAGTTCCCAACCAGATGACCAGGTCGTTCTCGCCCCCGACGAGCAGGTCGGTCACGTTGTACGTCATAGCCAGACTGCGCTTGGGGAACTCCACCATAGCCGGCACCAGTACATCGTCGCTCACCTTCTGGCCGTTCAGATAAACCTCATGATAGCCAAGCGTATTGATGTGCAGGAAGGCAGGTTTCCCTGTGCTGCTACAATTAAACACCTTACGGAGCATCGGCTGCACCTTGGGGTTCTCGCGCTTCATGCCGATATACTGCCCATTCCAGAGGCTCCTGTCCAGTATTCCTACACTGAAGTGTGCGCCGCGAGCCCAGTCGCCCGCCTTGTCCTCCTCGTCCCAGGCACGTACCTGCCAATACACCACGCTCCGCGATGTCAGAGGCTTGCCGTCGTAGGTTACCCAAAGACTCTCGCTGCTCTTCACCTTGCCCGTGTTCCACAGGTCGGCTTTCTCCTCGCTGAGCAGTTCCGGACTCGTAGCCGCCAGTATCTGATAGGCGGTCTGACGCAGCCCGTTCCGTCCGGGCGTAATCTTCCAACTCAACGCAGGCTTAGTATTGTCAATGCCCCAAGGCTGATGCAACATCTCGCACCGCAGGTCGTAAAGCCCGATGGCATGCAATAAAGTGAAAAGTGAGAAGTAAAAAGTGAAAGAGAGCAGGCAAAGTATTCTTTTCATTTGGAAATGGACATTTGAACGTACAAAGATACGTAAAAAATTAAGAATTAAGAATGAAGAATGAAGAATTTGTTGCCGCTTTGATAATTTTGAATTATGAATTTATAAAATTTGAATTAAATTTAGTATCTTTGCACCAAGAATTAACTCATAAACCCATAAACTCACAAACTCATTCATTATGTCTTCCCGCTTCTCTTTTAAACTTCTCTCTTTTAAACTTTTCATTTTTCATTTTTTCATTCTTTCATTTTTTGTATTGTCCTGCTCCACTACTGGCGACAAGGCCGTCACCTTCCAGAACCAGGGCAATCCCCTCATCCGTTCCTGCTATACCGCTGACCCCGCTCCCGTGGTCTTCGACGGACGACTGTACCTTTACACCGGTCACGACGAGTGCTTCGAGGACAGTGCAGGCTACGAGGGACTCTATGGCTTCAACATCACCAATTGGCTCTGCTTCTCGACCGACGACATGCAGACGTGGACCGAACACGGCGTAGTCCTCAGTCCCGCCGACTTCAGCTGGGCTTCGGGCGAGGCTTGGGCAGCACAGGTCGTCGAGAAGGGCGGCAAGTACTGGTACTTCGTCAGCACACAATGTGCCGACCCCAACTGCAAGTCCATCGGTGTGGCTGTTGCCGACTCACCCACTGGACCCTTCCAGGATGCCATCGGGAAACCCCTCATCGTGGATAGCATGACACCCAACTCCCATCCCCTCGGCTGGTGGAACGACTTCGACCCCACCGTCTTCATCGACGACGACGGCACAGCATGGCTCAGCTGGGGCAACGGAACATGCTTCCTGGCAAAGCTGAAACCCAACATGACGGAGCTGGACAGCGAGATTATGGCACTGCCAATGGAGAACTACGTGGAAGGCCCCTGGCTCTATAAGTGCCGCAGCGAGGAGGGGCAGGACTGGTGGTACATCGTCTATGCTTCAGGCGGAAGGGGTGGCGAGACCATCTCCTACGCTATGGCACCGGAGGTGACTGGTCCCTGGACCTTCAAGGGCGAGATAATGGGAACGGCCAAGGACAGCTTCACCATCCATCCGGGCATCGTCGATTACAAGGGCCACACCTACCTGTTCTACCACAACAGCACCCTCTCCCTTCACGGCTACGGTCCTGCCACAGGCCGCCGCAGCGTCTGCGTGGATGAAATGTTCTACAATCCCGACGGCACCATCCGTCCCGTCACCCCGACCTACGGCACCCAGCCCTAAGCAGGTAGTTAGATCTTCTTTAATTTTTTTATTCTTTAATTTTTTAATTTTTCATCTGTAGTACCCGATTCTTATGTCTCTGTCACGCTGTCACAGAGAAATACCAGGAATTAGATACCCTTATATCTTTTTTATTTTTATTTAGTACCTCAATTTTTGGTATTTTTGTTTGAGTCTGCGTGACAAAATTAAAATAAAACAAGTAAAGCGCTTATTGTCAGTAAAATACAAGTGTCGAAAAGTTGTCACAAACGTGTCACAAACGTGTCACAAACCAATCCATCGGTGACAGACTGCCTTTTCTACTGTCTTTTTGCCATTAAGTCCGCACGTTTTTTTCCCTTCGGGGGAATAATTTTTTCTCTTCGGAGGAAAAATATTTCCTGTGCGTAGCAGTAAAAACTGCTTCCCAATGCGCCTTCCTGTTCTTTGGTCGCTAGCGTCCTATCCCTACCGTCGAAGGATTACTATTCCTTCCACTGAAGGATTACTATTCCTTCCGCCATAGGATTAGTATCGCTCCGGCAGGAAGAACGGCACGCTGGTAACGGAGGGAAGGTAAGTTGTGGCGGCATCATCGTTCGTTCGTTTGTGTATTTATGTATTTATATATTTACATAAATACACAAACGAAACAAACAACAATAGCTTTGTCGCGGGCTCGCATGAAATGCATCTAAAATAATCCGTTTGTTCTGTGTTCAGATGTGACTTGGTGCTAAAGCATCCAAGAACTCCCCATTAACTTCCTTTTCCATACATTTTTCACTTTTCACTTTTCACTTTTCACTTTTTTGTCGTACCTTTGCAGCGATTTATACGATGACTCATTATAAAAATGAACAGACATTTCGCCATTTTGACAACTGTTTTCACCATGCTTGCTGTGCTGATTGGCTGCACGGGGAAGCAGATAGGCGACTGCGAGGAAAAGATTTCCGAGTCCGTCGGGAATGCGCGGCAAAACTATGAAGTGGGTTGGGAGTACGGCGAGCGCTACATGGACACCCCCGAGCAGAACCCCGAAGGCTACGAGCTGACCAGCTGCATCAACAAGGCAGGGAACCTGAAAGGCAAGCTGCAGATTATCATCGGCATGAACGACCCCACCTGTGTGCCCCAGCATTCCCTCCAGTTCCTGAATGCCTGTGCCGAGGCCGGCACCCAGCCCGACTTCTTCGTCTATCCCGGCGAGGGTCACAACATGGCGGGCCACAAGAGCGTCCACCTGCACGAACGCATCACCCAGTACTTCGAGGACTATCTGAAATAACCTGATATATGCCACGAATAAGCGATGTATTCCGAGTTTGAAGTCAGTATTTCCAGCATATTCTTAGCAATCTCCCTGATTTGCGGTTGCTTGATGTGGGTGCGGCGCAAGGAGGTGCCCGACCGTTCGCGCACCTACCTGGCCCTCATGGAGCTCATACCAGCAGGTTGCTCCGTGTTGGTCCTTGGCTGCGTCATTCTCGGTTACAATATCCTTCAGCCTTGGACACTCTTGGAGCCGATGAAGTCGTTAGCCGGTCTCTACGTCATCACTCTGGCCATGTGCTATCCGCTGGAGGTGATGCGTCCGCGCCAGCTGCGGGGTCGCTGGCTGCTGCTACTCTGGCTGCCGTCGCTGGTTGTAACGTTGCCGTTCCTCTGCGGCCTGCAGTTCCAGCAGCTGCACACATGGTCCGACCTTCGGGAACATATGCTGGACCCAGATGTACTCTTGCGGTTGCTTAGCATCGCCTTTGTCACCGTCTATTCCGTACTGCTGCTCTTCATTCCCTACAACTGGCGACAGTCGAGTGCCGACTACCGCTGGATACGTCAGTTCACGTTCTTTTCCCAGGGTATCAGCGTCCTCTACTATGGTCACGTCTTCACCAACCTGCACTTTTTCATGCCCCTGCATGTCCTGTGGAGTGCTTTTGTGATGCTCTACCTCACCTATTACGAGCTGTACATCCGAATCCTGCCACCTCCCCAAAAGAAGTCGAAACTCCCCGAACCGGAGCCTGCAACAGCATCAGCCGTTGCCGACATGGTGGAAGTAGAAGAAGATACCTACGACTTCTGGCCCAACATCTGCCAGGTGATGGACGAATGGGAGGCATGGCGCAATCCCAATACCACGGTCGAGACCGTAAGCACCGCCGTAGGCACCAACCGCATCTACGTGGCCCGTTGCATTAGGGAGCACACCGGCATGACGTTCAACGACTATATGAACAACAAGCGCATCAGCTACATGGCTGACCAGCTGCGGCTCGACCCCACACAGGACCAGAAGCACCTTTATTTCGACGTCGGTTTCCGCAGCCGCCACACGGCCTACCGCAACTTTGTGAAGTTCATCGGCAGCTCCCCAACTGACTTTATTGCGTCCCTTTCGTAAAAAAAGAGCTGAAAAGCATCACTTGCAGGGCGAACGCGCATCCGCGTAACGTTTTGCTTTTCTGTGCGTTTCATTTTTGCAACATCTTTTTTCAATATTGCAACATCTATTTTTGTTACACTTTCGGAATTTTGTTGTAGTTTTGCAACCAGAATCCCAAAGTAAAGGCATATATTGCTGCGAAACAAACGACAAAAACAATTCTTTCTATAACCTAAATAATATTCGTTATGAAACATTTGCTCTTTTCTTTTCCGCTTCGGGCAGCCGGGTTGCTGCCAAGAGCGAGGACTCTGTTGTTGCTACTGGTCGCTGTGATAGTACAGGCGACGTGGGCCGAAAACGAAGGACCGTGGACATATGATTCATATCGCTACGGTTCCTGTCCCTACAATAATAACTATTCATTAGCATTAGCTTACAAAAGCCTGGGCAATAACGCTTGGGGGGATTGTTCTGTATATAAATACCATGACGATGACGGCATCGGCTTTACAGTAAGGGGCAACAGCACAGCCAATGCAAAAAATGGTGTCTATTCTATTTATACGCATACGGAAAATGTTCCGGAGTACACACGAAAGGTTTTGAAATGGAATTTTCAATTGAGGTCGAAATCCAACATACATGTCCAAACCACTGCCTTGTATGCCAGGGACAATCTGACGAACCTTCAAAACATGAATGTGGACTTCACGCAAGACTTTTCGAATCAGACCAATTCGCAGTATTGCATCGCGCTTCAAAAATCTGTTTATAAGGAATCAAAAACAAATACGTTTTATCATGAATTTGAATTTGATAATAGAAGTTCTGGAACCTCGCAAGATAAGACGTGGGCGCTACTGCTGACGCATGTTGTCGGAAACGGAGGCTCTTCTGAATACATGAACCAATGGGGCGGTTTCAAAAACACAAGCTACACATGGGTCAACTATTACTATAAGTATATTACCTTCAATAACAACGGTGGCACAGGTTCGATGTCAGGTCAGGCCATTGAGAACAGCGGCACGCTAAATGCTTGCACCATGACCCGCGAAGGCTATTTCTTCACTGGATGGAACACCAAATCGGACGGCACCGGCACCTTCTACGCCGATCAGGCGACTATCACAGCCACCTCTTCGTCAAAGGGTAATGTGGATCTGTATGCACAATGGGTGAAGATAGCTGACGGTCTTAGTGGTAGTTTCAATCAACTTGAACGTAAGGTGACACTATCATGGACGGCACGAAAGGGTTTGCCCGATGGCACATTTGAGATTTGGCGTAACGGCTCTTTGATTAGCACGCTGTCGCATACGTCCTTGAGCAGCGGGTCCAAGAATTATAGCTTTGATGACACGAATACCAAGATAACAACCAATTTCCCTTATGAAAGCAATGTAAGATACGCTATCTGGTTCGTGGAGACCGACAAGGGGCGAAACGACGACTATAAAACAGCAATAACAGTCAGCACAACACGCAAGGTTCCTGTAAATAATCTGGCAGTCGTGAGCCAGGACGACCGCATCGTATTCACCTGGACGTCGGACGGCTATCCTACGGATTGGGGCAACGCGTTCAATATTTATGTAGATAATGAAACAACGCCCATCTGCACCGTTCAGGTGGAAGCAAATAACCAGACAACGTTCCAATGGGAGCATCGGCGCGACCCCAGCCATTCAGCTCGTCAGAATAGCAAGGAAGGGTCAGGGAGCAGTACCATCTACTACACTTCCGAGAGTGGCTTGGATGCCTGTTCGCCACATGACTACCGCATCGAGGGTGTCATTGGTGATAAAATGTTGAACAAAGCAACAGTCAATAACAAAGCTATTGGTGGCGGCACGCTGTTCGAATCATTTAGGGCAACCAAAGGGGTCTATCCCGGCATCGTGAAGCTGTCGTGGAATGTCCTGCTCGGCTCACTGTCGGCCAAGACCTACATCGTAGAGCGTAAGCGTGCCGAAAAAGACGATTCCTGGACAGAACTGTACCGCACCTCAAGTGCTGACGAATATCTGACCTATACCGATGATACCCCGCTGCCAGGTATCTACTACGACTACCGCGTGACCGTTCAGGACAAGTGCGACAACGGCACCATCATCAGCAACGATATCACCGACATCGGTTTTGCGCAGTCAACAGGTACCGTGAGCGGTCGCGTCACGTATGGTGCCACAGGCTCCTCGGTGGCCAACGTGGATGTTGAGGTCATGAAGACCGGCGACAACGACGATGACTACGACCAGTACCACGCCATGCGCTTCACGTCCACCAGCGGCGCAGTGACTTGGGATTATCCCAACGGTTCATACGCTAAAGAAAAATTCCAAAATGCCAGCTTCTCCATTCAGCTGTGGATCAATCCCACCGAGCTGCCTGCTCAAAACGATTTGTTCCACGTCATCAAGTTCGGACCATATTTCAGCATCGTTCTTAATTCCCAAGGGCAGTTGGGATTTAGAGACAGACACGGCACAAATACCACATACAGGACTATTTATTTCGAGTCCACTCCTCTGACCCCGGGACAGTACAACCATGTGACATTGACGCGCAATGGAATGTCATTGGCTTGTGGCGTGGTGGGTACCGACGAGGCCGGCGTGCCTGTTTTGAACACCGACTCGCGGGAGCTCACAATGGAAGGAGATTTTGCAGGACGTAATTTCTTTAATACCTGGAATGCAACACAGCTGTCATTAGGTAACTTCATTGGCTATATCGATGAGTTCCGCATCTGGACAAAAGCCCTCACAGCCGATGAGATTATGGAGAACTACGACCACCTGCTCGTAGGCAACGAGAAGAACCTGGAGACCTACTGGACCTTCGACGAGGGCCTGCGCACACAGTTCTTCGACTACTCGCGCGACGGCACCGTCTATCATCAGCACCACGGCAAGATCGTCAGCAATGCCGAGCCCTCGACGCTGACCGCCGACAAGCTGAAGCTGAAGGCCAGGACCGACCGCGACGGCAACTACATTATAAAAGGTATACCGTTCTCGGGCGAAGGAACGACCTACGCCGTCATCCCCTCAATGGGCATACACCAGTTCAACCCGACGCAGCAAATGCGTTATGTGGGCAACAACTCGCTCGTCCACAACGGCACCGACTTCACCGACATCTCGTCGTTCCCCGTACGCGGCACCATCCGCTACGCCGGCACGGATTATCCCGTGGAGGGTGTGAACTTCTATGTTGACGGTCAGATTTGTGCCAAGGAGGGTTCGCCCATCACAACGAACGCCTACGGCGAGTATGAAATCTCCGTACCCATCGGCGAGCACTACATCACCGTCGCCAAGCATGGTCATGAGTTTGCCGATGGTGGTCGTTATCCAGCCGATCCGAACAAGACAGGAACATTGGTGAACTACAACGATGCCGTCTCAGGTCTCGACTTCGAGGACGTGACGCTGGTTACCGTTGCCGGACGCGTGACGGGCGGTAAGATCGAGGAGGAGAAGCCCCTCGGCTTCGGCGAGAGCAAGAACAACATCGGACAGGCCACCATCGTCCTGGGCATTGACAACTACCGCCTCAACGTCGTGCGTAATGAGCAAGGTACCACGGTGAGCTACGACAACAATCCTGCCGATGTGGCCGTGAGCTCGCCCACCACCGACGTGCAGAGCATGACCTGCCGTCAAGGTGGTAATGCCGACGAAGTGAAGCAGATTGTTATCAAGACCGACCCAGTGACAGGCGAGTTCGCAGCCCTGCTGCCGCCTATTGACTACCGGGTAGAAAGCATCACGATCGACAGCAATCCCAGCATCATTTTCGACAACCTGCCCGTGATATACGCCAACGACCCGATGAACACGGAAACCGACTCGCTGGAGCTCGAGGACGGTACGAAGAAAGAGTTCGAATATGTGGCGAAGATGATACAGAGCTACTACACCGAACCCGTGCTTGAGGTGACGCAGAAGGACCGTACCGACGGCTCCTTCGGCGAGCAGACCCACATCTATACCGACTCAAAGACGCAGGAAGAGACGGAGCTGACGCTCTTTACATCTGAGGGTGGAACCGTCACTTACAACTATGGGTTCCCCATCTTCGAACAGATGAAGCAGTACACGTTCGACGTACGCGGCTATGAGACCTACGTGAACAACGACGACCCGCAGAACATCGTGGTGGACGAAGTGCCGCTGCAGAACGTGCCCGTGACGTTCACCAACCAGATGGGCACCGGACAGGGCGTGGTGATCGATGCCACCAAGACCGACGATGCCGATCAGGACGGCGACCTGGCTGGCGAGGCCATCCCCGACGAGGTGACCCTCGACGCGGAAGGTCGCGGCCAGTACCGTTGGCAGGCCGGCTTCCCCAATATCACGTCGCCCTACACGCGCACGTTGGCCGCCACCTATGTTCATAACGACAAGGGTTACACCTGGACAGGCGTGAATACCACCAATTCGCTCTCCGGCATCGTCATCGGCGCCCTACCCACGGGTAGCAACTTCGTGACCGGCGGTCCCGACAAAGTGGACATGATCATCCGCGACCCTGGCGGTTCAGGCTCATCAGCCTTCTGGGAGTATGGAAGTAGCGTGTCGCAGACGCATACGCAGACCATCACCGTGAACAATACGACGGAAATGATGACGCATACGGAATTCGGCTTCGAGCTGACTTCGCTGATGGCTGCTGGCGTGGCTGTCATCATGGGTGTCATTGAGACCAACAAGAGCAAAGTGGACCTCGACGTTGGTGTGACGACAGAGTACGAACACGTGTCGGCCGACACCCAAGTGCTGACGACGACGTCCACGAAGCGCATCTCCACCAGCAGCGAGCCGGAGTACGTGGGTGCCCAGGGAGACGTGTTCATAGGACAATCGACTAATATCGTATTTGGCAGTGCGCGTTCGGTAGGTTTCAAGAAAAACGGTTCGGGCGATATCGAGCTGCTGAAGTTCGACAACTACGTGACCAGTCAGGAATTTGATACGCATTTCCAGTACACGCAGAACTACATCGAGAACACGCTCATCCCACACCTCATCGCCCTGCGCAACGACATCCTCGACAAGGGTGAAGACAGTCATGGACTGAAATACCACACGGATCTCACCGAGGACGATGACAATTACGGCGCTCTCGGTACCTATACCGTCGAGAAGCCTGCCAATGGCACACAGCTTTTTTACACCGACATGGTGAAGTATTACAATCAGTCGATTGCCACTTGGAAGGGTCATCTGGCCCACAACGAGGAGATGAAAGTGAAAGCCATCAACGACCGACGCAGGTGGCTCCACGCGAACTATAGCTTCGACTCCGGCACATTCATCGATTCCGAGGTATCGACAGAGAAAACCAAGGGCGAGACGACCAGCAACACGTTCAACGCCAGCCTCATCTTTGGCTCCGGCACTAGCGTAAGCATCTTCGGACAGGACGTGGACATCAGCGTGCAAAACACGACAACAGCCGGTAGCGAATGGGAAGCGTCGACCGACTCGGTCACCACGATTACAACAGGCTACTCGCTTGTGGAGGTCGGCGACGACGACGCCCTGAGCATCGATGTGTTCCGTGCGCCTGACAACAAGGGCGCCATCTTCGTGACCCGTGGCGGTCAGACCACCTGCCCGTATGAAGGTGAGCAGCGGACGAAATACTTCGAGCCCGGCAAACATATCATAGCCACAGCCACACAACAGATCGAGATGCCGAAGATTGCTGTGGAGAACGGCGCCAACCGTCTCGTCGGCGTTCCTGCCGGCAAGATGGCCAACTACACACTGCTGTTGACCAATGAGAGCGAAACCGAAGAGGACTGCTACTTCGACCTCTTCGTTATCGACGAAACGAACACGAACGGTGCCGGCCTGGACATCAACAGCAACGAACTGGGTTCTGGCCGCAGCGTGCTGGTACCTGCCGGCGGCACGGTACGTATGAACCTAGAACTGGAGCAGAACAACCATGGCGACCTGAACTACGAGAACATCGCCATCGTGCTGGCTTCGCAGTGCCAGAAAGACCCTGCCAGCACATGGGACGTCATCGGCGACACCGTCTATATCTCGGCAGAGTTTGTGCCGACGAGCACCGACGTGGCCCTGCGTATCGACAACACCGTGGTGAACACCTCGACGAAGGGCATGCTGCCCCTGACGGTGAGCGGCTACGACCCGAACTATGACGGGCTGAAGTACATCGCCGTGCAGTATCAGGGCGTGGGCGAGACCGCCTGGCACGATGCCCGCAAGTATGTAATGAAGGAGGGCGACATCGTGAATGCGCAGATTGAGGAGGTGCTGCCCGCCAACGGCATCATCAACCTGAACTTCGACATGACGAACGGCGCCGTGTTCCCCGACCGCACGTATAAGTTCCGTGCCCTCTCCGCCCGTACCTACGGCAACGGCGAGGTGACCAACGCAAGCGATGAGATTCTGGTGGTGAAGGATATGAACCGTCCGAAGCCGCTCGGACAACCGCAGCCCACCGACGGCATCCTGTCGGCAGGCGACGAGCTGAGCATCCTCTTCAACGAGGCCATCCTGAACGGCGAGCTGACGAAGGACAAGAACTTCCGCATCACGGGTGTGCTGAACGGCTCGGAGGTAGCCCACCAGACGGCACTGGGTCTGCAGAACACCGCACAAACCGCCGCCACAGAAGCCAACATCAATCTGAGCGGCAAGGACTTCTCCATTGACACATGGATGAACATCAACGGTGCAGGCACGCTGCTGAGCCACGGCACGGGAACGCAGAAGCTGACCGTGAGCGTGGATGCTGACAGCAAGTTAGTAGTGAAGATAGGCGAACAGACCTATACCTCGTTGGAGGACGTACCGCAGAACCAGTGGGCATTCCTGACACTGAGCATGACACAGAACGGCAAGTTGAGCGCCAGCGTAGCTACCGATGCCACCACCACGACACTGTTCAGCGACAAGGAAGCCGTGGCCTACGAAGGCAACGGACCGCTCGCCGTGGGTCAGGAGATGACGGGTGCCATGCACGAACTGCTGCTCTGGGATGAGGCCCGCGACGTAACCACCGCCCTACAGCAACGTTCCGTGACGAAGACCCCATCGACGCAGGGCCTCATCGGCTACTGGAAGATGAACGAGGGCGAGGGCACGATATTGACCGACTACGCCCGCAACCGCCATATGACAATGGCTGCCGAAACATGGCACATCGAAAATGAGAACAAGGCCGTGACACTCGATGGAGAGCACTACGTAGGCATCAATACCTCTGAGATTCCGCCCATGCCGCAGGATGACTACGCCGTAGAGCTGTGGGTAATGGCAGGAGAGCAGACTGCTGATGCTCAGTTGTTGCAGTTGGGCGAGGTTGGACTTGTCCTCGATACCGAGGGCAAACTTCAGTTGGAGAGTAATAATTCTCAATTATCAATTGTCAATTCTCAATTAACAGATAACGCCTGGCACCATGTGGCACTGAGCGTGTTGCGCGGCGGCAATGCCAACGTCTATGTGGATGGTGTGGCAAAGGCCACCGTGAGTGCAGACAATGTGGGTTCGTTAGGCAGCGACCAGTTGCTCATTGGCGCACGCCGCACGTCGCAGGATGTGCAGAATTCTGAGGTTCTCTATACCTACGACCGCCCGCTGACCGCCACTATCGACGAGGTACGCGTGTGGAACGCCACGATGAGCGGCGACCAGCTGAAGAAGCAGCGCAAGGTGCGCCTCACGGGTACAGAGCTGGGTCTCGTGGCCTACTATCCCTTCGAGGTGAAGACGCTCAACGCCCAGAATCAGGTCATCACCAACGGCAGCGACGCCGACCTCGCTGGCAGCACGCATGAGGCACAACTAATGTCTCTCAACTCTCAACTCTCAACTCTCAACTACTCAGACAACGCTCCCGCCCTCCGCGTAAAGCCCGAGGAGGAGAACGTCAACTTCACCTTCACCGCTTCGGACAACAAAATCGTGATTGACTTCGATGAGGCACCCGCCCGCATCGAAGGCACGACGCTGAACTTCACCGTCCGCGATGTGCACGATCAGAATGGCAACCTCTCCGAGCCTGTCACATGGAGCGCCTTTGTCAGTCTCAACCCGCTGGCATGGAAGGAGAATTCTGTAAGCAGCACCAGTAAGGTGACCGACGGTGCCACCCTCACCGCCACCCTCGTGAACAAGAGCGGCAAGCAGCAGGTATGGACGATGAGTGACCTGCCCTCGTGGTTGGAAGCCAACATAATCTACGGCGACCTGCAACCCCTCGGCGAGCAAACCATTACCTTCACCGTGAGCGAGGCAACACCCATCGGCAAGTACGAGCAGACGGTCTATGTGAAGGGCAACGACGGCATCGAGACACCGCTTACGCTGAACATCACCGTGACTGGCAACGTGCCCGACTGGGCTACGAATCCCTACGACTACGAGTCGTCGATGAATGTCATCTGTGTGGTAAAGAAGAACGACATACCTCTGACAGACCCAGACGACATCCTGGCAGCCTTCATCGGCGAGGAATGTCGCGGACTGGCCCATCTGGCCTACAACGAGCGCTATGGCAACTACTACGTCACGATGGACATCTACGGTAGCAGCGGCGAGACAGGGCAGGAGGTTTCCTTCCGCGCCTACGATGCCTCGACGGGCACCGTCTATCCTGAGGTGACAATGGCAGGCTCCGACGCATGCACGTTTGATCCGCCTACGCTGATTGGCAGCTACGCCGAACCGAAAGTGCTCAACATTCAGGACAAGAAAGAACAAGTGACCGAGTTGAAGGCTGGTTGGAACTGGATCTCCTTCAATGTCGTTGCAGAAAACATGACTGTGCCTGAGCTCTTCAAGACGATTGCCGACGACGTGGTCACAGTGAAGGGTCAGACTAGCGGCTACCTGTCGTACAACGACGGCACGTGGGGCGGCAATCTCACAGGCAATCTGTCCAACACGGAAATGTATGCCGTGCGGATGAAAGCCGACCGCAAACTGCGGGTAGTGGGAACAGCTGTTGACACACCGGTCATGATTTATGGCGGCTGGAATTGGATTGGCTACTATGGTCAGAAGGTGGCTTCTGTTGGTGATGCCCTTCAATATCTGGAGAAGACAGACGGCGATATTGTGAAGGCACAGAGTGGTGTGGCTTACTGGGATGACTTCGAATGGATTGGTTCACTGCGAATCATGGAACCCGGCAAGGGTTATCAGCTGAAGAGCAGTACCAGCGGAGAGCTGTCGTTCGGCTATCCCGCTTCCGTCATGTCAAGGTCACGCAGACTTGCTCCAGGTCGTCTGGAGACACAGCGTACAAAGTTCTTCACGCCTGTTGACTTCCGCAACTATCCCGACAACGCTATCATGGCAGTGAAGGTGGTGGCTTACGGTAAGACACTTGCTGGCGTTGAGGTGGCTGCCTTTGCTGGCGATGAGTGCCGCACGGCAGTAACGACTGACGAACAGGGCATCGCCTACCTCACCATCCCTGGCGACGAGACTTGCGAACTGACCTTCAAGGTGGCTGTCGCTGACGAGGCGGTGGATGCACCGCTCACCATCACCTACGAGACCGATGCAGAATATGGTACACCCAGTAACCCGATTGTCCTTGACCTTGGAACAGCCACGGGCATCCACGTGATTTCTGACGGGGCAGGCGACGCCATCTACGACCTCAGTGGCCGCAAGATTGTGAACAGTCAATCGTCCAGTCGTAAATTGCAGAAGGGTGTATATATTATCAACGGACAAAAGAAGACTGTAAAATGAAGCTGATGAATAGATTCTATAGCCTGCTGGCACTCCTCCTCATGGGGAGCGCCAGCCTCCAAGCCCAGGGAGACGACCCGTTTGGCAGCTTCAATCCACGACTGTATCAAGGATACATGTCGATTACCGCACAGGTTCAGCAGAACGGTGCAATTCTTACTGATGCCCTCATAGCCGTTTATTGCGAAGAAGAACTGCGAGGAAAGAGCAGTGTCGGAAACGGCACTAACCCCCAACTGGCCTACCTGTCGGTCTATGGCAACAATACAGGCACCAACCAATACCTGCATTTCAAGGTCTTAGCAGGTGGGTGCATCTTCACCATTAACCCCAGTCCCGCCATTATCTATAAGTACGACGGCGATATAGGGACAGAAGCGGCACCTTATGTCATCACACTGCCCGTCAGCCTCTCAGACAGTGGCGACAATACGGATGTGCTGACAACATATAAAAAAGATGAAACCTGCGACGTAGTGCTCACGGGCCGCACGCTCTACAAAGATGGCAACTGGAACACGCTGTGCCTGCCCTTCACGCTCACTGCCTCCGAGGTGAACGAGCATTTAGAGAATCCCACTGGGCTGATGACGCTTTCCTCATCCAGCTTCGATAGCGCGACGGGCACCCTGACGCTGAACTTCAGCAATGAGCTGGAGAACGGCATTGTGGCTGGCAAACCCTACATCGTGAAGTGGACGACAGGCGACGACCTCGTCAATCCTGTGTTCACCGGTGTCACCATCAGCGATGCCACAGCCAACGTTTCGACTGACTACGTGGACTTCCTCGGCACCTACTCGCCCACACTCATCTACGAGAGCGGCACGGAGAAGCACAACCTCTACCTCGGCACCGCCAACACCCTCTACTACCCCACCACCGAGGGCTTCCAGGTGAATGCCTGTCGCGCCTACTTCCAGCTGAAGAACGACCTGACCTGCGGCACGTCCAGTAATCCCGTCCCGGGCAGCGGCGACGTCAAAGCCTTCAACCTCAACTTCGGAGAAGAAGACGCTACGCGTCTGAATGAAGAATTAAAAATGAAGAATGAAGAATTTGCTACCGCCCCGTGGTACGACCTGAATGGGCGGAAACTCGCAGGTAAGCCGACGCAGAAAGGCATATATATTCACAATGGAAGCAAGGTGCTGAAGTAGTTTTACTTGAGCACTTTGTGACCATTCACGATGTAGATGCCCTTAGGCAATTGATAATTGATAATTGATGATTGATAATTGATAATTTTGCGGCCGGAGAGGTCATAGACGGCTTCATTTTTCACTTTTAACTGTTCACTTTTCACTTCTTTTACCCCTGACGCAATGGGGCGTATGCCTGAGAGTCCGAAGTCGATGTATTGTCCGCCGCCTTTGTTCGTACACTCAATGGCAATGACGTTCGTGTCGTCGGGAGTCAAAGCATCCAATGCTTCCTGATTGAGGGAGACGTTCTTGTAGGCGGTCAGATAGCCGCTCTCCTGGAAGGCAACGACGCTATTGAAATAGACGGTGACATCCTCGTCGTGATGAATCCTGCCTGTGAGGGCATTGATCTGCTCTGGCGTGAATCCGGTCAAGTCCAGATGATAGCGCAGGCGTATGACAGAGGTGTTCCATGTGGTGTTCACATAGCTGCCTGGGGTGCTGCTGAGACCAAAGCCGGACAAACCTTCCTTCCAACCGTTGTCCCGATAGACTGGCTTTGTCCAGGTGTTACCTGTTGAGGTACTCGAAACGTTTGTCTGATACCTCCATGTCTGGGGCTCTTTCTCTGCCGTCGGGAGTACGTCGCACTCCTCGTAGAAGTAGTTATCCAACAGGTTCTTGAGTTCGGCAGTCGTGATGACCAGGACGGAGCCCTCTTCGGCTCCTTCGGGCAGGGACAGCTCGTTCTCATCGCAAGGATACCATTTCTTCTCTGCGATATTGCCGCTGCGACTCATGGCTTGTCTGGACCGCTCTGTGGAGTTATAGAGCAGGAACCAGCCCGAACCATCCATTGCAGGGAAGGTCTGAGGCGCACGATGACGAGGTATCTGTGAGCTGAGGATGCGCTGGGGCTCTACCCAGCTCGTACCGGTTGTCCGCAGGAGGCTGGTTTGCGTCTGGCAGAGGTTACGGTCCGAGTTGTAGAAGATGCCGGTATAGACGTCGCCCGTCTGCTCTATGTGCATGTCGTAAACGGAATAGCTGGTAGAATAGAGGACTCTCGGAGCGGAGAACTTGGTCCAGTCCTTTGTCGTGGAGAGATAGATGCTGTTCCTGTCGTTACTCCGGGCACTCCAATAGATATAGTATGTGGATGAGCCTTCATGGAATATCCATTCGGGCGACTCTGCCTTGCTGAGGTCCGAGGAAGAAGGCTTCACGAGGATGTTTTCATTCTCCCCTGGTTGCCAGTTGATGAGGTCCTCGCTCTGCCAGTGGTAGAATCCGGGCTGACCGTTGTCCACCAGTCCTGCCACGAGATGGAAGACGTCCTTGCCATCGACATTGACCCTGCGGATGAAGGGTGACTTCATTTCCACATCGGCATATTCCCCGCTCATGATGCCGCGGTTGCCGTTGATGGTCTTCCATGTGGCTCCGTCGAGGCTGTAGGCATAATGCAACAACTTGCTCGTTGGCAGGGTGTAGGTCATCAGGTAGGCCTTGCCCTCGGCAGTAGTGAACTCAGGCACAGGTGTCCTGGCAGGCATGGGAGAGACGTTCAGGTCGGAGTTGGGGATGTAGCTGCGTACTTTCAGTCCGCAGTCTATGAACTGTCCGCCTGTGGTCTGCTTGCAATGGATGGCCATGACGTTGCTCGAGCCGTCCAGCTTCAGGGCTTGGAGTGCTTCGGGCAACAGGGGCCATTGCTCGTATCGGGTGTTATAGCCTGTCACTTTGGCTGTGAGCTGTCCGTTGATGTAAATCTCCGCATCCTCGTCGTGGAAGAGCCAGAGACGAAGCTCCGACAGCTTGTCGGCATCAAAATTGTTGATTCTGAAGCTACGACGCAGCCAGATGTCGCTGCTCGACCACGATGTGCGTCCGCTTCCACCAAAACCAGCTTCACCTGTCTTCCAGCCGGAATCGTTGAAACCAGGTGAATACCATTCACCGGCAGGTTCGGAGGTGGTGTATCGCCACTGGATGCCGGAAGCCTCATCGCCTGCGGCTACTATGGTAGTGGCACCAGTGTAGCGGCTGTTCGTGGTACGCAGTATCTTGGCTCTCATCGTAGCCTGCTGTGCGGGAGAGACTTTGAGGACCTTGCGGTCGTAGGTCAGGATGCCGTTACACTCCTGTTCCACATCGGTAATCTGTGTATAGACCGACATCCACAGGCCCTTCTCCTTCTGGAGCTCCTGCAGGCGGTCCGTGTAGTGGTCATAGAGGTTGGCGTAGGTATCGGCATCTTCCACGGTGGTATAGTTGACGTCCGAGCCTGCCCACATGTGATTCTCGATGAAGAGGTTTATGCCTCCGAACTCACCGCATGAGGCGACGCGTTCGTTCAAGGGATTGGTGGCAGCATTGGGAGAGGGATAGGAGTGAACATCGAGGAAGTCGCCCATCTCAACGTCGGTCCATCCTGTCACAGCATGAACGAAGCGGCCTGGGTCGTGATTGGCAGCTATCACACTATTGACAGCCCTCATGGTATGTGCCATTCCGAGTTCAGTGTGCTGTCCCCAGCCTTCGTTCCATACCACCCATGCTCCGATGCAGGGATGTTGTCGTGTTGCATCGATGAGGGCTTCGTTCTCGCGATAGAAGTTCTGCATGGCGTAGTCGATGTTGCCTATCGCTCCGCTTCCACAGCCAGAAGGCATGTCCTGCCATACGACAAGGCCGTTCCTGTCGCACCATTCGAACCACAGGTCGTTCTCCAGCTTGATGTGCTTGCGTACCATATTCATGCCGAAGTCCTTCATGGTCTGAAGGTCGAAGACCATCGCCTCGTAGGAGGGAGGCGTCAGGAGTCCGTCGGGCCACCAGCCCTGGTCGAGGGGACCATACATGTACAAGGGCTTGTTGTTGAGCAGGATGCAGGGATGTCCGTCCACCATGCCGCGCGAGAACTTCCTCATGCCGAAGTAACCGCTCACCTTATCTGTCTCTTTCCCCTGCTCGTTCAGCGTAATGTCGAGATTATACAGATTGGGCTCATCGGGGCTCCATAGCTTGGCAGACGGGATGGAGAGGGTAAACGTCTGGTCAGATGTTCCTGTCTGCTCGGCCACGGTGTTGGTACCATCCTTTACCGTCAGGGTTACGGAACATGGGACAGAGGTATTCACTTTTATGGAAACGGTGGAGTTGTCGATGTCTGGGATGGGCTCATAGCTTATGATATGGGTAGGACTGACCGGCTCCAACCAGACCGTTTGCCAAATGCCACTGTTGGGCGTGTACCAAATGCCGCTGGGCGAGACGCTTTGCTTGCCGTTGGGCTGTCCGCCGTCCGTCGGGTCCCACACGGCCACTTCGAGTTCCTGCTCCTCATCCTCGTTCAACAATGACGTGATGTCGAAATAGAACGGGACGGAACCGCCGTCGTGGGTACCTGCCAGCTGACCGTTCACATAGACATAACAGCGCCAATCGACTGCTCCGAAGTGCAGCAGGATGTTTTGCCCCTTGAAGGCTTCGGGCAGGGAGAAGGTCCTGCGGTACATGTGGGTTGACTTCCTGTTGGCAGAGTAGCTCTTGTCCATGATGCCGGAAAGGGCAGACTCAACGGGGAACGGCACAAGGATGGCTTTCGAGAAGGCCGAGGCGTTGCTCTCATAGTCGTACCTGATAGTGGAGCGCTTGAAGTACTGCCAGACACCGTTCAGGTTCATCCACTCCTGTCTTTTCATGGAGGGACGCGGGTATTCCGGCCACACGTTTTCTTCGGTCAGTTGCTCACCCCAGGGAGTCATCACAGGGGCGGTCTGCTTCGTCCATACACTTTGGCCACATGCACTCTGTGAAAGGGTCAGCATGGCGACCACAATCACCTTTTCAAAGTATGTCTTCATCTATGCTTGTATCTGGTGTTATCGTATAACTGCCATCGGGACCGATGGTGAGAATGAAGGGACACGACATGTCGCTTTCGGGATAGCTGACACAGGTGTTGAAGTAGAGCTTGCCCTCTTCTGCATGGCTGAAACGCAAGCCGTCCATGATGCCATACTTTTGGAAGTCACTGCTGAGCATGGACTTGAAATCGGCCTTGGTGAAGCTGCGGCTGAAAAGCGAACCGCCATCCTTCGTGATGTCGAGGCTGTAACGATTGTCCTTGTACTTTATACCATCCTCGTCAACCACAATTGGCAGTTCCTCAGCAGGTTGGCTGCTAATGGTGTAACTGACTTTGTGGCTGCCCTGCATCAATGTGCCGCTATCGGAATCCACAGGAATGCTGTGGATCTCTTCAACTGGCTGTTCAGTCTGAATGGTTTCCTGTGTCTCAGTCTTCTGCTGCCCACATGAAATAATGAAAAGTGAAAAGTGAAAAATGAAAAGTGAATAATATAAATGCTTCTTCATAACTATCAATTGTCAATTATCATTTATTTAAAAGTAGAACACCATCTCACCGCCCTTTGTGAGTTCTTTAACAGGGATTTGGAAGTTTGGCAGGGACTTGCCATTCCAGGTGACCTTCTTACATTTACCATTTACCCATTGACCATTTACCATTTGTCCCTTTGTCCCTTCGGTGCGGATGGTAACAGTGGTCTGACGGTCTGCACCAAGATGGAGCGTCACCTTATCGAAGAGAGGCGGGAAGAGTTCATAGACAGCTTCGCCAACGATGAGGGGATACATGCCGATGCTGGCAAAAACGTACCAAGCACTCATGGCACCATCGTCTTCGTCCATCTCGAAACAGTAGCCGCGAGGCTGGTTCACAAAGGCACAACCAACGAAGGGTGTGGGATAGGCGTCGTTGCCGCCATAGCGATGTGTGATGCTTTCTGTGGAAAGGCTGCGGACGATGCCTCCCGTCAACTGCGGCATTCCGAGCCTGCCGAAGAGGAAGGGAACGTGGATGTCCGGCTCGTTGCCCTGATTGTAAAGCTCCTCACGGAAGAACTGCTGCAACTGTGCAGCAAGTATCTCCTTGCCGACCAGTTTAATCATCCGTGGCAGGTACATCGGTGCACCCCAGCGATACTGCCAGCGTGTGCCCTGATAGAGCCCGTTGCCCTTCATCTTGGTATAGGTCTCGTCTATATGCTGGAATTCCTTGGGCCAGATGCTGTCGAAGATTTCCTCGCCTCGCTTTGTCCAGAGTGCAGCATCTTCCTTCATACCAAGCTCTCCAGCAAGTTGACCCAAGGCCCAAAAGTCACCACTTGCCTCAAGGCACTGGTCGGGACTCTTCAGGCTAAGCCGCTTCACCTCTGCCACCATTCCTGGATAAGCATCACGAAGCGATGGAATGCTGATGCCTTGACGATAAGCATCGAGCAGAGTAGCGATGGCGTGCTCCGTTCGTACCGTCGGTACACATTCGTAGTTGGTGCTCCAGTCCTTTTTGCCTGTCAGGTAGAGTTGTGCAAGGGACTGCATGATGTCTCCCGAGTGACCGGCATCGAGTAACGTGATGAGCGGAAACTTCGTGCGGTAGGTGTCCCAGAGCGACCACGAGCTGTAGTACGTCCAGTCCTTTGCTTCGTGCGTCTTGCCATCCGTACCGAGGTAATGCGTCATTGTGCGGTCTGTGACCTGGAATGGACTATGGAAAGTCCTATAGAGCGACGTGTAGAAGATGGTCTGCTGGTCCTCGGTTCCACCCTCAACCTCGACCGTTGAGAGCAGTCGCTCCCATTGGCGCTCAGCACGTTCTGTCATTGTATGGAAGTCGGTTCGCCAAACCATTTGCTCGGTCATCTTGTCCAGTTCGTTGTCAAGACCTGTGGAAGCCACGATGCGTACCTCCACATATTTGGCTGATAGTTCTGGGAAAGTGAGGCGCTTGAAACCTCCGGGAATGGTGTCGAGCACAAAAGGCGTGCTTGTATAAAGACGGTAGTGCAAGAGGTAGTGACCACGTCCGCAGGTATTGGCACACTCTGCCATTCCCTGTCCCATCGTGGGCGCTTTTTGCTGGAAATCAGCGGCAAAGACCTTATCGAAAGCAGAACGTGGATTGAGCAGCAGAACAGCCTTCGAAGGGTCTGGGAAAGAGAAACGCTCCACAGCCATGCGACGGTCTGCAGTCGCCGTGAACCACACGCCATTGCTCAGCTGCACACTATAATAGCCAGGGTAGGCTCGCTCTGTATGCTTCAGGAGTCGAACATCCTGACCTGTTGCATCAGGCATCAGTGAGACGTTGCCGCCACAGCCGCTACCGCCTACTCCAGAGAGGCGGTTGATACTGAAGCCCGAGATAACGGGCACTTCGTAGTCATAGCCAGGATGCTGGCGGGGCTTGCTGTCAGGACAGACCTGAATCTGGCTATAGGGAACCGTTGCACCAGGCGTCATCTGCCCATAGTCGTCCGCAGTTCCGATGTAGAGGTTGACTTTGTCGAGAAGGTTTCCGCCTGCGTCTGACTCATTAGAAGATTGCTGAGCGCAGACTGGTACATTACAGAACATGATAAAAGCATAGGCAAAAGCCTGTATGCCGAGGAGTTTTATCTTCATAATAGCTCAAATTTTTATGCAAATATACAAAGAAAAGCGAAAAGTGAAAAATGAAAAGTGAAAATTAATAATGATAAATGAAAATACAGAAGGAAAAGTGAAACTTAGAGCATGAAATGACATTTGCAACCCGTTTAGTATGATTATTGCAGCATTTAGCTATTTTTTTTTGCATTATCATAGGCCTTATGATAAAAAATTAACTATCTTTGTCTGTCGATAATTTAAAAAGGAGATAAAAACCACATAATTATATTTATTAACCCTAATTCAAAACATAAAAAACATGAAGAAGTTTACATTTCTCTTTATGATGCTTCTCGGTTACGGATTGTCCTCCCATGCGGAAGGCTTGGAAGATCTGGTTTTCGAGAATGGCATCGTGCAAATCTCCACAGCGGATGATTTGAAGAACTTCGCTTTGGCAGTCAATGAAGGCAACACGGAACTGGATGCAGTACTGAATGCTGATGTTGACTATGCGGATTTCTTGAAAATCGGAGATATTGGCGACCATAAGTATGCCGGTATCTTCGATGGTAAGTTCCATTGCATTACTTACAACTGCGAGGCTACAGGTTCCAGCTTTGGACTGTTCGGTGGCTTGTCAGGTACGGTCAAGAACCTGAAAGTAGATGGCTCCATCACTACCAATACTAATAAGATTGGCGGTCTGGTAGGCGAGTGCTTCAGTGGTACTATCGAGAACTGCTATTCGTCGGTTGACATCATCGGTACTGCTGCGATAGATGCCTGTTATGCAGGCATTCTGGCTCGCTCAAGTGCTTCGGGCGTAAAGGTCATTAACTGTATCTACGACGGTACTATCGATGCTCCTGAAGCAGGCAATATGGCCAGTATCGTGGGTTGGGCAGGAGACGACTGCAATGCCACTGTCACCAACTGTATATTCACAGGAACCATCAATGGTAACGCAGAATATCCCAACGAGAACGTCAGCTACACCATTGCCCGTCGTCCCACTGTCATTACAGTCAGCAACTGCTATTATGTAAACGAATGGGTTACCTATAACGAAGGTAGCACGCAAGTGACAGAAGAGGAGGTTGCATCGGGCGAACTCTGCTACATGATAAATGGTGACCAGACCACTATCACATGGTGGCAGACTCTGGGCACAGACCCCGTTCCTGTTCCCTTCTCGAACAGCCTGCAAGTGTATGCAGCAGGAAACCTGGACTGCACGGGACAGAGTGCCGACGGTTCCGAACTTACCTACTCAAACACCAAGACGCAGGACATCCCCGACCATCAGTATGAGAATGGTATCTGTATCATCTGCGGTAAGGTGGATCCCAGCATGGCCTCTCTGGTGGACGGCTTCTATCAGATTGAAACTGCCGAGCAGTTCATTTGGTTTGCCAATCTGGTTAATCAGGGCGACAATACCGCCAATGCCAAGTTGATAGACGACATCGACCTGTCTGGTCATGAATTTACCGTTATCGCTACCAGTGGCAACCACTACAAGGGTATCTTCGACGGTAACTATAAGACCCTGACCATCGACCTGACTGCAGAAACAAGCAGCTGGGGTCTCTTCCGTTATTTGGACGGTACCATCCAGAACCTGTACCTCACTGGAGATCTCTATACCGAATGGAGCAAAGTTGGTCCGTTGGTAGGTGAAATCTTTGGTGGTAAGGTACTGAATGTTGTCTGCGACGTTAATGTGCTTAGCGGATACCCAGGCGACGGTGCCATCTCGGGTCTCGTCGGTCGTGGCAGTGCCGATGGTTCCCTCATAGAGAACTGTATCTTCGCAGGTACCATCACGGGTAGCAACTACAATAGTGCTGCCTTCATCGGCTGGTCAGGCTCATTGTCAACCATTACCAACTGTGCTTTCACAGGTAGCATAGAAGTGGATGCCAGTCAGGGTAATCCCTATACCTTTGCCCGTAATCCGGGTAATGTGACTTGCACCAGCTGCTATTTCGTCAATGAGTTTGGTTCGCATCAGGACAACACCACCCAGATTGCTGAAGAGGATGTCAAAAGCGGACGGCTCTGCTATCTGCTGAACGGCGACCAGTCGCAGATAGTTTGGAACCAGACAATTGAAGAAAGCAAAATTCCCGTTCCGTTCCCCACTCAGGAACGTGTTTACAATGCCGGCGACGTTTACGGAAATGCTTACGATGCAGCAACGTATGCCGATTTTGCCCAGAAAGTCCTTGACGTAGAACGTGAGTATTGCAATGACCTCCTGGCACAGAAGAGCCTCGTGGAGAGCTATCTGGAAAGTTTGGATGCATTGGAGTCATGCAACAATATTGATGAGTTCATGACTGTATGGAACAACCTCTTGGAATTGCGCAACAGCGTCAAGTCTTGTGCTGAAGCATACGCAGCCTACCAAAAGAAAGTTGAAGACACAGACAAGTATCTGGAAGAGCATGATGACTTCTCCGGCAAGAAGCGTGAAGAGCTGGAGGACTATCTGCGCACCAATGAGGAGCCCAGCAGCACATATCCAAGGGGAACTGCCCTCTATATCTTGGAAAAGTGCGAACTCACTGAGGAAGAAATCTTGGCAGAAACCAAGAAGATTGATGCCATGCTGGAAGCAGCTATTACAGAGCAGCCCCAAGCTGGTACGGATATGACCATGCTGCTGACCAATCCGACCTTCCGGGATGGCTTCGATGGTTGGGAAGGCCAGGTAGGCACAGGCCATAAGGGTGCTGAGGGCAGCGAGATGTATGCTGCTGAATGCTATAATGCCACTATGGATATGTACCAGACCATTACAGGTCTTGCAAATGGTGTGTATGAGGTACAGATCAATGGTGTGTACCGTCCCTATCCAGGCGCTGACAATCTGTATAACACCAATTATGCCGCCATGCTTACTGCCAACGGCATGACCAACTATTTCCAGGTTCTCGTAGAGGATGCTATCCCAATGAGCGAGGCCGTGGATGGTTTCAACTGTAACCTCACAGGCGAATATCCCGATTTCGAAGTGGTTGATTTCAATGGTGAGGATGGCTACGTACCCCGTGGACTGGTAGGATATTGCAGGGCATTCGAGAGTGGCCGCTACCAGAATGCCATCCTGGCAAACGTAACCGACGGCACTCTGACGATTGGAATCAAAGTGCTTGGCTCAGGCCGTGAAAATGATGCCTTCGGCTTTGGTAACGTGAAACTCTTCTATCATGGTGAACTGGACCAGGCTGGTGGAGGTCTCGACAATGTCCTGGAGTCCCAGGCTGCACGTGCCTATACCATGCTGAATAATTACGAGTACAGCCTCGATGAATATGCCATTTATCCCAACTTCTCCAACGAGATTAAGGAGAAACTGCAGAATGCAATTGATGCAGTAGCCACTACCACAGACAATAATGCAAAGATCGCTCTGGTAACACAATTCTCCGATCTCTTCCAGGAAACATACGTTTGTAAGAAGAACTACATCAACCTGATGAGTGAGTATGACAAGCTCAACACCCTCATGGATGAGTTGGCTCCCTTCTTTACAGATGCAGAGATGGACGAGATAAATCCGCTTTTGGAGACGCTTCTCTCCTATTATGAAGGTGAAGCTTCTACTGAGGAAGCTGGCAAGGACCACTTGCAGTCGCTCTCGTTCATGCCCAAGAAGGTGGATGGCGTATATCAACTCAGTACACCTGTTGAGCTGGTACTTTTCGCCAATCTGGTCAATGCAGGAGAAACGGATGCCAATGCCATTCTGACCGACGACATCGATGCCTCCGATGCAGATATGAAGATGATTTCTACTGTTGACAACAAGTACGCAGGTACATTCGACGGTCAGGGGCATACCATTACCTACACGATGTTTGCCACCGAGGAAGGCGTTGGTCTCTTCCGAGCTCTTACTGGTACCATCAAGAACCTGAATGTTGCAGGTACTATCTATACTTCTTTGAAGAAGGCTGGCGGTATCGTAGCTGAGATATTCGGTGGAACCATTCAGAACTGCGTATCGTCTGTTAATATTGAATCCGACTTCAATGACGATGCTGCTTACGCAGGTATTGCATTCCGTGCTAGTGCTACAGGATGTGTCGTCAAGGATTGTATCTACACAGGTACCATCAATGCTCCTGAAGCATTCAATATGGCAGGTATCTTAGGCTTCACGGGCAGCGACTGCACTTCTACTGTCAGCAACTGTCTGTTCATGGGTAATATTATCGGCAGTGACAGAAGTACGGATTATCCTTCCTATACTATCTCTCGTAACCCCAGTGTTTCTGTTGTCGAGAACTGCTACTATATGAACGGATTTGGTACGCCCAACGCAGGTTCTACCGAAGTAACAGCCGAGCAGATAGCAAGCGGTGAGGTTGCCTTCCTGCTGAACGGAGACCAGAAGAATATCCAGTGGACGCAGAATATTCCTGAGGACAGCTATCCCGTTCCATTCCTCACACGCGGCATCGTTTATGCCAACGGCTCTCTCAAGTGCGACGGCAAGACTCCCGTGGAAGGTACAACGGTTAGCTACAGCAACACCGAGGGCAGCACTATCGAAGACCACAACTTCGAGGATGGCTTCTGCACCGTATGTAACACACCAGACCTCACTATGGCAGAACTCGTAGATGGCTTCTGGCAGATTGGTACGGCAAAGCAGCTGGTATGGTTTGCCAAGAAGGTTAACTTCGGTGACACCCAGGACAATGCCCAGCTGACAGCCGACATTAATCTGGCTGAGATGATGGACGAATTCCCCATGATTGGTACTACGAGCAAGAAGTACGAAGGTGTATTCGATGGCCGATGCCACACCATCAGTATCAACAAGGTGAACGAAGTAGAAGGCTTCGGCCTGTTCCGTGCCCTGAGCGGTACTGTCAAGAACCTGCGCACAGCCGGCACCATCAATACCAGCGCCAAGAGAATAGGCGGTATCGTGTGCGAAATCTATGGTGGCACCATCGAGAACTGTGAGAGTGCTGTCGATATCATATCCACCTTCAACGGTGATGCCCTTACTGGTGGTATCGTGGGTCGTGGAAGCGGCGACAACAGCGTCATCAACAACTGTCTGTTCAGTGGTACTCTCAAGAGCGACGTGGCATGGAACTGTATCCCCATCGTAGGCTGGTGTGGTAACGTTACCTACATCACCAACACCCTCTCTGTAGGCAAGTTGGAAGTTTCCCTCTACGCAAGCGGCACGCCCTATTCTCTCGCTCGCAACCCAGGCAACGCCAAGTGTACCAATTGCTATTTCCTGAACCAGATGGGCGACATTAACGAAGGCTCTCAACAGGTTACTGAGGAGCAGCTGAAGAGTGGCGAGGTTTGCGCCTTGCTGAATGCCGGTCAGGATACAGAACAATGGACTCAGGCCGATTATTATCCCGTTCCGTTTACCGGTTCTGACTATGAAGATGGAATTCGTTCAATTGATAATGGACAATTGACAATTGATAATGAAGCCATCTATGATTTGAGCGGTCGCCAAATCGTAAATAGTCAATCGTCAAATCGTAAATTACAAAAGGGTATCTATATCATCAACGGCAAGAAAGTGCTGTTCTGATTCGTTGTAATGCTTAAGAAGGCACTCATTCTGTTTGTAGGACTGTCCTTTGCCGCAGTAACGGCAAGGGCAGTCCCTACTTTCAACAGAGCCCACGGGGTCTGTAAGAGTCCCTTCTTGCTGAGGGTGAAAAGCGAAGAGGCTGAAGCTGTCGTAAGATATACCTTGGACGGTAGCGAGCCAACGGCAGAAAGCCCACAGTTTACCACAAACTTCTATGTCACCAGCACAACCATCATACGTGCTGCGGAATTCAAGGGCGACACCAGGAGTTCCGACGTAGTGACGGCATCCTATATCTTTCCAGCCTCTGTGCTCGAGCAGCCCGCCTTGCCGGAGGGTTACCCTACCACCTGGGGCAAGTTCACGTCCATGAGCGGTACAGCACCTGCCGATTATGAGATGGACCCCGAGCTGACCTCAAACAGTTCTTATGCCAAGAAAATCAAGGATGCCTTCTACTCCATTCCCACGTTGTCCATCGTGACAGACAAAGGGAACCTCTTTAACAAGGAAAAGGATGAGCAGACGGGAGGCATCTATATCTACACAGGCACTTCCGACAGCAACGGACGCGGATGGGAACGCCCTGCCTCGGTAGAGTTGATGGGCGAGGGGCACGACCTCACGACAACCTGTGGGCTGAAGATTCACGGTGGACAGGGTCGTGTGCCCGAGAAGAATCCCAAACACTCCTTCCGTCTCACCTTCAAAGACGAATATGGCAAGAAAACCCTCAAATATCCCGTCTTCGGAGAAGAGAATGTGGCTCGCTTCAACTCACTCATCGTGCGTACCTTCTATAATTATTCGTGGATACACTCCGATGCCACCCAGCGCACCAGAGCCCAGTACGCCAGGGACCTGTGGGCCCGTCGTATGCAGAAACGCATGGGGTACGATACCAGCGACGCACTCTATGTCAATGTTTTCATAAACGGCCTCTATTGGGGACTTTACAACCTGTCCGAACGTATCGACGACGATTACTGCAAGTACCATTTTGGCGGCTTAAAGTCAGACTACGACGTGATAAAGCGTGAAGACTACTTAGAGGCGGCAGAAGGCACGCTCGACAAATGGAACCAGCTGATGCGCCTTTCCGAAAAGGCTTCCACGCCTGAGACGTACAGAGTCATCACAGGGGCTGCACCTGCGACGACAGATGCAGGACCGGAAGCCCTGCTCGATGTGGACAATTTCATCGATTACATGCTCATCAACCAATACTGTGGAAATAACGACTGGGACCATCACAACTGGATAGCCGTCAACAACAGGGAAGATTCCACGCAAGGCTTCCGCTTCATCTGTTGGGATTCGGAGCAGACCCTGTACAGCGCCTCCAAGAACGTCCTCGACGTTAATAACAAGGACTGCCCCACATACCTCTTCCAGAACATGATGAAAAACCCGGCCTTCAAACATCGGTTCATAGATCGTGCCTATAAGCACCTTGAGGATGACTGTGGTGAACTGTGCCCGACACAGGCACAAGCGCTTTGGGACAGCCTGCAGAGTGTAATCTCATTGGCCATATATGCCGAGTCTGCCCGCTGGGGTGATTATCGCAAGGATGTGCACCCTTACACCTCACAAGGTGAACTGTATCGAGCAGATACACATCATGCCCTCGAGAACAAGAGAATGGTAGAGGAATTCTTCCCCCAGCGCACTGCCAACCTCATTGCCCAACTGAAGAAGAAGGGATGGTATGCCAATGTGGATGCACCTGAGTTTCTCGTTAACGGCAGGAAGGTTGCCGAGGGCGACACCATTCTCCTCACCGACGAACTTACCCTCTCGCAGGGAACCTATATCATGTACACCATCGACGGCAGCTACCCTGTCTCATGGGCGGACGATACCGCAGGCGAAGTGACTCCCGATGCAACCCTCTACAGCATGGAGAACCTTGCTAAGATTCTCACCCCAGGAGAAGTGACGCTGCGTGCCGCCAGCAAGGACGGTTCCAACTGGAGTGCCACCGTCACACGCACCATTCACGTCATGGAAGATTGGGATGATGGCATTGTAGAAATTCAAAACGACGCTCCGCATCTAAATGATAAAGGACAATTGATAAATGATAATGCAGTCTATGACCTCAGCGGCCGCCGCATTGATAATTCAAAATTCAAAATTCAAAATTCAAAATTGCCTAAAGGGATCAACATCACCAACGGGAAAAAAATTATAAATAGTAAATAAAAAAATGGCTACAGAAAATCCAAACAAGTACATTGCAGTAACTTATAAGCTCTATACGAGCGCTCAGGGCGAGAAGCCCGAACTGACAGAAGAGACCGCAGAAGGCGACCCCTTTATCTTTATCAGCGCATTGGGTATGACGCTCGATGCTTTCGAGGCACAGATAGTGCCCCTGAAGGTAGGCGACGCGTTCGATTTCACCCTCGCTCCTGCCGATGCCTATGGCGAATATGAGGCAGCAGGCAAGCAGTCAGTACCCCGTAATATATTCGAAATCAACGGAAAGCTGGATTCACGCTTCATCTACGAGGGAGCTGTAGTACCTCTGGCCAGTCCTGATGGAGCACGCTTCAACGGCACTATCGTCGAGATTGGCGAGGAGAAGATAACCGTTGACCTCAATCATCCCCTGGCAGGCAAGAGCCTGAACTTTGTGGGAACAGTCGTTGAAAGCCGCGAGGCCACAAACGAAGAGGTTCGCGATGCCCTCAACCAGATAACAGGCTGCGGCGGTGGCTGTGGCGGTTGTGGTGGCGGCAGCTGCGAAGGTTGCGGCGATAAAGGCGGCGGCTGCAGCGGTTGCAATTGATTCATAACTGATGGCATATTTCTTCTGCCATATCATTGAGTGCCACACAATCCGCACGACTGATGTGCCGCTTATTAGCATCATACGCCCAAGGACTTAGGACAAGGACACGCCCCGCAGCACAAGCATCAAAAAAAGCGTCAGAAGGCTTATAATAATCACGGAAGCCATTATCGACGAGACAGATGAATGGCAATTGCTCACGCAGCAGCACCTGCATCACCTGCTTCTCATGAGTTGAAATAAATGGCGACACCATGACTGTACCTGCGCGAGCCGCCAGTACACAGGAATTCTTGTAGTTCCGCAATGGCTCCACATCACCACGTTCTTCCGCTTTCACCATCGAACTTCGCACATGTACCGTTGCAAATCTCTCAGCCATCAGTAGCGTCGTATTCCCCACGCCATCGTAGCTACGCCCACCAATCATTATCTCCCGTTGCACACGAAAGAAGCCAGGCCTCAAGCGTTTGGTGGCCAGCCGCTGTGGATTCATGTCAATATAACGGATGGTATTGGGCAGTTGTGTATTACGCCCCATCGGACGGATAAAAGGCATCTCAGTGAAGACCGGCTGCAACTGGTAATAAGCATCTTCGCCCATCTGCTCACGCAGCTTCGCTGAAAAAGCCTCCAACCTGGCCGTCTCTTCCTGAAGATTCTGCTGCCCCACATCTTCTTGGCCATACAGGCCATCTTTGGGGCAGTCCCGTCTATCTTCTTGGTGGTCTCGTATTTCTTCTTGGCAGTTTCTCCGAATGTTATTCGGAATAATCAAAGAAGGAATGTTATTCGGAATAATCAAAGAAGGAACACCATTCTGAACAACCAAAGAAGCCCGCCCCAGCTTCTTGGTAGCTTGCCAGAATCCCCTCACCAAGCCCCTGATTCCAGTAGGCATGGTTCGCCTGACGTACAACACCGCATGCAGATGGTCGGGCATTAAGCAGAAATGCAGCACCTGCACCTCTGGATGATAATGTGGAATGCTGAGCAGGCAATTCACCAATGCATTCCCCAACGCCGTACGCCTCACTTTGGCCTTGCTCGGATCATTGTCTGGCATTTCGAGCCAACCCAACAAAGGCCTGCGGTCAGGGATTGTCAGCGTGACGTGATACAGGCCGATGCCCTTCCATGTCGTGCCAGGCTCCTGCCATTTCCATTTCTCTTGCTCCGCCATCTACTCTATTCTATATTATAATAACGCAGAAATGACATGATTATTGCACCAGGCTCCTTGTATATCGCTTTGCTCTGCCCTTAGTGTGCTCACACACCTTTCACCCACCAATCCTTTAGCATCTATTCCTTCTTTGATAGTTCCCCACCGAATGCCAGCCAATTCCTTCTTGGAAGTTCCTCCGAATGTAATTTGAAATACCCTATCTTTGCAATTCCTCGTTTGCAAATCCATCACATCAGACATCTTACATCAGCCATCTCTCGCTCTTCCCATAGTGCAGCCATACTTCAGCCTCGCTTTAGCCTGCTTCTACCCATACTCATGAGTAAGCTTAGAAGCAGAGTGATTGCTGCCTAGAAACTGAGTGATAGCTGGCTAGAAGCAGAGTGATTGCTGCCTAGAAGCAGAGTGATTGCTGCCTAAAGTATGGCATCTCCGAGGCAATGACTTAAGTCACCATGCCCCAGAAGTAATTTTTCCTTCTTTTTCTCCCCTTGTTATAGTAATGCTAAACATTCTATCGTCCTCTTCTTTTTCACCTTTAAGGTGCCAAAATGTTGAGAGCGATTTCGAGATTGGTCATGTTGTCGCGCAGGTTTTCCTTTCTCAAACCTTTATGACGTTTGTACTGCTTTGTGGTAAAGCCGCTCCATTCGCGAGTGATGATGTCTGTGAGCGAGGCATATTCCAAGCCTTCCTGTACTCCAGTCCGCTTCCATTCGTCCGTCAGTTCCTTACGCACCTCGATGCTCTTGATGCGCTGGTTAATCCATGCATCGCTGTAACCTAAGCGTTTATAGTCGACAATGGCCTGGTCAATGCTCTTTTCTGGGTCTTGCATCTGGTCGAGTCGCTGACTGGCTACCTGTGCCATCCATTGCTTGAAAGGTTCTGCCTTGGATGAGGGAATTGCCTGTATAATACGGAAGAGACCTTCTATTGTCGCGCAATTCATTTTCTGTTTGCCTCCTGGTGTTTGAATGGCAAGGGGGGTGACAATTTGTCCCCACCCTTTGGCAAGTTCTGGCTCGCGCTTTTTCATTTTCTTGATGTAATCAGTTGGATCCTTACTTTCTGTAAGTACCTCAACAACGTCCACCACACAAAAATACCATTTCTCTTGTTCGTCGTCCCAGACGGTGCGGACTTTGCGTTGCTCGAACAACTGGAGTGCTTGTTTCTTGGTCATATTATGTTCTTATTTCGCCTACACTGTCTCTACCTATAGGTTTGAAATATCTTTACAATTCTACTATTGCATTGTTTGCCTTCAAAATAATCCGGAAAGACAAAGGCCGCTCCTTCCTTGCCCCTTGCTTGCCCCTTGCTTGCCCCTTGCTTGCCCCTTGCTACGACCTTGCTACGACCTACGAACAAAATCTCGGACTTGACCTCTTCCTCTATCTTCATGCTTGCAGAATTTCCGAAAGTTGAAAAGTTAACCTTAAAAAACCTAAAAACGGGGGAACGCAAAAACTTAAAAATCTTAATTCTGTACGCTGAATTCTTAATTTTTATATATAAATTCCCTATTCTGCACGCTTAATTCTTAATTTCTTTGTATCTTTGCGCCCGAAATAAAGCCGAAAGGTGAAAAATTGAAAAAGTGAAGAACTTAGAAACTCAAAAAACTAATAAACTCAGGAACTCTGGGATGATATGGTCCTTGCTGCTTGTGGCACTGTCTATAATGATGTCGTCCTGCGCCAGTGATGACAGCACCATCACGCATGATGACTACTGCTACATCAAGTCCGTGACTCTGGGAGCGGTGAAGCGCACCATTGAGAAACGCGACCGCAAGGACAGGTCTGTCGTCATCAGCTCGACCTCCACGTCCGTTTCCGGAAGCGCTTTCCTGATGACCATCGACCAGCGCAACAATATCATCGAAAACCGCGACTCCCTACCCTACGGCTGCCAACTCTCTGCTGTCACCGTAACTATCAACTTCAGCGGTTCGATGGTTTCCTATCGTGAAAAGGGCTCTAATGCCGAATGGATCAGCTACAGCGCTACAGACAGCCTCAACCTCACAAAACCCTTGGAACTCTACACCGTCAGCAACGACCAGCAAAGCAGCCGTATCTATACGCTCAAAGTCAATGTACACAAGCAGGAGGGAGACTCCCTGTATTGGAACATGTGCGAGAGCGAGGTGGAACCCCTCGAAGGCATGATGGACATGAAGGCTTTCGTCATGAACGACAAACTGTTGGTGCTCGGACAGAAAACGACGGGCATATTCCTTGCCGAACGCTCCTCTATTGAGGCTGAGGGCACTTGGGAAGAGACTGCCACGACTGGAATTCCCCTCACGGCCAACCTGCAGACTCTGCGTCAGCAGAACGGCTCGCTCTTCCTCAGTACTACCGACGGAGAGATTTTCTCTTCCACCGACGCTAAGGTATGGCAGCAAACGGGCACGACCTATCCAGATGGTCTGACGCTCATCGAAAAGACAGCCAACTTCTTCTATGCTATCTCGGACGGCAAGCTGCTACGCTCCACGGATGCTGAGAGCTGGGAAGAAGAAAGACTTGACACAGAGGCTGGCCTGCTGCCCACTTCTGAATTCCGTGCATTGAGCCTACAACAGGCCAACGGAAACAGCCGCATTGTGATGCTCGGTCATAGGGACGGAAGCACCAATGCTGTCGTTTGGAACAAGATGTGGAATGAGACGGAGAAGGAAGAGGACATGGGGTGGATTTTCTTCCCCATTACTCCCGAAAACAGGATTCCCTGTCCACTACTGCAATACTTCAACCTACTCCCCTACGACGGGAAATGTATTGCTTTCGGTGGGGCCTCGACTGACGAAAAGTACAAAGCGCTCGACGCTATGTTCATCAGTCAGGACTATGGTATCACGTGGCGTCCTGACGAGGAGCTCCACATGCCCATTGAGCTGGAAGGCATCGAGGGTTGCATCACCAGCGCCGTTGACAAGAATAACTTCATCTGGATTATCACTAACGCACAAGTATGGCGAGGAAGATTGAACAGACTTGGTTTCGAACAGCAATAGCCGTCTGCTGCTTGCTCTTCTGCTTTGCCGCAAAGGCGGAGGAAGAGGTGGAGTACAAGATGGACATGGGTGCTGCACTTGGCGGATGCTTCTATTTTGGCGACGCCAAAGGTGGAGGACTCAATATGATGGGAGCCGTTACCGCACGCCGCATCCTCAATGCGCGTATGGCTGTCAAGGCAAACATCGCCTTCGGACATCTTCATGGCAAGACCGACGGGTTCATTCCTACGGATGCATACAGCGAGACTCCAGAGGGAGGACTCCCCACAACGGTGAAGTTCTCGCGCAACGTATTGGACCTTGGAGCGCAGTTCGAGCTGAACTTCTGGGGCTTCGGCACTGGTGCAGGCTACAAAGGCAACAGCCGCATCACGCCCTACATCCTGGCAGGAGCCGGCATCACCATCGGCATGGGTGGCGGAGCAGGTGCGTGCGGCGGACTGAACATCCCCGTGGGTCTGGGAGTGAAGTACAAACTCAAACCGCGCGTCAACGTCGGCTTCGAATGGACCATGCGCTTCAGCTCAACAGACAAGCTCGACGCCACTCCGACAGGGACGCAGCTGAAAGACCCATACGGCGTGAAGAGCGGAATGTTCAAGAACAAGGACTGCTACAGTTTCGCTATGTTCTTCATCACATACGACATGTTCCCAAAATACCGCAAATGCAATAACTAATGGATAATTGTAAATAGTAAATCGTCAAATAGTAAATTACATATATGGACTTCGAATTAGACAGAAACAATATCCCAGAATCTATTGCCATTATCATGGACGGCAACGGACGCTGGGCACAGGAGAGGGGACTCCCCCGCTCAAACGGACACCTGCAAGGGGTGGACAATGTGACACGCATCACATCAGAGTGCGCCAGACTTGGCGTCAAGTATCTGACAATGTACACCTTCTCGACAGAGAACTGGAACCGCCCGGAAGCAGAAGTTGCTATGTTGATGAAGTTGGTGGTTGACAAGCTCGAAGACGAGATATTCATGAAGAACGATGTGCGTTTCCGCTACATAGGCGACCTGGAAAGACTGCCGGCTCCTGCTCGCCAACGTGTGTTGGAGTGTATGGAGAAGACAAAGAACAACAAGCGTATGACTGCCGTCACAGCCCTCAACTACAGCAGCCGTTGGGAGATAACAAAAGCTATGCGCGATGCTGTTCGCGAGGCTAAGGACGGACTTGTCAAGCCGGAAGACATCAACGAAGAATACGTCGCAAAACATCTGGCAACGAACTTCATGCCAGACCCCGACCTGCTCATACGAACAGGCGGCGAACTGCGCATCAGCAACTACCTGCTCTGGCAATGTGCCTATAGCGAATTCTATTTCTGCGACACATACTGGCCCGACTTCCACGAGGAAGAGCTTTACAAAGCTATTGCTGCATACCAACAGAGGCAAAGACGCTTCGGAATGACAGGGGAACAAGTGACCCAGGGCTGATTATCAAGTAACCCTTGTAAACAAAGTGAAAAGAGCACTATTTATAATACTCATCCTCATCGGAACGTTCCTCCCTTCGTTTTCGCAGGTGGTGCAACGCGAAGTGGCTCCAGAAATCGATTATAGTCGCACGCCGCGACAGTATTACATCAACAAAATCACCATCGACGGCGTGAAGAACTACGACGAGCATTTGCTTATCGGATTGAGCGGACTGAGCGAGGGGCAGAAGATAGAAATCCCTGGTGAGGAAATAACAAAAGCCGTTAAACGCTACTGGCGTAACGGACTCTTCAGCAACGTGGCTATCAGCGTGGACAGCCTCGTTGGCGACTCTGCATACCTGCACATACAACTCACACAACGTCCGCGAATCTCACAAATCAACATCAATGGAGTGAAGAAGAAGAACGAGAAGGACGAGCTGTTGGAGAAGATGGGACTGGTAAAGGACAATCAGCTGACACCCAACATGATTGACCGAGCCAAGATTCTTGCGAAAAGATATTTCACAGAGAAAGGTTACAAGAACGCAGAGATAAACATCATCCAGCGAGACGATGCGGGCGCACCCGACAAGATGATTATAGATGTCAATATCGAGAGGAAAGACAAGGTGAAGATTAACCACATCTATATTACGGGTAACGAACACCTCAGCACAAAAAAGATTAAGGGCGGCCTCATCAAGCCAGGTATCCTGAAGAAGATACACGAGAAGCACTCTATGGCCGGTTGGTTCAAGAGCCGGAAATTCATTGAGTCGAAATATAAGGAAGCGAAGGAGAACCTGCTCGCAAAGTATGGCGAGCTGGGCTATCGTGATGCTATCCTCGTAGCAGACAGTGTAGTACCCTATAACGACCAGGACGTAAACATCTATATCAGCGTTGAGGAAGGACAGAAGTACTATATCCGCAACATAGACTGGGTCGGCAACACGCTCTATCCAACCGATGGTCTGAACCAGGTGCTCCGAATGAAGAAGGGAGATGTCTATAATCAGAAACTCCTCAACGACCGGTTGTCAACGGATGAAGATGCCGTCGGCAACCTTTACTACAACAACGGCTATGTCTTCTCTCGTCTCGACCCCGTAGAAACGAATATCGTTGGCGACTCCGTTGACTTGGAGATTCGTATTTTCGAAGGACAGCAGGCACACATCAGCCACGTCCGCATCAGCGGTAACGACCGAGTCTATGAGAACGTTGTGCGCAGGGAGCTCCGCAACAAGCCAGGCGACCTCTTCTCGAAGGAGGCCCTCATGCGTTCCTACCGTGAAATTGTCTCTCTCGGACACTTCGACGAGAACATTGACCCCAAAGTGGAACCAGACCGAGTGAACGGTACTGTCGATATCAATTGGGGACTTACCAGCAAGAACAACGACCAGATAGAATTCTCTCTCGGTTATGGACAGACGGGTGTCATAGGACGTATCGGACTTAAGTTCAGCAACTTCTGCATGGCAAACATCTTCAGTAAGAAGGGATTGCGCCGTGGAGTGATGCCTATGGGCAACAGCGAGTCATTCTCCATCAGCGGACAAACGAACGGACGCTACTATCAGTCTTACAGCGTCAGCTACACCAACCCCTGGTTTGGCGGGAAGCGTCCGAACACATTCAGCTTAGGTGCTTTCTTCTCGAAGCAGACGGACGTGAGCGACAATTATTACAACTCTGCCTACTACAACAACTACTTCAACAGTTATCTCTATGGATATGGTAATAGTACCTACAACTACTACGAGAACTACTACGACCCCAACAAATATGTGATGCTCTTCGGTGCGACAGTCGGATGGGGTAAGCGTCTGCGCTGGCCCGATGATTGGTTCACTCTCTATGCCGAACTGAGCTACACTCGCTACATGCTCAAGAACTGGCAGTACTTCCTCATGTCCAATGGTAACTGCAACAACATCAACCTCGGCCTGACCCTGAGCCGCAACAGTACCGACAATCCGATTTATCCTCGAAAAGGCTCGGAGTTCATGGTGAATGTCACGTTGACACCTCCCTATAGTGCCTTCAGCAAGAAAGACTACTCAAACCTTGCGACCGACGTCAACAGTCCGACATACAACAAGGAGATGCAGGAGAAGTATCGCTGGATTGAATACCACAAGTGGAAGTTCAAGAGTCGTACATTCACGGCCCTGAGCAGTAGGGACAAATGCTTCGTCCTGATGACCCGTGTGGAATTCGGCATCCTGGGACACTACAACAAGGACAAACGCTCTCCCTTCGAGACCTTCTATGTCGGTGGTGACGGAACCAGCGGTTACACCACGACCTACGCTACCGAAACCATTGGTATGCGAGGCTATGACAATGGCTCACTCACACCAAGAAGTGAATCCGGCTACGCCTACGACCGTTTCTCCGTGGAACTGCGCTATCCCTTCATGTTGAGCAACAGCACTAACATCTTCGGTCTGGTCTTCGCAGAAGGCGGAAATGCGTGGAGCGAAATCAAGAACTTCAACCCGTTGAACCTGAAACGCTCTCTCGGTGCTGGTGTGCGTATCTTCCTGCCAATGGTTGGTCTGATTGGTATTGACTGGGCTTATGGCTTTGACGAAGTCTTCGGCAGCAAGTCATACTCAGGAAGCCACTTCCACTTCATCCTCGGACAGGAATTCTAAAGAAAAGGTGAAAAGGTGAAAATTAAAACGATCCACATTATTAAATATATAAAGACAAACTAAATAACTCATAAACTAAATAACTCATAAACTAAATAACTCATAAACCCACTATGAAGAAGATTTTGATTGCAACGCTGATGCTACTGGGTAGTATATCAGTTTGGGCTCAAAAGTTTGCCCTGGTCGATATGGACTACATCCTGAAGAACATTCCAGCCTACGAGCGTGCCAGTGAGCAGCTCAATCAGGTAAGCAAGAAATGGCAGGCGGAAATCGACGTACTGACCACCGAGGCCCAGACACAATACAAGAACTATCAATCGGAAGCAGTCTTCCTGAGCGAAGAGCAGAAGACAAAGCGCGAGGAAGCCATCGTAGCGAAAGAGAAGGAAGCTGCAGAACTCAAGAAAAAATACTTCGGCCCTGAAGGCGAGCTCTTCAAGAAGCGCGAAAGCTTGATGGCTCCTATCCAGGAGGAGATTTACAATGCCGTCAAGGACATCTGCGACCAAAAGGGTTTCAGTCTGGTACTGGATCGCGCCAGTGATGCAGGCATCATCTTCGCAAGTCCGAAGATTGACATCTCCAACGAAGTACTCACTAAACTTGGATATAACTAAATAGATAATAGATAATAAACAACAGATAATAAAACATTATGAAAAAGATTTTGATCGCCGTTCTTATGATGGCACCTATGAGCCTTTTCGCTCAGAAGTTCGCACACTTCAACAGTGCAGACATTATTCCCAACATGAAGGAATATACTACTGCCATGGAAGAAATGCAGACCATGCAGAAACAGTACGAGGATGACATGAAGCTCATGCAGGACGAACTGCAGAAGAAGAGCGAAGAATACCAAAAAGAACAGGCCAACCTGCTGGAAAACGTACGTCAGCGTCGTGAGCAGGAACTGAACGACCTCTACACCCGTCTGCAGCAATCCTATCAAGACAATCAGGCTGCCCTCCAGAAGGCAGAGACCGAAAAAATGAAGGCCATCAGCGAAAAGGTGTTGGCTGTTGTCAAGAAAATTGGCGAAGCAGGTGGTTATGTCTATATCGTGGACACCAGTTCTGGCATTATTCCCTACGTTAGCACATCGCTGAGCACAGATATCAGCGATCAGGTGAAAAAAGAACTGGGAATTCAGTAAAAGGTGAAAGTAAAAACGTTAAAAGGTGAAAAGCCTATGAAACGCTTGTCATTCATTCTCCCGTTACTGCTTTTCTGTGTCATGAGTCATGCACAGATCCAGTTCGGATACATCAGCTACGAACAAGTGCTCAAGGAAATGCCGGAGTATGCTAAGGCTATGCAGGACATTGCAGCATTGAAAGCCAAGTACGAGGCAGAGGCTCAGAAGGGCGAAGAGGAGTTCCAGCGCAAGTTCGTTGATTTCCTGCAAGGACAGAAGGACTTCCCACAGGCCATCATGCAGAAACGTCAGGCAGAGCTGCAGACACTAATGGACAATGGCGTGGCATTCCGCATGAAATCGCAGGAACTGATAGCTCAGGCTGAAAAGGACATCATGCAGGAAGCCTACAAACGTCTGAACAGCGCATTGCTCGAGGTAGGCGTGGAATATGGCTACGGCTACATTCTCAACACCGACAACAACAGCTGTCCCTACATCAACCCTGTCATAGGTGTCAATGTGACGGAACTCGTTCGTCAGAAGCTCGGCCTCGCTCCAAAGACAGAAGAAGGTGCTGCCTCCCCCGCTCCCGCCCCTGAAGGAGGGAATAATTAGATTATTCGATATTATCGTTCCCCTCTCATTGGGAGTGTTTAGGGTGAAACTTAAATCGTAAATAGTCAAATGGTAAATAGAGTTGGACCTATAGGAGTCTTTGACTCAGGGTATGGCGGATTGACAATACTGCGACAGATTCACAAGGCAATGCCGCAGTACGACTACCTTTACCTTGGCGATAATGCGAGGGCTCCCTACGGAACACGCTCCTTCGACGTTGTATATGAGTTCACACTTCAGGCAGTACGCTATCTGTTCGGACAGGGGTGCCATCTAGTGATACTGGCCTGCAACACAGCTTCGGCAAAGGCTCTGCGCACAATCCAGCAGAAAGACCTTCCACATCTTGCTCCGCAGCGTCGTGTGCTCGGTGTGATACGTCCCACCGTCGAGGTGGTCAGCAGCATCTCACAGACCCGCCATGTAGGCATCATGGCCACCCCAGGCACCATACGCAGCCGGACCTACGAACTGGAGATTGCAAAACTAAGTCCAGACATCCAAGTTACAGGTGAAGCCTGCCCCATGTGGGTACCGTTGGTAGAGAACGAGGAATATGACAGCCCTGGAGCCGACTACTTCGTCCGCACACGAATAGAGAACCTGCTCAGTTGCGACCCGCTCATCGACAGCGTTATCCTTGGCTGCACGCACTATCCCTTGCTGCTTGGCAAAATTCACCAATACATGCCCCAGGGTGTACACGTCATTGAACAAGGCAATTATGTGGCGCAGAGCCTGAAAGATTACCTCGAGCGGCATCCGGAGATGAAGGAACACATTACCACTGGAGGCACAACTCGCTTCCTAACCACAGAGCAGGCAGAAGCATTCCAGGCAAAAGCCGTTGTCTTCATGGGAGAAACAAAGCTCGACGCGAGTCAACAACTTGTTGCAGAAAGAATATTCTTAAAATAAAAACATTAACCTCACATTGTATATGGAAAGAAGCGACACTATAGTCATCATCCCGACATACAACGAGAAGGAGAACATCGAGGCCATCATACGTGCTGTCACCTCTTTGGAAAAGGCATTCGACATCCTTGTCATTGACGACGGGAGCCCCGATGGCACAGCAGACATCGTGAAGGGTCTGATGGAAGGCGAGTTAGCTGGGCGCGTCCATATCGTTGAGCGCTCAGGCAAGTTGGGTCTTGGCACCGCCTACATTTGTGGCTTCAAATGGGCAATGGAACACGGTTATGACTATGTCATCGAGATGGATGCTGACTTCAGTCACTCACCCAATGACTTGCCTCGACTCTATGCAGCCTGCCATGAGGAGGGTTATGATGTCAGTGTCGGCAGTCGGTACATCACTGGCGTGAACGTTGTGAACTGGCCCATTGGACGCGTCCTCATGTCGTACTATGCCTCGGCATACGTTCGTACCATACTCGGCATCTCTCTGCGCGATACTACAGCAGGATTTGTTTGCTGGTCACGCAAGGTATTGGAGACCATTTGTCTGGACGACATTCGCTTCAAGGGCTATGCCTTCCAGATTGAGATGAAATACACTGCCCTGCGTCTTGGCTTCAAGATTAAGGAAGTTCCCGTGGTCTTTGTCAACCGAGAATTGGGAACAAGCAAAATGTCCGGAGGCATCTTCAGTGAAGCCCTCTTCGGTGTCATCCGCTTGCGCTTCACAAAATTCAAGAGAAACAAGTAACATAGCGTTGGCTACTGAATGTTGATAATAGAAAAGATAAAAGAACTTCTCAGCAAAAAGGAGACGCAGCAATTCATCCGTTTCTGCATTGTAGGATTGTTTTGTTTTCTGATAGACAATACAATATTTATCCTGATGCGTGAGCAATTTGGTTTCTCACGGGATGTATCACATGCATCAGGTTTTCTGATTTCCCTGAGTATCAATTATCTTCTCACCATTTATTGGACCTTCCGAACAAAATATTCAGTACAAAACATCGTAGGTGTTGTTGGAGCACACATGTTCAACTTTATTGTTGTTCGCAGGGGACTTTTGAGTTTGTTTACCGTACAATTCGGGATGAATGAAACCTTTGCTTATCCCACAATGGTACTAATCAGTGCCGTGATAAACTACCTTATCATCCGCACCGTAGTGAAGTATTCCAAGAAAAAAACGAATCAGTAACCGCTTTCTCTTACTTAACCAAAATCTTTTTGCGGTTCCGAATATATAGGCCAGCAGGCAATTTACGATTTGGCAATTTACCATCTACGATTCTCTTGCCTGTGAGGTCGTAAACAGTCCCTTCTTTCGTCTCTCCAAAGGGAGAAACGATGCCGGTAGTGTACCTGTTCATGGTTATTTCCACCAAAACAGGACGATGGTCGGAGGCTTTGGGCTCGTTGATAACCTGACGCTTCCTGATGGACTTATAAACACGATGGGGAGCGGTACCATAACTGGCTATATAGTCTATTATCCTATTTGGAGAATTGGCTGGGAAGGTATAATTGCTACTATTGTCAATAAGATTGTTCAGGAAGGAGAAGTGCTTCTTCATCTCAGTAATGAGCGTAGAGGAAGGCTGGTCGTTCCAGTCTCCACAGATGAAGAAAGGCTTTTCCCATTGGGCAGCTTCTTCTAATATAATATCCAAAGAAGCAAGGCGGTTCGCCTCCTCGAGGTCGAGATGTGTGCAAGCAAACACATACTCCTGGAACTCGCATACCAACAGGGTTCTTTTTTCGGCACCTGGCAAAGGGATGTTGTGGTGGGACAAGGGCTTCTCCTTGCTGAGGATAGCCACTCCGTACTTGCCTCCGGTTAGGGGAATGGCAGGACCAAACGTAGCATACATGCCGGTTTTATTGCCCAAGATAGCTGCTTCCGGAATATAGCCGGAACGCTTCACACAACTGTCAACCTCCTGCAGTCCAACCACATCTGGCATGGCATTCTGGATAACTGCAGCCTGACGGTCCAGGTCTAACACATTGTCCATACCTTCCCCGTGACGGATATTGTAAGTCATTAACCTCAATGACATTACATCGTCCTGCGAGTAAACCATCATGCAGGGAAGCAAGCAACAAAGAATCAGCTTTATCCGATAATTCTTAGCGAGTAATAGTAGTAGATTTTTCATGTGAATATTATTTTTTCAACATTTCAGAAACGCTTAATAAGGAAACTGGGATTAACACGCAGATAGATACCAAAGGAGAAATTGAACTCATTTCCTCCTTTCAACCACGATTGGTAAGCCTCAGCATCTGCACCGAGTGTATAGCCCCTGGCAAAGGTATGATGGAAGCGGACATGAGCGGATGCTGTCTGCAACCTGCCGTAGTCCTGGCCATCTTTGACACTAAGGCTAGAATAGAAATGGTTCCCATAAAGACTGACAAAGTGGCGAGGTGCAATATAGTATGAGATACCTGTCTCAAGGAATCGCCATAGCCCAAGGCGGACACCGACATAGGCAGCAGCTCCACTCTTAAATGGCCACAGGTAGCCCTTCTGCTGATAAGCCAGCAATCCGTTGGTCTCAGCAGTAAGAGTCTTGAGAACGCGTTTGCCAACATTCCACTGGGCTCCGATACCAGCCGAGGCATTGAAGATGGTCTGAACCATGCCGTTCACTATATTCTGCTCACCGCCACGATGTTGGGCGACAAACTGAACGGGCAGATACCAATGCAGGTGCGAGGTGGGCTTATTCAACAGAGGACGCCAGGTAGTGCCTAAGGTAAAGACCTCCTGATGGGTATCTTCACGGAAGATGTAGCTCTGCCAATTGAGCCAAATGTCAGCATGGAGGTAGGGACGGTCCCATAGGAGCTGGAAACCCATCTCTGGGTCTTGTGAAAGATTGGTCTCCGGATTGAAGAGTGGTTCAATGAGACCATGATTCTGTCCGCCATAGATATCGCCAAGCACAATGGAGAGGCTGCGAAAGTCAGCCTGTGCACGGAACCACGGCAACACATGTGCGCCCTTAGTATATTGGTTGCCCTTCCATAGACCGATATCATGATAGACATAGTTTGGGTAACGATTGGCCCCACTGAAGATGAGCGCTTGCAAGCCAAGTTCAAGTTTAATCTGCCGCAAAGGCATGTAGGTCAGCTTCGGCTGTACCCATAGGCCTGGCAGAGAATAACCATCTGTCAGCTGACTCGAAAATTCATTGTCGCGAAAGAAGCTGATGCTCTCCAACTCCACCTTCAGGGCATGCACATCGGCTGTGTCGAGACGGTAGGGCGATGTCGCCAATTGTTCCCACATTCCTTCGTTGACCATTGTGCCGTTTTGGGCAGAAACAGTCATAGGCAGCAATATCAGGAGAAGGAGACAAAGACGTTTCACTATTTCTTCACTCCTTTATAAATCAGATAAAGCACGACAGCTACACCAAGGACGAGCATGGCAATCTTGAGCTCGCCACTATACTGGGCAACTTTTTCTTCGAGTTGACCGCTATAGTAATGGCCGATGTACCACCCCATACCAGCCAAGATAGAATTCCAAAGGCTTGCACCCAGCGTGGTATAGAAGAGAAAACGGCCAAGACTCATGCGAGCCAGTCCTGCCGGGATGCTGATAAGTTGCCGAACTGCCGGCACAAGACGTCCGAAGAAAGTACCAACAGCACCATGCTCGTCAAAATAACGCTCTGCCCTTTCCACCTTTGAAGTGTCAATGAGACACATATGCCCAATCCTACTCTCGGCAAAACGATAGACCAGAGGACGGCCAAGGTAACGGGCCAGAAAGTAATTGACGAGAGCACCTATGCAGGCTCCTACAGAAGCACAGAGCACTACAAGAAAGACATTGAGTTCGCCTGTAGTGGCGGCTTTGTATGCTGCAGGAGGCACAACCACTTCGCTGGGAAATGGAATGAAACTGCTCTCGATGGCCATCAGCAAAGTAATGACCCAGTAGTTAAGGTGTTCCAAGCACCATGCTATGAAGGGAATCGATTGCATTTTAGTGAGAAATGGGAGTTAAAGTGGAAGATAAATTATTCGTTTTTTAGGAATGGTATTATCCGCTTGTAGGAGGATGCTACGGCGACAGAGAATGATAGAAGATGTGGCATTGAAGATAGCAAACCTATGGCGGAAGATGTTGAATGTAAGCCGGTGCCATCGATGCTTGCGGCTTGTTGTACCTATCACGGCATCCACTTCATCACCACAACAGGCAGTGAAACGACTTAACCAATCATCGCCAGGAAAAACAACATCAGCAGACAGGATGACAAGCCATTCGTAGGCCGAAGCCTTAGCTCCCAGAGTAAGCGCAAGTCTATGGACATTGATGCCTCTGGCCGTAGCCGGACAGAAAGTATGACAGAGATTAGGATGGCGTGACTCCATTTCTTCGAGCCATTCCGCAAAATCCTTATCGTGCATCTTATCGACAACAATCACTTCAAACTCACCTTCGTATTGAAGGGAAAATAATTGGGGGAGCAGCTGTCTCAGCTGAGTTTGCTGCTCCTGGCAAGTGACGATGATACTGACGTTATGCAATTTCAAAATTCAAAATTAATTAATTCAAATTTATATGTCTCCGGTTGTGTAAGCTTTTGGCAACTCACGACAGTTATAACAACTGGCCATTGTCTCACCATATGCACCAGCAGAGCGGATTGCAATGATGTCGCCACGCTTTGTCTCTGCCAACCGGCAATCCTTCGCAAAAACATCGCTACTTTCGCAGATAGGACCAACAACATCGTAGGTTTGGACAGGAGCTGTACTACTGAGATTCTGGATATGATGATGGGCATTATAGAGAGCAGGACGAATAAGCTCTGTCATACCAGCATCGACAATGACGAACTGCTTTGTCGCAGTTTGCTTGACAAAAAGACATCGTGTAATGAGTGACCCACACTGACCCACAACAGCCCTGCCAAGTTCAAAATGAAGACGTTGTCCCGGACGCAGTTTCAGATGATGGGCATAAGTCTCAAAATAGGCATAGAAGTCGGGCACAGGATGTTTATCAGGGTTCATGTAGTCTATTCCCAAACCGCCACCAACATTAATATTTTGCACATCAGTAATGCCTTCGGCCTCAAGTTGATCCTGCAATTCGTTGATACGGTAGCAGAGTGCCTCGAAATCATCCATCCGAAGTATCTGACTGCCTATGTGGAAGTGCAGTCCGACAAAGCGGAGGTTAGGCAGTTGCTGGCTTGTGCGAATAACCTGAATCATATCCTCCTTTGCGATGCCGAATTTGTTCTCGGCAAGACCAGTCGTAATGTGTGCATGGGTGTGGGCCCCAACATCAGGATTGATGCGGAAACTGACATCGGCAACCTTGCCCATCCGCTGGGCTATCTCGTCAATTACTTCCAGTTCGGGGATGCTCTCAACATTAAAATATTGTATGCCTGCTTCGAGGGCCATTTCTATTTCCCAGTCGGCCTTGCCAACACCAGCAAAGACAATCTCGTTGGCAGGAAAACCATTTTCCAAACAGGCCTTTATCTCACCGCCACTCACACAATCAGCGCCAAAACCTGCCTGCTGTATCTGCTGGAGTACCCTAGGGTTAGCACAAGCCTTGACTGCATAGTGCAAATGATAGCCCTCATGCTTGTCAGTCTCACTTTTAATTGCAGCAAGCGTCTCTGCCAACAGCTGGGTATCATAGTAATAAAAAGGCGTTCGAAACTGCTCGAAACGGTCCTTCATGTTTGTTATATCCATTTTGACAATCTTTTTCTGTAAATACTCTCCACCCAAGGGATTTTATAATGAAGCCTTAAACAATGTGTTGCTGAGTGCCTGAAGTGTACGTTTCTTGTCCTCAGCCTTAACCACAAACGAGATATTGTGTGCCGAGCCACCATAACTGATCATACGGACAGGGATATCCTTGAGTGCCTCCATCGTCTTTGTCTCAAAGCCAACATTGTCGCTGGCCAAGTCACCCACAACGCAAATGATACACATATTCTCCTCTACACACACCGTTCCGTACTTTTTCAGTTCGTTGACGATATCAGACAGGTAATTGCGGTTATCAACAGTAACGCTGACACCTACTTCGCTGGTACAGACCATATCAATACTGGTCTTGTAGGTCTCAAAGATTTCGAATACCTTGCGCAAGAAACCGTATGCAAGGAGCATGCGACTGCTATTTATCTGAATGCAGATATTACCATCGCGGGCAGCCACAGCCTTGATGGTACCACGTTGGAATTCGTTGTTGATGATGGTGCCAGGAGCAGTCGGATCCATCGTGTTGAGCAGACGGACAGGGACTCTGGCAAACTTTGCTGGTTGGATGCAGGTAGGATGCAGAATCTTGGCACCAAAGTATGCAAGCTCAGCAGCCTCCTCGAAATAAAGCTGACGGACAGGTTCCGTATGCTCCACAAAACGAGGGTCATTGTTGTGCATTCCGTCGATGTCAGTCCAAATCTGTATTTCTTCTGCCTGAATGGCAGCACCCACAAGGCAGGCTGTATAGTCGCTTCCTCCACGCAAGAGGTTGTCTATTTCGCCGTAGGCATTTCGACAAATGAAACCCTGAGTGATATACAATTGATATCCAGGGTTGAGCTCAAGTACCTTTGTTGTCTTCTCTTTGATGTAGTTCATGTCCGGTTCACCATTCTTGTCTGTACGGATGATGTCGAGGGCACTGATGAGCATTGTCTTGATGCCACACTCCTGCAGGTAGTTGGTGACCATGTTGGTACTCATTATTTCACCTTGAGCCAGGATAACTTTCTCTTCGAAAGAGGTAAAGTGAACTTTGGTGAAAGAGCGCAAATAGTCGAACTCCTCATGCAGGAAGGTTATTGTCTTCTGCTTGACTTCCTCGGTACGATAGAGTTTTCCCACGTGCTCAATATACTCCTGTTCGAGCTGATTAATGATGGTATTGGCTCCTTCGGGGTTCTTCTTATATAGATAATCAGAAATCTCCACCAGAGTGTTAGTAGTGCCTGACATGGCTGAGAGGACGACAACCTTGGCCTGGCCGTCCTCAGTGATAAGCATGGAGACGTCCTGCATTCTCTGCGGTGACCCTACGGAGGTGCCACCAAACTTCAGTACTTTCATGTTTTCTTAATTAAGAGTATTCTTTTACGAGTTTTGCATCCTCACAGCGATAGATGGTGCCAGGAAAAAATTCAGGCCATTGCATGTTGTGTGTACTAAGGATGACAGATGTATTGTTCTGCCTCCTTATCTCATCAAGCAAAGCCAAAATGAGTTCACCGTTTTCGGCATCAAGATTTCCGGTTGGTTCGTCTGCCAGGATAACCTTGGGATTATTTAGGATGGCGCGTGCAATGCAGATACGCTGCTGTTCACCGCCCGATAGTTCAAAGATGAATTTGTCTTTCTTATCCTCAAGTTTCACCATTTCGAGCACTTCCACAATGCGTTTCTCACGTTCTGATTGCTTCTTCCAACCCGTAGAGCGAAGTACGAAATCAAGATTGAGATGAACCGTGCGGTCAGGCAAAAGCTGGAAGTCCTGGAAAACAATGCCCATCTGCTTTCGGAGCGCAGGCTGATGCTTTGTCTTGAGGTGTACCATATCAAAGCCTAACACTTCCGCACTTCCGCCTCCAATGGACACCTCACCATATATACTCTTAAGCAGCGAGGATTTACCGCTGCCAACAGGACCTGTGAGATAGACCATCTCGCCTTCCTCTACACAGAAATTCACTTGACGAAGAACCAGATGTTCACCTTGATAGATATCGACGTCAGTATAATTGAGTATCATTTAAAATTCAAAATTTATAAATTCAAATTTCAAGATTATGGTGGCAGCAACTAATTAATGTTTTTTCCATCCTGGATTGTGACGCTCCATGAGTTCAGCTGCCATGTCCTCAATGCGCAAGCCCTTACTGGTCAGCAATACGATAAGGTGATAAAGCATATCCGAACCTTCATAGATAAGCCGCTCATTGGTACCGTTGGTAGCTTCGATAACGAGCTCGAGTGCTTCTTCACCCACTTTTTGTGCCATACGGTTCAGACCATCTCGGAAAAGTGAGGTTGTATAACTACCCTCGGGCATCTCGCGGTAGCGCTTCTCAATGAAGTCGTTGAGCTCAGACAGAAAGAGCAAGGGATTGGGACGGTTCTCCTCACCCCAACAGGTATCTGTTCCCGTGTGACAGGTAGGACCATCGGGATTCGCCTGAATGAGGAGTGTGTCATTGTCGCAGTCGCTTTTGATGCTGACCACATGCAGGCAGTTGCCACTAGTCTCACCCTTCGTCCAAAGGCATTGGCGCGAACGGCTATAGAAAGTAACCAGACCTGTCTCCTGAGTCTTCTTCAACGATTCCTCATTCATGTAACCGAGCATGAGCACGGTCTTTGTCTTTGCATCCTGAATGATAGCAGGCACCAAGCCGCCACATTTCTGGAAATCTATATTCATAGGCGTACATTTATATTTTCTTTCCTGAGGTATTCTTTAAGTTCCGGGATGCCGATTTGTCCGAAATGGAAAACGCTGGCTGCAAGTGCAGCATCGGCATGTCCCTTGGCAAAGACATCACGAAAGTCCTCCATCTGACCGGCACCGCCACTGGCTATAACGGGAATGGTGAGTATGGAGGCCAGCCTGTTGAGTGCATCACATGCGAAACCCTTCTTCACACCATCATGGTTCATGCTCGTAAAGAGTATCTCACCTGCTCCGCGATCGTTTACTTCTTTAGCCCATTCAAAGAGTTTGCGCTCCGTCGGAATGCGTCCTCCGTTGAGGTAACAGGTCCAGGTTCCATCCTCGTCTTGCTGGGCATCGATGGCTACCACACAGACCTGACTGCCGAAGCGACTGACTATCTCGTCTATGAGTCCCGGACGACGAAGGGCAGCACTGTTTACACTTATCTTGTCTGCTCCTGCCGATAGCATACGTTCCACATCAGCCAGTTCGCTAATGCCACCGCCTACTGTAAAGGGAATGTCAATTTCGGCAGCAACCTTCTGCACCATATCCGTAAAGGTCTTGCGGCCCTCATGGCTGGCGGTAATATCAAGGAAGACAAGTTCGTCTGCACCTTGACGACTATAGAGCTTCCCAAGTTCTACAGGGTCTCCCGCCTGACGGAGTTGCAGGAAGTTGGTGCCTTTGACGGTCTGTCCGTCCTTAACATCCAAGCATGGTATGATACGTTTTGCTAACAAACTCTTGAACTATTAAACTTTTAAACTCTTGAACTATTAAACTTTTAAACCATTAACTCATGAAGGTTGATTCTCCCTTCATAGTAAGCTTTGCCGAAGACAACAGACGGGATGCCTGCTGCATCGAGGGCAAGGATATCCTCCGTACTTCCGACTCCGCCACTGGCTATGAGACGGCATTGGGGATACCGCTCCATAATGCTGGTATATAGGTCAATAGCAGGACCACTGAGTGTACCATCCCTGCTAATTTCCGTGCAGAGGACATTGCGAGTGCCTTCTTTCATAAAGCGAAGCAGAAAGTCCTCAAGCAGAACATCCGAATCCTCCTTCCATCCATTGATGGAGACACGTCCGTCACGAACATCTGCACCCAGAATGAGTCGGTCAACCCCGTACTTTTCGAGCCACTTAAGGTAGCGTTCGGGGTTGGTGATGGCAATACTGCCAACAGTAACAAGCGATGCCCCCGCCTCATAAGCCTTCTCCAAATCCTCGTCGGTCTTAACTCCACCACCGAAATCAACAACAAGACCCGTATGGGCTGTAATAGCCCTCAAAGCAGAAAGATTGACCACATGTTTGCTCTTGGCACCATCTAGATCAACCACATGAAGGCGGCGCATGCCCAGATCCTCGAACTGCTGAGCCATTTCGAGCGGGTCTCCATAGACTTTCTTCGTGTCATAATCGCCCTTTGTCAGACGTACGCACTTGCCTTCGATGATATCTATTGCCGGTATGAGTTCAATCATAGCTCCATAAAATTCTTCAAGATGCGCTGCCCTACCTCACCGCTTTTCTCTGGGTGGAACTGGGTGGCATAGAAATTATCCTTGTGCATAGCAGAACTGAAGGGATGGATGTAGTCAGTAACAGCTGCCGTATGTTCGCAAACAGGTACATAGTAGCTATGAACAAAATAAACAAATGACCCTTCTAAATCTCCCTTAAAGGGGGACTTTTGTTCTCCCCCTAAGGGGGAGTCAGAGGGGGTCTGCAGGTGTATCGTATTCCATCCCATGTGTGGAATCTTGTCTTCATGACGGACAGGAACAAAGCGCTTGACATCAGCGTTGAAGATACCGAGACAATCCACATCGCCCTCCTCCGAGTGCCGACACATCAGCTGCTGACCGATGCAGATACCCAGAACGGGTTGCTTGAGAGACGGAATGAGCACGTCCAACCCATGCTCTCGCAGATAGTGCATAGCACCAGAAGCCTCCCCCTGACCAGGGAAAATAACCCTGTCTGCCCTGCGCAACTCCTCTACGGAATCAGTCAGAACAGGTTCCACACCCATCCGCTGCAAGGCATGTATGACAGAAAAGATATTCCCAGCGTTGTATTTTACTACAGCAACCTTCATTGTGAGTCAATCATTTGAGCTGCAAAGATACAACATATAATTCAAAATTCAAAATTCAAAAATCAAATTATAGGAGAAAGTATGCTATTTTGTAAATTATAGTCCGAGCGAGAGCCTGTGGGTGATGCAGTCGGGAAGTTCCTCTTCGTAGTGTGTAACCATAATGAGTGTCTTATGAGGTCTCTGGCAGAACTGCTTGATAATCTGACGCACAAGGCTACGATGACAGTCATCTAGACCGTGAAGGGGTTCATCAAGGATAAGGAGTTCGGGGTCTTTCACGAAAGCACGAGCTAACAGGCATAAACGTTGCTCGCCACTACTGAGACGCAGGAATGTAGTATCTGCCAATTTCTCCACCCCAAAGACACGCATCCAATCAATACAAATCTGCTTCTGTTCCGGTTTGGGACGAACATAGAGACCAACAGAGTCACTCAGACCGCTTGCCACAACATCGACAGCGGGAATGTCCTTGAGGTAGGCACGATGCATCTCGGGACTGACATAGCCAATGTGCCGTTTTATCTGCCATATACTTTCACCCGAGCCGCGTCGATGACCGAAAAGTTCAATGTTGCAAGCGTATGCTTGTGGGTTGTCAGCACAGACAAGGCTGAGCAAAGTACTTTTACCCGAACCGTTAGGACCACTCAGTGCCCAGCGTTCACCCTCATGAACAGTCCAATTGAGGGAACGCAGAATGGTATGGTTGCCATAGCGGATGCTGACATCTCGGAATCGTAGTATCTCGCCTCCCTTAGCAGGATAGAAGTCGGATTCGGAAAGGTCACGAACAGGCAGGTTCACTATCCAGTTATTTACCTCGTCACTTAGGACAGGAGCAGGAAATGCGGCATATTGCTTCCGATACTCGGCAAGGGACATCTTGGGCAGAAGCCGAAGTCCCTCGACAGGCAGGACATGGGTGATAAAGTCAGGAATATCGTCGCGTTTGCTTAGGATGAGGATGATAAGGAGTCCCGTCTCTCGTGTCAATGTCTCAAGTAATAGACGAAAATCCCTACGGGTAGGAGCATCCAGACCAATAAAGGGGTTGTCCAAGATGAGGACTCTGGGATTGGTGCCGAGAGCCTTGGCCATCTGGAGCTTCCGCAGTTCTCCGCTGCTCAGAGAGATGATGCGCTTGTCGGCAAGTTCATCAAGGCGGAACATCTTGGAGAAGGACGTGACAGGAAGTTGTTCCCCTACAGTTGGTGAATCATCGGCAATATCGTGCTGGTTCCATCGTTGCTGATAATAGTAGCTGCCATCCTGCTCACCATAAGAGTCACGGAAGGAGATATATTTTATATTCTCGCTGGCAAGACGCGACTTGCACGGAGAAAAATCGTAATGCACTTCGTTCAGAAGCAGGGGATAATGTCCAGTCAAGACCTCCACCAAACGTGTTTTGCCAGCAGCATTGTCGCCCACGATGGCAATCTGTTCTCCCCTCAGAATCTCCAGGTTAATCGGTTCAGCCATTCGCCAAAGAGGATGACGGGCAACACCATTTATGATTTTAATAATTGACAATCCTATATAATTTACTATTTGACTATTTACTATTTACAATTTATCAGGGAGGTGACAAATTTTTCACTTTTCACTATTCACTTTTCCCTTTAAGGGGAGGGGGCTTACTTTCTCCTTGTTTTTCTTGACAAAGTCAGCCCAGCCACGATACTTATGGTCGCTCTCGGGTTTGCCCATCTGCAGGAAATGGCAGTATGCTGCACCCAGAGCATCGGTAGCATCGAGGAACTTTCCCATCTCCTCCTTCTCTACATGGAGCATGCGCCGTAGCATATCCGCCACCTGTTCCTTACTGGCATTGCCATTGCCTGTGATGGCCATTTTTATCTTCGACGGCGCATATTCTGTGATGGGCACTTGTCGCTGAATGGCTGCGGCAATAGCTACGCCTTGGGCACGTCCTAACTTGAGCATACTCTGTATGTTCTTGCCGAAGAAAGGTGCCTCGATAGCCATACAGTCTGGCAAATAGCCCTCAATGATGCTGCAGACGCGTTCATGAATATGGCCGAGCTTTAGATAACCATCAGAGAACTTGCGTAGGTCTATAACACCCAAGGCAAGCATCTCAGCCTTCTTGCCTTCCACACGAAGAACACCATAGCCCATAATACTCGTGCCAGGATCAATGCCCAAAATGATGCGCTCCATCTTTTATATTTACTATTTGACGATTTACTATTTACAATTTGGTGCAAAAGTACAAAATTAATGTCAAAAACATACTCCTAATGTGAAAAAATGCTATTAAAGGGAAGCCTTTTGAAAATAATGTATTACCTTTGCACCGCATAAGATGAATAAAAAACAACAAGAATGAAAAAGATACTTATTCTTGCTCTGGCTGCAATATTTGGTTTGCAGGCTCAGGCACAGACTCAGAAACAGAAGATTAACGTCAGCGAAGTACAAGCTGTTGCCACCACAAAGGCAGAGAACTATGCGGAAATATCTTTCGACACACTTCGCTACAATTTCGGCAAGTTTTCCAAGGATGAGCCACTTGTACGTTGTTCCTTCCCGTTCACCAACACCGGTACGGCACCCCTGATTATCCATCAGGCTTTCGCCAGCTGCGGATGCACCGTCCCGACCTACACGAAGGAGCCTATCAAGCCAGGCGAGAAGGGTGTAATCGATGTGACCTACGACGGCACGGACAAGTTTCCCGGACATTTCCAGAAGACAATCACTGTCCGTTCCAATGCCATCAACGAGGTGGTACGCCTAACCATCGAGGGCACGATGGAGTAGGTAGTATGTCCTGATTTCCTCTACCTATTATTACTATTTATTACTATATCCAAGCTTCAACCTCGCCATTTTTGACGCGGAACTTTATTTCTTTGCCAGCAAATTCAAAGGCATAGACACGGTCGGAGTCGTCGTGATAATGGGGACGGGGGTCTGAAGCAAGGATTTCGCGAAGCGCAACAAGTCTTTCGGAATCGAAAGCCTCTAAAAGTTTAGAGTTGAAAGTATAGTGTTTAGAGTCTGTGGAAATTTCAGACTCTAAAGTTTCTTTTGTAAATCCTCCTGTAGCATCGGGATGACTGTCGGTGAAAGCGAGATAGGGCTTGATATCGAAGATGGGCGTACCATCCATGAGGTCAGCCCCTTCTACCTCTATTATTGGGCCGTCGGGAGTATGGAGGTCGATGCTAAGGATACGGACCGATGACAGTCCGATATGGTTGGGACGGAAGGGACTTCGCGTTGCCCAAACACCCATGCGTTGATTGCCACCCAAACGTGGCGGACGTACTGTTGGCTTGAATTTTGAATATGTAGCCCTTGCTTCGCTAAAGTCCCAAAGGAGCCAAATGTGGCTAAAACCCTCAAGACCGCGCAATGCCTCGGGGTCACGATATTCAGGCTCGAAGACAATCCTGCCTTTCAGTCCCTTGACCAACCCGCTTTGACGCGGCACACCAAACTTGGTTGGGAAATCGGTCCGGATAGAAGCGATGGGCTTTAATTCATAATTCATAATTCACAATTCATAATTGTCTGTGGTCCGTTGTCTGTTGTCTTTCAATTTTTCACCTTTTCAATTTTTCACTTTTTTACCTTTTCACAAACTCTCTATAATATAGCAGTCCTGCCGTAGTAAGTCCGAAGGGGAATGCCATCCAGACGCCGAAGAGGCCCCATTGAAAAACAAAGCCGAAGAGATAGCCCAACGGGAGCGAAATGACGACGTACGCCACGAAGGCTATCCACACCATCGCCTTCACACGTGCCATACCCCTGAGAGCATTGGCGTATGTGCTTTGCAGGGCATCGCCAAACTGAAAGAGTAGGAAAGGAACGGCTATCATTGCAACAAGCGCTACCACTTCCGTACTTGTTGTGAAGAGGAACCCTACCTTATCGCGTAACAATAGCAGGGGAATTCCTTCGCATAGGGCGATGAGCCAGCACAGATGAAGACCTGCAGCAGCCACCCGCCTGGTTTGCACCATTTCGCCTGCCCCTCGATAATAACTCACTTGTACCGCTACTGCTGCAGACATTCCATAGTAGAGCATGAAGAAGAGCTGACTGATGGTAATCATTATCTGGTGAGCTGCCAAAGCTGTTGCCCCAAGCCATCCGATGTAAATAGCACTAAAGCTGAAAGACGCGGCCTCCATACCAAGTTGCAAGGCAACAGGCCATCCCATTCGATGCAGTTCCAGTTGGTCTGACTTCGTGACATGTGTCTTTGTGAAATCCTTTCTATAAAGGTCGTAATGCCTGCTAAGATGGAAGATGCCTGCCATCAGAATCAGTTGCAGGAGACGACTCAGCAAAGTGGCAAGTCCGGCACCTAGCAAGCCCATTTCAGGAAAGCCACAATGGCCAAAAATTAGCAACCAGTTGCCAAAGACATTAAAGGCATTGGCTACAAGGATAATCCACATTGGCATGGAGGTGTCCTGTATGCCGTCGCTGAACTGTTTGTAGGCATTGAATATCATCAAAGGCAGCAGACTCAGCAACAGCAACAGCAAGTAGGGGCGAATCAATGGGTACAGCTCTTGGGGCAGACCAAGCCAAGGAAGTCCGAGAATCAGTAGTCCTGCAAGCAACGTGAGCAACAGTCCTACCATAGAACAAGCAAAGAGCCCGTTCTTCAGTTTGACAGCAATAGCGTGCACTCTTCCCTCTCCAAACAGAGCACCTACAACTGGTGTAAGTCCGTAGGAAAAACCCATTCCTCCGATGATGAGAAGGGCGAAAATGTTGTTCACAAAGCCGGCAGCAGCCAGCTCATTCGTGCCATAGTGTCCTACCATAAGCGTATCGGCGAACCCCATCACGATGGTGCTCATTTGCCCCATCATGATTGGTACGCCGATACGCAGAAGGTCGGTATAATGAGATTTACTCACGAGAACCACTTCACATAGCAGAAGTCCTGACGATGCGGCAGGTTCTTGTTCTTCGGATACATGCGATAGCAAACCTTGAAGCTGCCTGCATCATCCATGCCAAGAGAGGCAACGAAGGTATATTTGTTACCTTCACGACCCTTCAGAGTGAGAGGATGCACTTTATATACATGGTCTTGTCCGTCCTTGTCGGTGGTGAGTGTCACAAGCTCCAAACCGATTGCATCGTCCAAGCCAGCTTCGTCAATAACAACCTCGATGTTGTACTTCTTGCCTGCATCAAGACAAGCATTTGTAAAATCCTCGTTCCTATTGATGCTTACCACGTTGATGGCATCCCAGCGCTCTGTGACATTCTCCTTCCAGAGAGCAATCTCCTTAGCCAGACGATAGTTGTCCTTTGCGAGGGCGTGGAAACGCTTGGCCTCCTTATTGTAGAACTTCTCATAGTAATCATCAAGCTGACGCTTCATGGTGTAATGCGGAGCTATCTTGGCAATAGAGTTCTTTATAACAGCAATCCAGCCCTTAGAGATACCCTTCTTGTCCTTATTGTAATACAGAGGAACTATCTCGTTCTCCAAAAGGGAGTAGATGGTTGCAGCATCGAGACGGTCCTGATACTCCTGATTCTGGTATGTGCGCTTCTCTGTGAGTGCCCATCCAGCACCTTCGCGATAGCCTTCCAACCACCAGCCGTCTTTCACGCTGAGGTTGACCACGCCATTCATCTCGGCCTTCTCGCCAGATGTACCGCTGGCTTCCATCGGACGTGTCGGAGTATTCATCCAGATATCGACGCCACTGACAAGACGACGGGCCAACAGGAAGTCGTAGTCCTCCACGAAGATAATCTTGCCCTGGAACTCAGGACGCTGACTGATTTCATATATCTTCTTGATGAGTCCCTGTCCAGCGCCATCTGCGGGATGAGCCTTGCCAGCAAAAAGGAAGATGACAGGATGTTCGGGATTGTTCACAATCTTACTGAGACGCTCCAGGTCGGTGAAGAGCAAATGGGCACGCTTGTATGTGGCGAAGCGACGGCAGAAGCCGATGACCAAAGCATTGGGGTTGAAGTTCTCAATAAGCTTGACCACACGCTGCGGGTCGCCCTGGTTCTTCAGCCACGTTTCCTTGTACTGCTCACCGACATACTTGAAGAGCTTCTTCTTCAGTGCTTGGCGAGTTGCCCAGATTTCCTCGTCTGGACAGTTGTAGATGCCGTGCCAGATTTCCTCGTTCGACTGGTCGCTGAGATGTTTCGCATCGAAGTACTTGGCATAGATCTGCCGCCACTCCGTAGCGCACCAGGTGGGGAAGTGTACGCCGTTGGTGACGTAGCCCACGTGGCTCTCTTCGGGGTAGTAACCGTTCCAGATATTGTTGAACATCTTCTTGCTGACCTCGCCATGAAGCCAGCTCACGCCATTGACCTCCTGACAGGTGTTGCAGGCGAAAGTGCTCATACAAAACTTCTCTTCATGATCGTCGGGATTCGTGCGGCCCATGCCGATGAATTCGTCCCAACTGATACCCAGTTTATGGGCATAGCCACCCATATACTTGCCGAACAAACCTTCGTCGAAATAGTCATGACCGGCAGGAACAGGCGTGTGGACGGTATAGAGCGAAGAGGCGCGAACCAGCTCCATTGCCTGATTGAACGACAGGCCTTCGTCGATGTAATCGCACAGACGCTGAAGGTTGCAAAGTGCAGCATGACCCTCGTTACAATGATAGATATCCTTCTTGATGCCGAGTTTCTTGAGCAACAGCATACCACCAATACCAAGCAGGATTTCCTGCTTCAGACGGTTCTCCCAATCGCCACCATACAGGGCATGAGTGATGGGTTTGTCGAACTCGGAATTCATCTCGTTGTCGGTATCCAACAGATACAGCTTCACACGACCGACATTCACCCTCCAAACGTATGCATGAACATGGTAGTTCATATAGGGAACATCGATAATCATAGGTGTACCGTCCTCGTTCAACTGCTGTTCAATGGGCAGAGAACCGAAGTTCTGAGCCTCATAGTTGGCAATCTGCTGACCATCCATTGCCAAGCTCTGAGTGAAGTAGCCATAACGATAGAGGAAACCGACTGCACACATATCAACGTTGCTGTCAGATGCCTCTTTTACGTAGTCGCCTGCCAACATTCCCAGACCGCCGCTGTAGATTTTCAGGGCGGAGTGGATGCCATATTCCATACAGAAGTAGGCTACAGACGGACGTGTGCGGTCCGGCTCTACATCCATGTATTTGCGGAACTTTGCATAGACGTCCTGGATGCGCTTCATGAGTGCCTTGTCCTTCAGGATTTCCTCCTTACGGGTGTAGCTCAGGCGCTCCAAAAGCATCACGGGGTTATGCTTCACGTCGTGATAGAGTTCGCTATCAATATCGCGGAACAGGTCGCGAGCTTCGTAGTTCCACACCCACCACATGTTGTGAGCGAGTTCTTCGAGTTTGCTGAGTTCGGCAGGCATATTGCTTCTGACAATTACCGGCTTCCAACTGGCTTGATTTGCATTACTTGCTTTGATTTTCATTTTTATGGGGTTAATGGGGTTAATAGGCTTAATGGGAATTATAGGTTATTTTCTCTCTTTTGCCTTTCGCAAAGCGATGTCATAGGCATCGTAGTAGTATTTGATAAAGTTTTTCCAAAGGGCTTTCTCTGCCAACTTGGCGGCATTGCGACGGATTTTGTCGGTTGTTTTCTTATCGAAAGCGGAGTAGCGTGCGATGGTCGCACTAAGCTGCTCTGCCACTTCCTGGGCATTATAATCATTGCGTTTAATGACTTCCACACCATCTTCGAGCTTGCTGTCACGGCCCATGCTGGTGCAAGCCCATACGCCAAAGCCGCTGAGAGAAGTGGTGATGCAGGGAACATGGAAAGCTATTGCCTCGAGAGGAGTGTAGCCCCAAGGCTCGTAGTAAGATGGATAAGCTGCCAGGTCATCACCATTGAGAAGGTCGTAGTAAGACAGCTGGAAAATGCCGTCGTTTCCATCTAAATAGCAGGGTACGAAGATGACCTTCACACGGCTATGGATGTCGTTCTTCATGCCATGAGAGCGCAGGAAGTTGAGCACGGGGTCGTTCCACGTTTCGTGCAGGTTGTGGGTGATGACAGGGTCGGGCAACGGCTCCGTAAATGTGCCGCCCATCCTGAGACGTTCCTGCAAGTCGGTACGGGGACCTTCCACCCAACCCGGCACCTGAATAATCATCAGTACCGGACGCTGCAGGTCATTATCATAGAGACTGCGATAAGCTGCTTCGAGGAAAACGTCAATTCCTTTGTTGCGGTACTCGTAACGACCGCTGGTAGCCACGATGAGTGTATCGTCGGAGAACTCGGCACCCGTCAGAGCATTAGCCACTTGCAAAATCCTGGCACGGGACTCGCGACGGCGCTTTGTGAAGGCTGCACCTGTAGGTACGAAGTCTGCCTCGAAACCGTTGGGAAGAATGGCATCGCATTGTTTGTCAAGCAGTTCTGCACACTCACGACCAGTCACTTCGCTTACCGTTGTGAAACAATCTACGTTGTGAGCCGCCTGACGTTCAACGCTATGTTTAGCCTCCATGTTGAGTTCCTGAGCCATCTGCGTACCATTGTATGCCCAAAGATATTCATAAAGAGGTTTGTTGTTGCCAGCGATACTGCGCCCGATGCTGGTGGCATGGGTAGTGAAAATGGTTGCTATCTCCGGCACATATTTCCTGATGTAGAGTACACCAAGAGCGGTCATCCACTCGTGAGCCTGATAGATGACTTTCTTCTTGCTGCTGAGCTTGCTACGATAGAAACTCTCCACCACGAGGGCAGCAGCATAGCTGAACATGCTGGCCTCATCGTAGTCGCCGTAAGCATGAAGGCTGTCCACCTGGAAGTCTACCCAAGCCTTACTGTACAAATCGTTCTTTATCTCGAAGTAGGGTTGGAAATCGACCAAGACGACACAAGGCTGACCTGGGATGTTCCAACGTCCTACACGGATGTGGAGTCCTTCGTTGTTCGCCTTCTTCACCCACGGAGCCCACAACTTGGTGTCCTCCACGAAGAGAGGATTCTCCTTCCCCTTCCATACATCGGGGCCTATAAATACAAGTTTATCGGGGAATTGTTCCTGGAGTGTTTTGGCGCGAGTCGATAACACCGTATAGATGCCACCCATCTTATTACAAACCTCCCAACTGCTTTCAAAAATAAAGTCGGGTACCAATCTACTTTCTCTCATGAAAAGCTATTGTTTCCTTCTTTTGCGCGGCAAAGGTACAACAAAAAATGTTAAAAAAGAAACCTTTTATGCTTTTTATATATAAAATGTATAGGGTTGTGCTACAACTTAATACTTTTTTCGTTATCTTTGTAGGAGTTTTTCAACTTTTTAGAGAGAAAACACCAGTTTTTATATGAAGAAAAGGGTAACATTTGCTGCTATGTTGAGCTTCGCCACGCTATGTCTTGGCGGACAACCCTGGAAGTTACAACTGCATTCTCCGGAAGAGAAGATCAACCTGCATCTCGACCTCTACGAAGAGAGTTTAGAGGTGCCGACCTTGGAGGCTTTCGGACCAATGAACGGATACTTGGACGGCAACATCTACGGCGTTTGGTATGTGGTGGGCTTCGACATCAAGGACGACAAACATGCCACCGTCACCATTGCCAACGACCTGGGTAGTGAAGACCAGAAACTGACCTTGACGCAGACCTCCGACAGTACCTATCAACTGAAGTTCCTCGGATACAACGCCGTGAAGCGTGCCCAAGGCAAGAAACTGGTGAAGATTCCTTCGGAGCTAATGATGAAAGTCACACCACTGTGAACAATCAGAATATTCAGACAGAACAAATGATAAAGAATAAGAGAGCCACCTCCTTGAGGGAAAAGAAAGGGAACCGATACCTCCCCGCCATACTGGGCGGCATGTGCTTCGGCATCGTGCTGGTGTTGGCTGCTTTCTATACGAGCAATGCCACCTCGACCAATGAGTCCTGTATGTCGTGTCACGTGCACCCCGAGGCTGAGACAAGCTGGAAACAGAGTGTCCATTTTGACAACAAAAGTGGCGTGCAGACGGACTGCGCCGCCTGCCATCTACCACCGGAAGGGACTGCACACCACTACTGGGCAAAGGTGAAAACCGGTCTGCACGACATCTGGATGTACCTGACGCACGACAAGGAAGAGCTCGACTTTGAATCCAAGCGAACGGTGGAGTATGCACCGAACATCGTCTATAACAGTTCCTGCAAGAAATGCCATACGAACCTCTTTCCAAAAGAAGTTACCGATGATGGCGTAGCGGCACACCTCTACTACGAAGAGAACGAGGAGAAGCTGGACCTGCAATGCGTGAGCTGCCACCTGGATGCCGGACACTTCCTGCCCGGCTATAAGCACGAGAAGATGACCTCTGCACCAGTCGATACCACAGGTCCCGTCTATACGGAGCCCGCTTCGGTAACCTCTTTTGCGAACTTCATCGAGACCATTCCTGGCACACGCGCCTCCATCAGCATGGTAGCTGTACCTGGAGGTAAGTTCGTGATGGGCAGCCAGAAGGGCGACAAGTTCAGCCGACCCGATGAGTACCCTGCCCACGAGGTGACCGTCTCGCCTTTCTTCATGGCAGAGGTGGAGGTGACATGGAACCAATACTGGGCATTCTACGTGGAAACGATGTCCGAGGGACGCACAAAGCCCGAAACCATCTATGCCAACAACAGCCGACCGGACGTGGATGCCATATCCGGTCCTACCCCACCCTTCGGCATGCCTGACCAGGGTTGGGGCATGGGTAACCGTCCGGCTATCACGATGACACACTATGCCGCTGAGACCTTCTGTCAATGGCTAAGCCTGAAGACAGGCCGTCACTATCGCTTGCCGACCGAGGCAGAATGGGAGTATGCAGCACGTGGCGGTACCGATACGCCTTACTTCTTCGAAGGTAAGCCCTCTGCCTACTCAAGCGAAGGGTTCTGGAACAGCATCTTCGGCACCGACACTACGACCATCAACCGCTACGTCATATACGCCCTCAACAGCAAGAGCCGCACACAGGAGCCTTCGCGTGTTGCACCCAATCCATTCGGTCTTCGCAACATGCTGGGCAATGTGATGGAATACTGCCAGGACTGGTATGCCGAGGATGCCTACGAGAAGGCAGGCACCAATGCCGTCAATCCGAAGGGACCTGCCACGGGTACAGACTACGTGGTTCGAGGCGGTTGTTACAACGACGATGCCAGCGAGTTACGTTGTGCCGCACGCCGCCACAGCGACTACGAAGCCTGGCTCAAGACCGACCCGCAGAACCCGAAGAGCATCTGGTGGTTGAGCGACATCAAAGGCATCGGCTTCCGAGTGGTTTGCGATGCAGAAAACTAAGAAAACCTAGGAAAGCTTAGGATAACCTATAAAGCCCATTAACCCTATAAACCCTATAAAATACACAAAATTATGAAAAAAGAAGAAGGAATGAGTAGGCGCCGCTTCCTGGCGGGCGCCGCAACTGTCGGAGCTGCAGCAATGGCTGCTCCTGCGTTGCTTTCCAGTTGTTCTGGCGGCAGCAAACTTACGCCCCTCAAGAAGGAAGGCGAATACTATGTACCCGAACTCCCTGACAAAGCCATCGACGGACGCGAGCTGAAAGCCGGTCTCATCGGTTGCGGCGGTCGCGGCAGTGGTGCCATCATCAACCTGCTGGATGCTGCCAACGGTATTACCGTAACAGCTCTGGGTGATGTCTTCGAAGACCGCCTGAACGATGTTCGAAACCGCCTGAAGAACGAACGCAACATGGAGGTTCCTGCGGAGAATTGCTTCGTTGGATTCGATGCCTACAAGAAGGTGATTGACTCGGGTGTGGATATGGTTATCCTCACCACGCCTCCCGTTTTCCGTCCCGAAATGTTCAAGTACGCTACGGAGAAGGGTGTGCACTCCTTCCTCGAGAAGCCTATTTGTGTCGATGCCAAGGGTTATCGCTCCGTTATGGCTACCGCCAAGCAGGCTCAGGCAAAGGGTCTGAGCGTTGTGGTAGGTACTCAGCGTCACCACGAACGTCGCTACGTAGAGGCCAACAAGCAGATTCAGGCAGGTCTCATCGGTGAGATTACAGGCGGCAACGTTTATTGGAACCAGGGAATGCTGTGGTATCGCCAGCGCGAAGAGGGATGGACAGACATGGAATGGAACATCCGCGACTGGGTGAACTGGAAGTGGTTGAGCGGCGATCATATCATTGAACAGCACGTACATAACATCGACGTCTTCCTATGGATGAGCGGCCTGAAGCCCGTTTCCGCTACGGCATTCGGTTCACGCCAGCGTCGCGTCACAGGCGACCAGTATGACTTCTTCAGCACGGACTTCACAATGGAGAACGGCATCCACATGCACTCGATGTGCCGCCAGATAGACGGCTGCAGCAGCAAGGTGAGTGAATTCATCCAAGGCAGCAAGGGCAGTTGGAACAGCGAGACAAACGAGATAAAGGACCTCGAAGGCAACGTGATTTGGAAGTACGACGAGGAAAAGGCAAAGCAGGAGTTCCAGCTGCACGATCCTTATACGTTGGAGCATGTGGATTGGGTGAACCACATCCGCAAAGGTACTGCCCATGAGGAGGCAACCGATTGCGCCACCTCCTGCATGGCAGGCATCATGGGCCGCGAGGCAGCCTATACTGGCAATACCGTAACTTGGGACGAAATGACTCAATCTCAGCAGGACTTCCTGCCCGAGAAACTCGAACTCGGTCCCCTCGACCTGGCAGCAATGACGGTGCCTGTTCCTGGGAGATAAGAGTAGAAAACCCATTAACCCCATCAAATAAAATGAAACGACGTAATTTCCTATTAAGTTCTATGGTCGGTGCAGCTGCTACTGCGCTGGCTCCCACCACGATGCTGGCTTCTTGTGCCCCCAAAGCGAAGGACAAGAAAGCCAACGCAACCCCTCTCAACCTGTGCTTCCAGGAAGGCATCGCCATTGGTGAAACGCTCCAGGAAAAGCTCGACTACTGCGAAAGCCTTGGCGTAACTGGCTTTGAGGTAGGCGGTCGCGGTTTGGCAGGTCGTGTGGATGAGATAAACAATGCCCTCAAGGGCCGTAATGTCCGTATGGCTGCCATCTGTGCCGGTTTCGATGGATTCATTCTTGCTGAGGATAGTCAGAAGGATGACTTCGACCGCACGATGCGCGAAATCGTGGAGGCAGCAGGCAAGATTGGTTCCTGTGGTGTCATCATGGTGCCTGCCTTCAACTGGCAGTCGCCTTGCCGTCCCCACACAATGGACACACGTAACTACCTCTGCGAACAGTTGCACGAGTTGGGTGAGTTTGCCGTTCAATGTGGAACGACAGTCATCCTGGAGCCGCTGAACAGAGGCGAATGCTTCTATATGCGTCTCGTTGCCGATGCTGCAGCCATTGCACGCGATTCCGACAGCAAGGGCGTGAAGTGCATGGGTGACTTCTGGCACATGCAGGAAGAGACTTCCGACTATGCTGCCTTCATGGCTGCCGGTACGGAGTACTTGCAGCATGTTCACATTGCCAGCCGTGGTCGCAGGAAGACTCCGAGCGAAGACGGAGAGAAAGACAACTACATCGACGGCTTCCGTGCCCTCAAGGAACTGGGCTATCAGGGCTTCGTCAGCTTCGAATGTGGCTGCGAAGGCGACCGCGCTACCGTTCTGCCCGCTGCAGTTGAACTGCTCCGCAAACAATGGGAAGAGGCATAGAAAACTCTTAAGTATTCTGAGAAAAAACCTTAAGTAAAATCGCACAAAATACTTAAGTAAAATCGTCCAAAATACTTAAGTAAAATCAGGCAAAATACTTAAGGAAAGTCAAACCGAAATCTTAAGAAAACCCATACTGAAAACTTAAGAAAAGATGGGATGGAAACTTAACTTTTCCTACCACAAAAGATGCAGATAACATAGAGAAGTATCAGAATAACTTCCCCTTTTGTAGAAAGGCCTTTCCGTAATTGCAGAAAGGCCTTTCTTCATTTTAAGAAAGGCCTTCCCGCATAAAAGAAGTACTATTATTTGTCATGTACTATTATTTGTCATAAAGAATTAAACCAGGTTTCGATGTCCTCAGCACATCTTAGCGTAACGCCTTCACCTTCTTCATATTCTTTCTTTACCTTTGCAGCATAGTCAAGGAACTCCTTTGAGTTTACATACTCATCGAATTTCTTGTCTTCTTCTGAGATGGGAGTGAGTTCTGCATAGCCTGCTCTTGAGGACAATATGACTCTTTCTCCTCTATGAGCCATTCTGATGTACTTGCTCTGATTGGCTCTGAATTGTCTGCCTGTAATGACTGTCATAGCATTATCTCCTTTATTTCGATTGCAAAGATAGCGAATTATTTTCACATAACAAGATAATGAGGGAAAAAGTTTAAGTAAGGGTACTAAAAAAGCCCCCGACAATGTCGAGGGCCCAAACTTATGATCAGTTTAATCAAAAATGTTTAATCAGAGAGTTGATTACTTAACAGCAATCTTCTTACCGCTTTGGATGTAAACGCCCTTCTGAACCTTGCTTACGCGCTGGCCAGCTACGTTGTAAACGGGAGCCTTGCTATCAGCAGCGTTGATGTTGATGATACCAGTACCTTCACCTACGATCAAAGAGCAAACAGCCTCTGTGGGCATCAAACCAGCAACTGTCAGAGATGTGCCATCAGGTGTAGCAGCACTAATCTCATACAGCTTAATTTCATAGGTTCCATCTACTGCAGCTACATCTTCAGAGATTGTCAGAGGAACTGTAACAACAACACCATCATTCTCATAGAACGGGTTCTTGTCATAAATAGCAATCTGTACGTTGCCGTCGCTAGCATCAGAGATGTCAGCCTTGTGCTCGTCCATACGGTCCTCGTCAATTTCTACATACCTCTTACCCTTCTTGTTAAGAGCCATAGTAACGCCATCAGGAAGAGCGAGACGGAAAGAGATAGCTGCCACTTCCATGCTGTTCTTCAAGCAAACTTCAAGAGAAGCTTCGGTAACACCCTTGTCAACCTGGATGTCATTAGCATAAACACCATCTACGTCCTGTGCCATTGCTGCAACACCGCACAGCATAGCAACTAATGTCATGTAAAACTTTTTCATTGTTTGATAAATTTAAGGATTGTTAATTATTTATTATTAATTATTACTTATTTAATTTCCTGCCATGAGATTGAGGATACTTACTACGTCAGCAATATCAACGCTTTGGTCTCCGTTAACATCATACTTTGCATCGGTCAGACCTTCTGCCATTGCGTTCAAGTTAGTAACAACGTCAGCAATATCAACGTTTCCGTCCTCATTTGTATCACCCTTTACGCCAGGATTTTCGCCCTGCTCGATAGTCCAGTTGTACACGCGATCCTTGGTGTCAGTACGGATAGTACCATTGGGCTCAACAAGCTGTGTGCCAACCTTTACAGTCACTTCACAGTCACCAACAGGAGCATCAGCAGCGATGGCAACGCTGAAAGTAGCAACAGCACCAGCTGTACCAGTCATAACAGCACCTTCCTCACCATAGCAAGTGAAAGTAACAGTACCGTCTTCATTAACTTTAGCACTAATCACGGGGTTGTAGCCTTCGGGATAGCGAGCAGGAACAACAGCAGCGCTTCCATCTACATAAGTAACACCTGTGGGAAGAGCAACTGTACATGTCCATGTACCAATGGCATTTTTGTTATCCATGCTCAAGGTGAACTCTGCTGTAGCATTGGTCTTACCATTAGCAGCAGCTGCAACTGTGATCTTGTAAGCATCGATAAGAGATGCCCACATGGCTGTCATTGCGAAGAATGCAACCAACGAAAGTAAAATTCTCTTTTTCATAAATTTTAGATTTTGTTATTAATGTTATTTTAGAGTTTTCTGCTGCAAATTTAGTGCTTTTTTCCTAACCACCAAAACTTTTTCACTTTTTTTTTCATGTTTTCTTTAAAAAAATTGAGGTTTTAAGAGGAAAAGTGGGTAAAGTAGGGATTATGGGGAGGTATTTAGGCAGGAAAACAGGCAAAAGGTTAACTTATCTTATATGCCGCGAGCACGGAAGATGATATCGCGGGCTTCTGTTATCTCTCGGAACCTTTTCTCGGCTTCCTGACGGGCTGCTTCTCCCTGTGCCTCGACACGATCTGGATGATATCGCAGGGCCATCTGCCGGTAAGCCTGCCGCACCTGATCATCTGTAGCTGTACTGGGGATGCCCAACGTGCGATAGGCTTCCTGCAACGTGACATCTACGTATGGCTCCCAAGTTCCCTCCTGCCTCTGATAACCGTTGAAGTCGTCATCTGTGCCATGACGAAAGGTGAAGTGTATGGTGGGACGACGGTACATGGAGTCGATAAGCCACCCCAACAGGAATCCGAACAGCAACCCGCGGCCACCACCCAAGCGCCAACCAATGAAGGCGAAGATAATCTTAAAACTTAAGAGACAAGACATGAAAAAAGTGAAAAGTGAAAAGTGAAAAATGAAAAGTTAAGAGTTAAGAGTTATGAGTTAAGAAATATACTGCCTCTTTCTGAGTTTTCATAGAACTTGTCTCAACTGTTCGGAGAGGTTTTGGAGGGGGACGAGTTGGTATTCGCTGTCCTTGAGCCAGACGATACGGCGGGCGATGATGGGGATACCGATGTCCTCGAGCATGAGGGCATAGAGGCTCAACTGGATGGTGTAGAGCGAAAGGTCTTCCTCTGTCATAGCGTTGAAGGGTTCACGAAGCATCTTGCCATACTTGCGGTTGTATTCGCTGGCAAGATTGGCATTGGTCTTATAATCGAGGATGACGAATCCCTGGGGCTGTCCGTCTGTGCCGTCCTGATAGTAAAGCATATCGAATGTGCCAGCTATCCGTTCCGTAAGGTTTCTCTCCTGACAAGGATTCTTGCCACTATAGACCCTTGCCTCGTTAAGCACGAGGTGCATACTGCTCGGCATCTCATTCATGAACTTGAGTACGGCTTCTTCCTTGGGATGAATAGGAGCGAGGAAACCATATTCGGGCATATACTGCGTCTGGATTGACGGACAGATACGCTCAGGCAATCCTGCACGCAGATAGCCAAGGCTCTCGCCATAGGCATGTGTCTTGGTGCCCAGCGTTGTAGCACGGAAGGAGTTCTGTCGCCATTGCTGTATCCAGTACTGGGCTGTCTGCCCGTGCCGTTCGGCATAGCGTGCTGCCTGCAACTGCTCGTTGAACGGTTCCCGCACGAAGCGATGCGCCACATTGGAGACAGAGGGCAACGACTGACCGTTCAACACATAGTGATGATCCTCTTCATAGAACTCAAGGTCCTGGAACTCGCTAAGCACATGTCTGCGGACATCCGTTACTATTGCAGGTTCACCAGGGACAGTAAACATCTTGTTCATTTACTATTTAACGATTTACAATTTACAATTTGTTTGCGATTTAATTATTTACTATTTTCTTCCCATCGAGAATATTTACGCCCTTGGCAGGATGACTGAGACGCTGACCGGCAAGACTATACAATCCCTTGCTCATCTCCTCTATAGAAGAGGACAGTCTTCCATCGTTATCAGGAAAAGGAGCTGCAACCAACGTCGCCTTACCATAATACAGTTTGTTTGTGCTTTGGGCAAGATTGTCCATGTCATCCTCTCCTCCAAGGGGTGCATATATTTCAAGACTGGACTTGAGCATTCGACCACCACATACGGCACTTATCTCCTCAGGAGTCATGCCGGAGCGCCAGAAGGAAAGCTCACTCACCTCGCGGCTGTTTGTCTCATCACCAACGCTGACCGTCTCTATTCGTGCCAGTCGTTCACCCACTTCGCCTGCCTTTGTCCTGTCCACATAGAGAATGGTACGGCGTTGAGCATAGTAGCTTGTCAGGGAAACATTGTGCCACTTGTCGTCGTTGATAGCAGAGGAAGAGGTAATGGTCGATCCTGTAGGAGCGGTATAAGTGATAGTACCATCTGCATTCACGCGAACGGTTGCCTGTTGGGTACCCGATGCCTGCGTAAGGCAAACGACCTGTCCTTCCGTTCCCTTGATACGAACCGTTACGGTAAAGGGATGTACCGTCTCTTCGGGTTCGAAGTAGATGGTCTTTCCCGCCGCAATGGTCATGCTCTTTGTCTGGTTGCGGACGGGCTGTGCCTTGCCTGCCTTGATAGCATCGAAGAGCGAGGGTACCATCGCATACATGAACTCAGCATGGCCGGCAGTATTCTGATGATAGGTATCGGAGACGTAGCCGTCCGCCCATTGTCCATTGCCCTTGTCGATGGCTCCAAGTACGTTCGTCGAAGGCACATCCCACTCATGAATGAGCAGATTCAGTTGCTTGACGTAGTAATAGTCATCGTTATTATAGTCGCCGCGAGTGTAGTTGTTCATCACCATGGGTATCTTGCCGTCGGCACGCACCTTGCTGATAAGCTTCAACATGTTGTCGCGCCATTGGTTGAATACTGCCTGCTGGTCGCTGGCTCCATGAATGCCCTCGTTACCCAGCGAGAGGCCGAAGATGACGTAGCGACCGAAGTCGCGGATAAGGTCGTCGTAACGGTTCAGAAGATTGACTGTCGTATTGCCACCAATGGAGACATTGGTTGTGTAGAAAGGGTTCTCACTCCTGCCCTCCCGATGTCGGGCGATGAGCTGCTGACCATAGAGGTAACGATAGCCCTTGTAGTCGGTTGCGCCCTGACCGTTAGCTACAGAAGAGCCGAAGACAGAGATGCGGTTCTCGTCGATAGGAGCCGAGATATCATAAACCATCTGCTTCATATCAACGGTAATGGTATAGGTACCTGCGTTCTGGTAGATGTTCTCCGTACTCTGTCCCTTCTCCACCTCACCAAGGACGTAGCGCGTGGCTGCACCTTGAAGGCGCTTGATAGCATAAGTATCGTTGTTGTTGAGGGCGAAGTACATCGTCTTGTCCACCCATTGCTGGGATGCTGTTTCCTGCAACGTCACCTCTCCCTCGAAGACGCCATTACCCTTGTAAGGGATGACAGGACTACCTGCACCCATGTTTCCACGCACGTTCATCGTGACAGGAAGGATGGTAATGGTATTGCCTGAAGTATTGACGGTAATACGAGCCACACAGCTCTCTGCGACAGAGAAAGGCGTACCGCCTTCGATACCAAAAGTGCCGTCGCCATTATCGGAAAGCGTCACAGCCTCGCCTTCAATAGTAGCAGTCAGACTGAAAGAACCTGCATCAAGACGAGCATAGGTCTCATAAAGATTGCTGCCAACAGACTTGAAGGTTGCATCCTCTGCGTTGCCACCAAGTGTCAACGCACTAAACTCGAGAGGCTCCTCAGGACGGGTGCCGCCTTCGTACTCCTCTACCATCATGGCACTAATGTGCGCCATACCAAAGACACGCTGATACGTGATGACAATGTTACCGCTCTTGTCGGGATAGAGGTAGTCGCTTTGCAGGATGTTACGCAGGTTGCCATGATAGCCTTCGCCGCCTATGTCAGAGCCGGAAGTTGTCTGTCCGCCTGTCCATGTGCGCTGTCCCTTGATGGTATAGAGCGTACAGCGGTTGTCTGTATGATTGCGTGACCCATAAATAAAGAAACGGTAGCAATGGTCCGTATTGAGTTTGGTCATCCTGAAAGAGCGGACATTGGCATTGTCGATGAAGACATAGTCCTCAGTAGCCGTTTTGATGGCAAGGTCACCCAGGTCGTCAGCAGAAGGACTGTTATTGCCTCCGGCATCAACGCCGTTAGTATAGGTCTTATCCACCACAACGAACCGCGCCCCTGTAGAAGTGCCCTCACTATTCTTAACAGCCACAATCTTGTTAGCAGGGATTGCATTGCTATCGCTCTGACCAGAGGTAATGTTGTTCCAACGGTTGCCATTAGCGTCTGTACCTGAAGTCTGATGTCCGCGAGTGTTATTGCTGGACTCGCCAAAGTCGAAGTACATCTTCTGAGTAAGCGTCAGTTCCTGATTGGGACGCTCCACACCAGAGACCTCTTCTATCTTCATGCAGTTAAGATAGACCATGATGCCCGAACTCTTCTTGATAATAGTGAGGTCGATGTTACCCGAGCGGTCAGGGAAAATAAGGTCGGAGGTCAGTATCTTGTTGTTGTTACCATTATAGCCGCCGCTGCCTATGCCATTGCCAGACATTGCCATCTCGTCCTTCCAACAGTTCTCGCCAGTCAGCTCGAAATAAGCAGCACGATCATCTGTCGCAGTACGCGAGCCGAAGAGATAGAAGCGGTAGGCCTTGTTGAGATCAAGTCCTACAAAACGTATGACTCCATAATCCTGATTGCCCTCCAAGAAGATATAATCCTGTGTAGCACTCTCGATGGCAAGGTCGCCAAGTAAGGCTGCAGAAGGTTTCTGCAAACCGCCATTCGTGTAACCGTTGGTCGAGAAACGTGAAGAGAGCTGGAGGCGGTAGTCGGTAGCCTTATTGTCCGAAGTCACAAGACTAATCGTCTGCGGATATGCCTTGTCGGGAGCTCCCTTTCCCTTACCAAAGATATTGTTCCAAAAATGTCCGTTGGCATCTGAGCCTAAAGTCTTATATCCCTGATTGGTTACGTTATTCTGGCCATAGTCAATGTAGAAAGTGCGTTCAACTGTCTGAGCTTCGGCACACAGACAGCCACCCAACAAGACAAGTGTCAGCAATATCTGTTTCATTTTCATAATTGTATCCTGTTAATAATCGTTTTATTTTACCTTGAACTTCTCGCCTGCTGTCTGCGACTGATATTCGGGAGCATAAAGACTGGTAAGACGGGCAGGAGGCAGAAGGAAGTCCCCATCACGACTGAGGAGCCAATCCTCCTCAATGACGTAGGTGCCACGAGGCAAGCGGTCCATGAAGTACTCCGTACTGGCATCGTGCATCGCCCGATAGTAACCGATGCCATTCTGCCAACGATAGCCGGAAAGCTGCTGGGCAGGCTCTGCTGCAGCAGGACGTGGAGCCCGCAGGCAAACGTATTCATAGTCTCGGTCAGCAGTAATGGTGTAACGGACCACACATTTACCATTTGACCATTTACCATTTACCATTCCCATAACCTCGCGGCGAATAGTCATGCCCTCGCGATTGCTCTCCACCTCAGAAGCAGGCAATTGGTATTGTGCATAGACGGCACCCCAAGAAAGGCCATTCTCTCTGTTCTTTTGCTCGATAGTATATACCTTTGCCTTACTGATATCCTTGATTTGTTCGCGAACGTATCCATAGTCAACTTCAGGCTTCTGCAACTTGCGAGTCTGGTTGTCGTATATGACTTTGCCGCTCCAAGAGCCGACTTCGGTATGGAAGTCGCTCTGCAACAAAGCATAAATCGCATTGGCCGACTGTATGGGTTGTTCCCACTCCTGTGTCCGCTTCTGCAGGATAAGCCATTCAGCCATCTTGGCAAGCAAGTCTGTCTCCTTTGGTTCTACTGTACGTACAGCCTCCATCAGGTTGACGTGGGTCTCTACTTTGCGGTCGATGCTCGTGAAACTTCCACTTGGATAGGCAAGATATGCACCGTCCTTGTGGTTGAGCAACTCGTGGATACGCGGCATCAGGGCTTGCGCCTTCTTGTCTTCGCCTGCCTTTTGTAGCACAATAGCCGCAAGGGCACGCTCCTCTCTGTCGTAGTCTTCTGCCTGCTTCTTCAGCAAAGACAAAAGGTAACGGGCATCGTCTGTTGTCTGTTTTCCGTTGTCCTTAAACATTATATATATATATAGGTAGCGGAGCTCAGAGAACGAAAGCATGGGTTCCTTTTCCTTGCGAAGGACTTCTACCCTTTCGTGCATTTTCTTTCCAAGGAATGACATTGCCTTATCAAGTACCTGACGTTCCGGAACGGGCAAACCGCCGGTGATTGCGTCAAGACGTACAAGCAGAGTAGCCACCTCAGAGGTCATCCAAACGCTGCCACTCATGCCTGGGAACCAACCGAAGGAACCATCTTCGTACTGACGAGCAGAGAGTGCCGAGAGCATTGTCATCCTTCGTTGCTCTTGCTCCATTTCGGAGAAGAGCGAGGCGATGCGTTGCCTGCTGGCCTTCTGCTGTTGTGCCTCAATCATCCACGGGGTTTCATTGAGCAGGATATCTGCCAACTGTTGGTTCTTGACGAACGGACTTTCCAAAGCCTGCGAGTCCTCTTCCTTCGCCCAACACTCGATGACGGTTCGCAAACCTTCATATTTGTGGGCAAGATGGTAGGCAACACTTCCGCCATAAAAGGCTGATGCCACAGATAGCACATCGTTGTGAACAGGTGCCGTCAAGGAAGGCAAAGCCTGCAAGGCAAGTGTAATGGGCTCTGACACATGCTCAACGGTCAAAGTCTTATTAACTGCCTTCGGATTGTCGTCCGCAAAGAGACCGGAGAGGTTCAAAGTGAGTGTCGTATCTCCCTTGAGCATGTAAGTCTTTGTCTCTGTGACATTCTGCATATCTGACAGGACAGGCAGATAACGCACCTCGCCATCGCTGCTATCCTTCGCCTTCGCAATCCACTGGACAGCAAGGACAGGATGGTCGAGTGTCGCGGTAAGGCTCATGTGGTGGATTGCTTCTTTACCTGGTTCAAGGTCGAACTTCACCTTCATCTTCTTTACTACCTTTTTGCTTTCTGCATCATAGACATCGAGGATGGCTTCACCCTTCTGATGCTGGTCGGAAGAATTACGGATGGAAGCTGTTAACTCTGCCTCGTCATCATTACGCAAGAAGCGCGGCAACGTCAGCTCTGCCATTAGTTCCTTCTTCGCCACGATGGTCTCTTCCCACTCAGCAATCATCATGTCCTTTGTGTGTGCCAAGCCATGAAGATGCCAAGAAGTGAGACCTTCAGGCAAGGTGAACTCGATGGATGTCTGACCCTTGCTGTCCGTGCGGAGCTGTGGGTAGAAGAAAGCAAGCTCGGACAGATTGGAGCGAACGTATGCATCTGCGTCCTCTTTTTCTTCCTCTGCTTCTACAGCTTCTTCAGTCATTACCTCGCCGGAAAATTCCTTTGCAGCTATATCAAGCCCTGCAATCTGACCTTGAAGAGCTTGGTCGACAGATTCAAACGCAAGACCTTCCACGTCTTCCATCTTGAAGTTATTGACAGCACCTGCATACTCGCGAGCCGCCTGAGCACCTACTGGAGCCGGAGCAACCATATTATACACTCTTGCCTCATCCCGATTTGCTCCCAAGCCACGCAAGCGCATAGTGTACTTGCTACTTCTTGTCCATCGGGCACCTCCGAATATCTCGTCGTTCCACCTTGCAAAATCATAGCCCTCGGCAGGAAGGAAATGGAGCGGCAGATTGAGACTTACATAACGATACCTTTCAAACCGCTCGAAGTAAGGTGTATGAAGGAAGATGCTGCGATGGCATGCAGTATAGAAAGATATTCTGGCGTTCATCTCATACTGAGCCAACGCATCGAGCGAGGCATCGTACATACCCACCATGACATTTGCCGAAGCGGGCTTGCCGTCGGGCCGTGTCAAGGTGAGTCGCCATTGCTCTTTCTGACCGGGTTGCAAGTGGTCGCGGAAAGTATCCCAATGCATCGTGAGACGTGTCTCGGGCTGCTCAAGCTTGAAGTCTATCTTTTCTTGTTGGAACTTACCTTCATGAATAAGCATCAATGTGACAGCCAAATGGTGCTGGAAGCGTTCCTCGTATGGAACTTCCATCATCATTGCCTGGTCAGAGAGATGCAGCAAGGTATCGCGTACGATGCCACATTCGCCATTGATGATACAATATATCCATGCATCGGGCAAGGTCGTACCTATCTGGAAACGGGCTGGTTTTTCGGCAGACATCATGTCGCAAGGCGTATAAAGCCAAAGATTGTGCTTGCCAATGAGACGCTTGTCTGTAATGGAGAAGATGGTGAAACTTGCCTTGAACGATGCAGTATCACCCTTTACTTCTGCCTTAGCATAAAGGTCATACTCGCCGGAAGGCAAAGTACGGAGCGTTTCTGGAATGGTGTCTTTTCCTGCAGGAACACTAAAGCTCTTCACTTCCTTCCCATCTTGTGACAGGACACAAAGCACATCGCCCTCGACAGGTTTGTCATTACTTGAATAGAGATCGAAGCGCCAAGGCTTGAGAGACTCTTGGTTCTCTTGCTCTGGGATGTTACCTCTCATGCGAAGCGGTGTGCTGCAAAGCGGTACACGAATGCTGCCCTGCTGCATCTCGCCTTCAGGACTAAGCACATCGACCGATAGTTGAAGCGTCTGTCCCCATCGCAAGTCTTCCTTCGTGAGCTCCTTTGAGACAGGAACACGGATGCTGAAACGCCCTTCCTCATCAGTATAAAGGGTATCTATGTCGTGTGATTCACTTGAATTAAGACGTTTGTACCACAACCAGCTTTGCATCCACCTGTAAGTGCCGGTAACACGGGCATTCGCTACAGGCCACTGGCTGTAGGTCAAGGCGCGACCAGTCAAAGTGATGCTATCAACTGGCAATGAGATGGCCGGAGCCTCGTCCATCTCCACTTGGAAGGTAGGCCGACGATATTCTTCGACGCGAAAGTAGTGGTGCAAGCCATCAAGACGGATATGATAGCTGCCTGGCAAACCTGTTTCAGGCAACTGCAGGCTATCCGCCAAAGAACCGAACTCGTCAGTCTTCAGGATATGTTCTATGATTTCCTGACCATTGGCGTCAACGAGTGTAAGTTTCAAGTCCGTTCTTTCCTCAGCCTTTGGTGCTTCACCATGCTGCCAACAATAAGCGAATCCACCCACATAGACCATTTGACCAGGACGATAGATGCTGCGGTCAGTATAGACATTGATGCGATGGTGGAACTCTTCGTCATTCTCTTGGAAGTTAGACCATCCTAAGCTTTGTCTTCCGAAAGCCTTGTCCTCGCCTCGCGACAATTCGACATATATGATATCCCTTTTCTCAACGGGAGTCTCGGCAATACCTCTGCTGTCGGTCGTTGTTTCCTTGATTGAAATATATTCCTGCTTGTCCTTTTTATAGAAAACGACTTTGACTCCCTGCTGCGGTTCGCCTGTCATGGCGTCCGTCACCATGATGCGTTTCCTACTGTCGGGCAAAGTTGTGGACATGAAGGTAAGTGCCGAAACACTGGTCAAGACAATCTGAGGCTCAACACCAGTTTCCAGATTCTCCTTTGTGATGCCATCTAAGACGAGAGCATATTGTCCGAAGCCTGGCGAATGCCACTTCAATGTGTCGTTCTTTGTCTCGAGAATCTCCACGCCAGTCATGTCGATAGGCAAAGTCTCGATGAGGGAACCATTACGCCGAACTTGTTCCAGCCTTGTACCTACTTTTTCTTCCTCATTAAACTTAAAGTCGAGCGGCACACGATAGACCGCAATGCTGCCAGACTGCATGTTCTTAATCTTGAGAGGAATGCCGTAGTCCTTGTCGGGATAGCACATCTCGCGGAAGCGTACCGTAAGCTTCGGCTGACGCAACTCTGCGAGTCTATTGCGAAGCTCGTTTGCCTGTCTGCTTTTGGGATAACGCCGCAAAGCCTCTTCTAACAGGTCTTGACGTTCCTGATTCGTCTTGTCCGGCTGTTTGGCAAGCAGCATATAGACGTCAGCACAAGTAGGCAAGTCGATATATTCATCGCGAAGACGAAGCAGGAGTTCTTCCTTTATCGCAGCATCATTATAGAGAGATTTCTCTTCGAGCGAATCAATCTTGAGTAACAACTCCGCCTCCCGCAAGCCGTGCCTGCGATAGACATCAATGATGTCTGTATAATGTGGGAAGAGACCCTTCTCCGTTGTAGAGCAGTCCTGCTTAAAAGCCTGCCAGATGACATAGAGCAAGTCACCGTCGAAGATGCCGTCGTCCTTGCCTCGCTCTGCCAGAGGTTTTATTTCTGTCACTTTACAGCGATGCAAGGCATCTGGGTCCTGCATTGCCTGGGCATAGAGTTTGGTGGCATAGCTGAGGTATTCCTGATGGCCCCACTCCTGAATGCTGTCGGGATGGCTTGAGGTCTTGCGACCGTAACCCTGGGAACGCCAACGGTTCTGGCAAAGCAAATGTGCCATCGTGGCACGATAGATAGCTTGTGCCGTCGGGTCTTTCTCCTTGAGCATTTCTGCCTTCAGCTGCCGCCAGTCATAGAAGAAGCTGTCGGGCGTGATTTCCTCGCGTTTCTGGTTGTCTTTCAGGACAGCCGCCAGCCTTTGAGCGGCCTTTTGACTGGCCTTACTCCGCTCCTTGTCACTCTGCAGGATACCTTGCCAGACTGCACGTTGCAAGTCGCCCTGAGCATTGTCGTCTGCATATTCCCAATACATCGCGCCGCGCAAACCCTGCTGCCTGATATAGGCACACTTCGCGGCAATGGAGCGCGGACTCTCAAAGCCAATTGCCAGCTCATTATCCTTGTCCACAAGGAACGATGCCTTCGACTTGTTGCTCCACACCTCCTGCAGGGTCTGCTTGTCGCGGTCCGCATACTTCATGTACTGTCCGTCCTTACCTCTCCCATAGAAAGGCATACCCAAGACAATTTTGTTATCGGGCACACCAGCCTTGCGATGAGCCTCCACACATTCCGAAGCACAAAACCATCCGACAATCTTCGAACGATAAAGGGCGGCATGATGCTTGGGAGCACTTCCCATATCGTAGGCCATCACATTGACCATGTCGAGGTACTGCACACAACTGCGGAAGTCGATGTACTGGGCACTTCCCACACTGGCTAAGGTCAGCCAAAGCTTCTTTCCCAAAGCCTGACGAAGGTCGCGCATCAACAGGGTGAAGTTTTCGGTGTCCTGTGGCGATGCACTTATGCCGGCGCTCTTTTGTGTGGGGTACTCCCAGTCGATGTCGATGCCGTCTAAGCCAAACTCTTCGCACACACAACGGCAATCCTTTGCAAAAGCCTTGCGATTGGTTTCAGATGCCGCCATCTCGCTGAAGCGACCGCTACCCCACCCTCCGATGCTCAGCATGACGAGCAACTTAGGCTGCTGATTCTTGAGGTTGACAAGGTCGCGCAGACGCTGCTCATTATCAATACGCACGCCATTGAACTGCTCGTTCACATGCCCGAAGGCATAGTTGAGGTGCGTCATGACGGTAGGGTCAGGCACAACCTGCGTCCAAGAAGTGACGTATGCCACCACGACTGGTTCTGTCTTTTTGCCAGCAAAGACATCCAGCCAGCAACATACAACAGCAAGGAAAGCGAGGAGATTCTTCATTCAATTTTGAATTTTGAATTTATTAATTTTGAATCTTGAATTATGAATTAATCAAATCTCTTCCAGCAAAGCTTTGAGGAAGGTCCAGAACTTTGCTACACTCGGGATGTTGCACTTCTCATCTGGTGTATGAGGGCTACGCAAAGTGGGGCCGAAGCTGACAAGGTCCATCTTGGGATATACACCACCTATGATACTGCACTCCAAACCCGCGTGACAAACCTGAACATTAGCTTCCTCATTGAAGAGATTGCGATAAACCTCGACCATCTTTGCCACGATGGGACTGTCGAAGTTAGGTTGCCAAGCACCGTAGTTGCCTCCGTACTCCACCTTCATACCTGCCATAGAGAAGCAACTCTCCTGCATCTCCTGAATGTACTCCATCATGGTGTCGTTGCTGGAGCGAGCCAGAATAAGGATGCTTGCATCGCCTGCTCCAATGTTGATGATGCCCAAATTGCTGCTGGTCTCTACGACAGCAGGGATGCTGGGAATGTTCCTGAGCACGCCATCGTGACAGGCCATGATGGCATCCACCAAGTTATCCTGTATCTCTTCTGGAACCCGACCTGCAGGCATTGCTGTGGTCTCGACGGTCATCGTAATGCCTTCTTCCACACCACGGAACTCATCGGTAAAAACTTGCTGACAATACTCAGCCAGTTCGCAGAAGTCATCGTAGTTCTCCAGGGGAACTGCCAGTACTACTGTTGCAGTACGAGGTATGGCATTGCGCATGTTACCGCCCTGCCAAGAGCAGAGCCGAGCCTCATCGTCGGCAATAGCCTGACGTACAAAGCGCGCCATGAGTTTATTGGCATTGGCGCGACCCTCGTTGATTTCCAGTCCGCTGTGACCGCCACGAAGTCCCTTGAGCATCACCTTGACGGCAATGTCACCCTCTTCGAGCGCCACCTCCTTGTACTGCATCGTAGCACTGATGTTCACACCGCCAGCAGAACCAATGACGAATTCGCCCATCGTCTCGTTGTCGATGTTCAAGAGGATGTCGCCCTTCAGGGTGTCGGGCGAGAGATGATTCACACCATACATACACGTCTCTTCGTCTGCCGTTATGAGGGCCTCCAATGGACCGTGCTTAATATCCTTGCTCTCCATGACTGCCATGATAGCTGCCACACCCATGCCGTCGTCGCTGCCCAAAGTAGTGCCCTTGGCCTTCACCCAGTCGCCGTCGATGAAGGTCTCGATAGGGTCTGTCTCGAAGTTGTGTGTGCTCTCGTCAACCTTCTGCGGCACCATGTCCATGTGAGCCTGAAGGACGGCACACTTGTGTCCTTCCTTACCAGGAGTGGCGGACTTACGCATAACGATGTTCTCGGCATTGTCCTTCCATGCTTCGATGCCATGCTCCTTTGCCCAGTCGAGCAGGAACTGCTGAATTTTCTGTAGGTGTCCGCTGGGACGAGGCACTTGGGTCAAAAGATAGAAATTCTTCCAGATAATCTGTGGATCGAGTTCTTTAATTAGCTTTTCCATAATATTCCTTTTTATTGTTAATGTTATTATACGTGTATTTGCGAAGTCAAAAGTACAACATTTTTATGAATTATGAGTTAAGATTTATGATTTATTTAAGTTTTTTATCTTATCTTTGCACATTATATAGTAATACACGCGCAATGAGCCTGCTTAACGACATACACGAACTGCTACTGCCGCGACTCTGTCCGGTATGCGGAAAACTGTTGATGAAAAGCGAGGATGTGCTCTGCGCGTTTTGCGCCATCGGACTGCCGCGTTACCATATTCAGCGCATCGACGACAACATACTTCTGCGCACAGTTTGGGACACAGCCGATGTGCACCGCGCCACGACGTTTCTCACCTACAATCACAACTCTCCCTACCATAACCTCGTTATTGGCATCAAGTTTCATGGCAGAAGCGATTTGGCCGTCAGGTTAGGCAGGTGGGCCGCTATGGAGGCTGCAAAATATGGTTTCTGGGACAAAGCCGATGCTTTGGTGCCCGTACCGCTGACACGATGGCGGCGCTGGCGACGCGGCTACAACCAGGCAGAGATGCTGGCCCGCGGTATGGCAGAGGTGACAGGTTTGCCCGTACTGAACCTACTCAAGCGCACCAAGAACCGCACACCGCAGTCACGTCTCAGTAGCGAGGTGCGGCAAAGAAATGCCGAAGGCATCTATCGTGCTACCATTCCCGAAGAGTGGCGAGGGAAATGCCTGGTAATTGTGGATGATGTCATGACCACCGGTGCCACACTCAGCAACTGTGCCCGCGCTTTGCTCAATGCAGATGAGAATGCAGAAATATGCATCTTTCCACTAACTTATGCAGGATAATGTAGCAAAAAGCGATGCTTTTGCAACTTTTTCTTTCAAAAAGTTGCAGGATTGCGTATTTCTCTGTACTTTTGCAGCCGGATAACAAATAACCTATTAAATTTATTAAATTATTCATCTATTTATGGACGCAAAGAAAGTCTTGGAAGATCTGAAAAGACGCTTCCCCAATGAACCAGAGTATCATCAGGCAGTAGAAGAGGTGCTGGGCACTATCGAAGAAGAGTACAACAAGCACCCCGAGTTTGACAAGGTAAACCTCATCGAACGTCTCTGCATACCCGACCGTGTATATCAGTTCCGTGTAACCTGGATGGACGACAAGGGTCAAATCCAGACCAACATGGGTTACCGCATACAGCACAACAACGCCATTGGTCCGTACAAGGGCGGCATCCGTTTCCACTCAAGTGTTAACCTGGGAATCTTGAAGTTCCTCGCCTTCGAGCAGACTTTCAAGAACAGCCTCACCACACTGCCTATGGGCGGTGGCAAGGGTGGCAGTGACTTCAGCCCCCGTGGCAAGAGCAACGCTGAGGTGATGCGTTTCTGCCAGGCCTTCATGCTGGAGTTGACTCGCCATATCGGTCCTGACACCGACGTTCCTGCAGGCGACATCGGCGTAGGCGGACGTGAGGTAGGCTATATGTTTGGCATGTATAAGAAGCTGACCCGCGAATACAGTGGAGTGCTGACAGGTAAGGGCATTGAGTTCGGTGGCTCGCTGATTCGTCCCGAGGCAACAGGTTACGGCACAGTCTATTTCCTTCGTGCCATGCTGAAGACCAAGGGCGAGACCGTAGAGGGCAAGAAGGTGCTCATCTCTGGTGCTGGCAACGTGGCTCAGTATGCTGCCGAGAAGGTGCTGCAGCTGGGTGGTAAGGTGATGACCATGAGCGACAGCGACGGTTACATCTACGATCCCGATGGCATAGACCGTGAGAAGCTCGACTACATCATGGAACTTAAGCAGGTTTATCGCGGACGTATTAAGGAATATGTGGACCAGTATCCCACAGCCAAGTACGTGGGCGACGGTGCAAAGCCTTGGTTCGAGAAGGCCGACATCGCACTGCCTTGCGCTACCCAGAACGAGCTGAACGAAGAGCAGGCTAAGGCTCTGGTTGCCAATGGCTGTATAGCAGTTGCCGAAGGTGCCAATATGCCCTCCACCCCAGGTGCCATCCGCGTCTTCCAGGAGGCAAAGATTCTCTACTCTCCCGGTAAGGCCAGCAACGCAGGCGGTGTGTCTGTATCAGGTCTCGAGATGTCACAGAACAGCGAGCGTCTCAGCTGGAGCGCAGAAGAGGTTGATGCCAAGCTGCTTTGGATTATGGAGAACATCCACGAGAACTGTGTGAAGTACGGCACTCAGCCCGACGGCTATGTCAACTACGTAAAGGGTGCCAACGTCGCAGGCTTCATGAAGGTTGCTAAGGCTATGATGGCACAAGGCATCGTATAGTAGAATTGATAATTGAACATTAAAGAGGGTGTGTCATAATTAACAACAACGGATTACACTGATTCAACGGATTATCTTAAATGCTGATTATCAGCGTGGCTTAAATCCGTCAAATCCGTGTAATCCGTTGTTTATATTATATTAATTGTATTTTGACACACC